>DASRJA010000667.1:0-7847 GCA_035649695.1 Mycobacterium sp. | reverse complement strand
TGTCGAGCACGTTCTCGGCCAGAAACGCGCTGATCGCGTGGTGGCGGCCGGTCATCGTGTCGATCAGCGGGACGGGATCGTCGCGGCCGCGCAGCGACAGCGATGCTAGCTGCAGTGCGGCCACCCAGCCGTCAGTCTTGGCGGTGAGCTCCTCGACGTCCGCATGGTCCAGGTCCAGCCCACCCAGGTCGACCAGAAAGTTCTCCGATTCAGCCACATCGAAACGCAATGCGGTGGCGTCGATTTCAAGAAGTTGGTCGAGCATCCGCATCCGGCTCATCGGCAGGCCGCTCTGGTTGCGGCTGGTCACAACCACGGTCAAATCATCAGAGGCGTATACGAGTAGGTACAGCAGCGCGCCGATGGTCGCCGGGTCGGTGACGCGCTGCCAGTCATCGATCACCAGCGTCATGCGAGTGCCCGTCTCATGGATCTCGTTGATCAACGAGGTCAGGACGTAACGCTCGGCCTCGTCGTCGTGCTCCTGCAACACTTCGCCGAGCTCGGTCGCCAGCGCAGGCGTGACCGCACGGATGGCCTCGATCAGGTGGGCCAGAAACCAGACGACGTTGTTGTCGTCATGGTCAACGGTCAGCCATGCCACCGCGACGCCCTCGGCGGTCAGCAGCTTCGCCCACTGGGCGGCAAGGGTGCTCTTCCCAAAGCCAGTTGGGCCGTGAATCACCGTGAGCTTCTTGCCGTGTCCGGCGCGTAGGACGTCGATCAGCCGCGCCCGGTCAACCAACGCCTTCGTCGATACCGGCGGCTGGAACCGGGTCGCCGGTACAGGCGGCGTCAACGTCCGTGCCGGATATGAACCCGATGGCGTGCCGGACGACCGCGGTGGGTTGTACCGGATCGTCGGTGCCGGTATGGGCACTGCCATGTCGTCCACCGGCAAGCCGTGCATCCGCTGCACGTCGCGCAACTGCTCGCCGAACGCCTCCGCGGTCGCCGGCCGATCCTCGATATCGCGCGACATCGCCTGCTCGATCACCGCGCATACGTCGGTGGGCAGGCCCGAGTCTCGCAGGCTCGGCATGGGGTGCTTGGTTATCCGGAGAAACTGAGCGACCATCTGCTCACCCTTGCGGCGCTCGAAAACCGCGTGGCCGGTGCCGGCGCAGAACAGCGTCGACGCCAAACTGTAGACATCCGAGGTCGCGTCCGGTGACTCGCCGAGCAGTACCTCCGGGGCGGTATATGCCGGCGAACCCATGACCGCGCCGTCGCCGGTCTCGAACCCACCGATGATGCGGGCGATCCCGAAGTCGGTCAGCTGCGGTTCGCCGTATTCGGTGAGCAGGATGTTGGCGGGCTTGACGTCGCGGTGCAGCGTCCCACGTCGGTGTGCGGTTTCCAACGCGCCCGCGACCTTCACGCCGATGTGCAGCGCGTCGGCCCAGCCCACCGGTCCGTTGTGGTGGATCTTGGCCTCCAACGCACCGTGCGGGTGGTACTGCATCACGATGAATGGCCTGCCGGTGGCGGTTGTTCCGACCTGGAAGATGGCGACGATGTTTGGGTGTCCGGACAACTTGCCCATCGCCACCTGTTCACGTACGAAGCGCTCCAGGTTGTCGGGTTCGAGATCCGCGGTTAGCACCTTTACCGCGACGACGCGGTCCAGCTCGCGTTGGCTGCAGCGATATACGACGCCGAACCCGCCGCGGCCGATTTCCTCGGGATCCTCAAAACCGGCAGCTACCAGCTCCGCCGGGACCCCGGCGTGCACATCCGCCTGCGTAGGCAGCGGGTCGCTGCTGGCCATCGGTCGCCTCGATATCGCTGGCGCCATGGCCGCGCCATGGCACCTGACCTGAGCATAAACCGAACGTTCGCCGGTCGACGGCGGATGAATGGCCCCGATCGATTGCGGGAAACGGCTTACGCTCCGGCCGAGCCCAACGGCGCCGACGAACCCTGACAAGCCGGTCATGACGATTACCCGCGCGCACTCTTGTCCAGGCATATCCTGATGTGATCTAGATCACTCGCCCGACATCTGAGGAGGCGGGACGATGGCCGCGACGACCACGCATTTCCCCAAGCAGAAGGCACCCTGCGGGCGGATGGCCGAGGGCGATCGTCATCTCGAAAGTGACGACGACGGGCTGGCCTTCGACGACCTCAAATACACCTGCGGCTGCCGCGAGACCCGGCATGTCTACCACGACGGATGCGTGCGCATCCGGACGATAAGGCATGACGGCAAGGTGTTGAGGGACGAGCGCTGCGGCGAGCACGAAGCCTTCGAGGTGTAAGCCACTGCGATGACGGCGTCGTACAACATAGTGATAGTCGGTGGGGGTGGCGCGGGGCTGCGCGCCGCGATAGCGATAGCCGAAATGAATCCGCAGCTGAGCATTGCGATCGTCTCCAAGGTGTATCCGATGCGCAGCCACACCGTCTCCGCAGAAGGCGGTGCAGCGGCGGTAGCGGGCGAAGACGACAGCCTCGACGAACACGCATACGACACCGTTTCCGGGAGCGACTGGCTGTGCGACCAAGACGCCGTTGAAGCCTTCGTGGCCGAGGCCCCGCGTGAGTTGTTGCAACTCGAACATTGGGGTTGTCCGTGGAGTCGTAAGCCGGACGGGCACATTGCAGTTCGAGCATTCGGCGGTATGAAGAAGCTACGTACGTGGTTTGCTGCCGACAAGACCGGATTTCACCTGCTGCACACACTGTTTCAGCGCGTTCTCGCATATCCGGACATCGTGCGTTACGACGAGTGGTTCGCGACGACCCTGCTCGTCGACGACGGCCGGGTGCGCGGTCTTGTCGCCGTCGAGCTCTCGACGGGGCGCATCGAGACAATCCTCGCCGACGCGGTGATCGTCTGCACCGGCGGATGTGGGCGCGTGTTTCCGTTCACCACCAACGGGAATATCAAGACGGGGGACGGGATGGCCCTGGCGTTCAGGGCGGGCGCGCCGCTGAAGGACATGGAGTTCGTCCAGTACCACCCCACCGGATTGCCGTTCACCGGAATCTTGATCACCGAGGCAGCGCGAGCGGAGGGTGGTTGGTTGCTGAACAAGGACGGCTACCGCTACCTGCAGGACTACGACCTCGGCAAACCCACGCCCGAGCCGAAGCTGCGCAGCATGGAGCTCGGACCCCGAGACCGGGTGTCTCAGGCGTTCGTGCACGAGCAGGAAAAGGGACGGACGGTCGAGACCCCCTACGGACACGTCGTCTACCTTGACCTGCGACACCTTGGCGCCGAGCTGATCGATACCAAGTTGCCGTTCGTGCGTGAACTGTGCTGCAACTACCAGCACATCGACCCGGTGACCGAGCTGGTCCCCGTTCGGCCCGTGGTGCACTACATGATGGGCGGCGTTCACACGGATATCCATGGCGCTACGCCGATTTCCGGGCTCTACGCGGCGGGCGAGACGGCGTGCGTCAGCATCAATGGCGCCAACCGGCTGGGGTCGAACTCGCTTCCCGAGCTGCTGGTGTTCGGAGCGCGCGCCGGCCACGCCGCGGCGGAGTACGCGGCGACGGTCGGCGGCGCCTCGTCGGCGGTGCAGGCTCAGGCACGCAGCGAGGAGCAGCGGCTGGAGCATGAGCTCTCTCGCCGTGGCGACGGCAATGAACGCATAGCTGACATTCGCACGGAGATGCAGGCGACGTTGGAGACAGCCGCCGGGATCTATCGTGACGGACCCAGCCTCACCAAGGCGGTCGACGAGATCCGAGTGTTGCAGGAGCGATTCGCGAGGGTCGGCATCGACGATCACAGCCACACGTTCAACACCGAGCTGACGGCGCTGCTCGAGTTGTCGGGGATGCTCGACGTTGCACAGACGATCGTCGAATCTGCCTTGCACCGGGAAGAATCGCGTGGCGCGCACCAGCGAACCGACTTCCCCAAGCGCGACGACGAACACTTCTTGGCCCACACGTTGGTTCACCGAGAACCCGACGGGACGGCGCGGATCGATCACCTCCCGGTCACGATCACGCGCTGGCCGCCGGGCGAACGTGTGTATGGGAGGTAGCGATGGCGGACCGAATTGTCATGGAGGTCACAAGGTTTCGGCCGGAAACCGATTCCGAGCCGGTTTTCGAAGCCTACGAAGTTCCCCTCACCCGTGAATGGGCGATCCTCGACGGTCTGAACTACATCAAGGACCAGCTCGACGGAACGCTGACCTTCCGATGGTCGTGCCGGATGGGTATCTGCGGCAGCTGCGGCATGACGATCAACGGAGACCCGAAATTGGGGTGCGCGACGTTCCTCGCCGATTACCTGCCCGGGCCGGTGCGGGTGGAGCCGATGCGAAACTTCCCAGTGATCCGCGATCTGGTCGTCGATATCAGTGACTTCATGGCCAAACTGCCGCGAGTCAAGCCCTGGATCATTCGTGACGACGAACTGTCCGTCGATGATGGCGAATACTTGCAGACCCCAGCCGAATTGGACGAATTCAAGCAGTTCAGCATGTGCATCAACTGCATGTTGTGCTACGCGGCATGCCCGGTGTACGCGCTGGACCCGGAGTTTCTCGGTCCAGCGGCGATCGCTCTGGGTCAGCGTTACAACCTGGACTCGCGCGACGAAGGCGCAGCGGACCGGAGCGACGTGCTCGCCGCGGCCGAGGGCGCGTGGGCGTGCACGTTGGTGGGTGAATGTTCGACGGCTTGTCCGAAGGGAGTCGATCCGGCGGGTGCGATACAGCGTCTCAAGCTGACCGCGGCAACACATTCGGTGAAGGAATTGCTCTTCCCACGGGGCGCACGATGACGACGTCGATTCACGCTTATCGTCAACCCATCAGCAGGTTCTGGTGGGCGAAGCGGCGGTCTTACCTGCTGTTCATGCTTCGCGAAATAAGTTGCGCCTTCGTGGCCTGGTTTGTGGTGTACCTGCTGCTCTTGGTGCATGCGACTAGCGCGGGACCGGATTCGTACGCACGATTCCTGGAGTGGAGTGCGAATCCGCTCGTGGTTGCGGTCAACGCCGTCGCATTGATTTTCCTTCTGCTGCACGCTGTTACATGGTTCGGTTTGGCGCCGCGAGCGATTGTGCCCCACATACGAGGACGCCGCGTTCCTGCTCGCGCGGTTCTTGCGGGGCATTACGCGGCGTGGCTCGTCGTATCGGCGGTTCTCGCGTGGGTAGTCTTGTCATGAGCACATCCGCCCCGCATCGTCGGTCATCTGAGCCATTCCTGTGGCTCCTGTTCAGCGCCGGGGGTATGGCGGCCGCGCTCGTGCTGCCCGTGCTGTTGTTTCTTTTCGGGGTGGCGTTCCCGCTGGGGATCCTCGACGCGCCCGACCATGCGCACCTGCTAGCAGTCGTACAGAATCCGCTGACCAAACTTGTGCTATTCGGCGTCTCTGTGCTTGCCCTGTTTCACTGGGCGCACCGCTTCCGATTCACGCTCGAGCATGGGCTGCAGCTGGGCCGGTTCGACCGTGTGATCGCCCTGTGCTGTTACGGCACAGCAGTATTGGGATCCGCAGCGGCCGGTTGGGTATTGCTCACCGCGTAGCGCCGGCCGCGGCATCAAGTTAGGCCGTCGACAACGACGACGCCAAGGACGCCGTTGACGCCGTTGTCGAGACCAACGACGCAGATGTGCCCGCGCAGACCGAGGAAGCCACGTTGCCGCCCGCCAACAAGGCCGGGCCCGTCGACGAAGCCGTCGCCGCGGCGAAAGCCAAGCAGACCCCAGTCGAGACCACACTCGCGTTCGCGGCTGTCGAGCCGGACGCCACACACCCACGGGGCCGACGCTCCTCAACATCGACTTCGGCGAGCCGGGCGAGGTCGTCATCGACGTCCCGACCGACGCGGGTGGCGCGCACGGCTACGTTCTGCCCGGGCCGACTCCCAGCTCACCTTGGTTGAACCTTGTCCTGCGGACCTTTCTGGAGTTGCCGGCGGCCTTCAACTTCGCCAGCTGTGCGGCGGACCCAAGCGCCTCGCCGCTGCTGCAGGCAAACCCAGAATTAACGGAAAACTCCACACCAAACACCGTGTTATCTCTTGACGGGAAGGGTTCGACGGGCCAGTCTGTTGGGCAGCATGTATGCACGGGTTGAGGACGCCAGCCAGCGCCCGGTGACTTCTGCATGCAGTGGTTGAGGAATACGCCGTCCTGCGGTACTGTTGGACGTTGCGCTGGCTGCATCCTGCCCACCTAAACCCGCACCTGACACCGATGTCCTAGCCTGAGCCCCGCTCAGTGATCTAGTCGCGTGCCGTGCGTTCGGGAAGTTTGTGGTCTTGAGAGGCCAGCCGAACCGACGCAGATAGCGACTACAGGTCCGGTGTAACCGGCATCCGAACGGTCGCATGAGGTGCTGGAAGGATGCATCTTGGCAGGGTCCCGCCAAAAGTCCGCAGTAGCTACCACTAATAGCTCCGTTCCCGGAGCACCCAACCGAATTTCATTTGCCAAGCTCCGTGAGCCTCTCGAGGTTCCGGGGCTACTTGACGTTCAGACCGAGTCGTTCGAATGGCTGATCGGCTCGGAACGCTGGCGGAATAACGCCAGCCTTCGTGGCGATGCGAAGCCGGTGGGCGGCCTCGAAGAGGTGCTCTCGGAGCTCTCGCCGATCGAGGACTTCTCCGGCTCGATGTCGCTGAGCTTTTCCGATCCGCGCTTCGACGAGGTAAAGGCCCCCGTCGACGAGTGCAAAGACAAGGACATGACGTACGCGGCCCCGCTGTTCGTCACGGCCGAGTTCATCAACAACAACACCGGTGAGATCAAGAGCCAGACGGTCTTCATGGGCGACTTCCCGATGATGACCGAGAAGGGCACCTTCATCATCAACGGCACCGAGCGTGTCGTGGTGTCCCAGCTGGTCCGCTCGCCCGGTGTGTACTTCGACGAAACCATCGACAAGTCCACCGAGAAGACGCTGCACAGCGTCAAGGTGATCCCCGGCCGCGGCGCGTGGCTGGAGTTCGACGTCGACAAGCGCGACACCGTCGGCGTGCGCATCGACCGCAAGCGCCGTCAGCCCGTCACCGTGCTGCTCAAGGCGCTCGGCTGGACCAACGAGCAGATCACCGAGCGCTTCGGCTTCTCCGAAATCATGATGAGCACGCTGGAGAAGGACAACACCGCGGGCACCGACGAGGCGCTGCTCGACATCTACCGCAAGCTGCGTCCGGGCGAGCCGCCGACCAAGGAGTCCGCGCAGACGCTGCTGGAGAACTTGTTCTTCAAGGAGAAGCGCTACGACCTGGCCCGCGTGGGTCGCTACAAGGTGAACAAGAAGCTCGGCCTGCACGCCGGCGAGCCGATCACCACCTCCACGCTGACCGAAGAGGACGTCGTCGCCACCATCGAGTACCTGGTGCGCCTGCATCAGGGCGACAAGGCGATGACGGTTCCCGGCGGTGTCGAGGTTCCGGTCGAGGTTGATGACATCGACCACTTCGGCAACCGTCGCCTGCGCACTGTCGGCGAGCTGATCCAGAACCAGATCCGGGTCGGCCTGTCCCGCATGGAGCGCGTCGTGCGCGAGCGCATGACCACTCAGGACGTCGAGGCGATCACGCCGCAGACCCTGATCAACATCCGTCCCGTCGTGGCGGCGATCAAGGAGTTCTTCGGCACCAGCCAGCTGTCGCAGTTCATGGACCAGAACAACCCGCTGTCGGGTCTGACCCACAAACGCCGCCTGTCGGCGCTGGGCCCTGGCGGTCTGTCCCGTGAGCGCGCCGGCCTCGAGGTCCGCGACGTCCACTCCAGCCACTACGGCCGGATGTGCCCGATCGAGACCCCTGAGGGCCCGAACATCGGTCTGATCGGCTCGCTGTCGGTGTACGCGCGGGTGAACCCGTTCGGCTTCATCGAGACGCCCTACCGCAA
>DASRJA010000666.1:0-17676 GCA_035649695.1 Mycobacterium sp. | reverse complement strand
GACTTCTCCGGTTCCGGCCCGTGTGAATGATATTCGATCATCAGTTGGCCGGCGAAAATCTTGCTGGTGTAGATCTCGATTCCGGCGCTGACACCGAAGTAGAACTCACCGTGGCTTGCGGTGATTTTCATTTCAGGGGGCGTACGGATTGGTGGGACCACCCCGTTGTCGGTGAACATGACGACGTCGGGAAGCCCGGGCGGATTGCCGACGTACTGAGGGCTGAAGTGAAGGAAGGACTGCTGAATCACCCCTTCCGACAGATCTTTTCGAAAAGTGTCGGCGATGTCGCGGGCGAGGTCGACGACATCCGTGTTGTGGTCGATCTCGGCGAGATAGGTGGCTATCCCGACCGGGTTGGTGCACGCGGTCGCGGACACCGGTGGTGACAGCACGTACCGAAGATCGACGGGATAGACATAGGGAACCGGGATCTTCGGCGTTGCGCGAAGTCGCCACTCCGCCATTAGCACCACCGCAGAGAGTAGACCGTTCAAACCAACCTTGTGCACCCGGCAGAACGCGACTAGGTCGTCGGTCTCGCGCTCGCTTAGGCGACAGAACGCCATCGGAACGAGCTGCGGCCACGCGGGTTTGACCTCAGACGCCGTGCGCCGGGATGGCGGCAAGTCATAGACGAACATCGCCGTCAACAACCGCTCGAGACCTGACCGGTTTACTTTCTGCACACCGCGGTCGGCCAACACGACCTCCAACGGGTCCGGCACGGGGTGCACGTCGAGCGGACGCGTCGTTCCCGTTGTGACGAGATCTGTGTAGTAGGAAAACAATTCTTCGACGAGGCTGAACTGATGGTGGCCGTCGGCGAGGCTGTGATGGATGTAGAGCGTCGGTTGTGCTTGTCCATCGCGGATCGTCAGCCGGAAATGAGCCAGTGATGCGGTTTGGTCGAAGTACAGTGGCGGCGTTTTGGCTGCCGGATCGTCGAGCTCGATCACCTCTATTCCGGGATGGAGAAGGTCGTCGACGACGATCTGGTAACGGCCGTCTGGGTCCTGTTCGAGGTGGCCTGCGAGCGCCGGATGTGCCTGAAGCAGCGCGTCGAACGCATCAGACAACGCGTCAACGTCGACGGGGCCTTCCACGTGCGCGCCGAGACCAACGAAATTGTGTGTCTCCGCGAACATTTCCTCGCTGCGCGCCAGCTTACGAAGAACTGATGAAGGAAACACTCTCAGACTCCCTGCCAGTGGGTGAACACGACTCGGCGATCATCCACGCTTGCTGGCCCTTCGGTACCCGATCGCCATTGGTACGGCGCATAGGGCGGCGATACCCGCCGACCAGAGCAACGTTGCGACTAGCGGTGCCAACACCGGGCCGCCGAGAGACAAGCCCTTCATCGTCTCGATGACATAACTGATCGGCTGGTGCTCGACTATCGGTTGTATCCAGCTCGGAAATTGGTCGAGCGGAACGAACCCCGTACTGAAGAAGAACAGCATTGCGCAGATGATTTCGGTCGCCTGCGGCACGATGGTGTTGGACGAATACAGCGCGAGCGTGATGACGGCCGACGAGAAAGCGACTCCGAACAAAGCAGGGATGAACAGCCACAGCGCTGCTTCACCGATCCCTTGCTTGAACCGGAAACCGAGCATCAGCCCCACACCCAGCACGACCGTGGTGATCACCACGATCCGGATGGCATCAGCCGTCAGCCTGGCCATCACGCCCGATGCGCGATGGATGGGTAGCACCCAAAGCCGGGACAACAAGCCGTCGCTACGCTCACGCATGAGGCCGACCGCACCGATGATCGCACCGGACGTGGCGCCGACCGTTGCGACCAGCGGGACACTGCCATAGAGGGCGCTGTGCCCGGTGACCTGCTCCACACCGTCGCCAAGGACGATGTCAAGTGCCACTAGGAATCCGGCGGGAAAGACCAGCGATTGCACCACCGTTGCGGGATCGCGGCTCCACCGGCGAAGTATTCGCGCCGTGAGCGCCCAAGTGTGCGGAATCAAGCGCCGAGGCGAGTTCTCCCGGGGCCGGGGCAGCCGGTGCCGGCCTGGAGCGGGGTGAGTACGCGTTTCGACCTGTGTGCCTGCCGCTCGACCGACGGCGATGGTCTTCTTGTCCTGCGATGCGACAGACATCAGGGCCGCCTTTTGGAAACCCGCATGTGCAGCCCGACGGAGATCAGGATCATGCCGGCCACCCAGGCCAGTGCCGGGCCGATGACGGACCACCGCACCTCTGGGGCTGCTGATGTGCTGTCCCCGGCCAATGCCTGCAACGCGTAGACGAACTGGGACAGCGGTTGGTTCCGAACAAACGGTTGGATCCACTCGGGAAACCGTTCGACCGGTTGCAGGCCGGTCGATGCCAGGCCGAGCGTAACCTGCGGCACCAGCATCAACGGCGCGGTCGCCTCGGGATTCTGCGTCGCAACACCGATCAAGTCTCCGATGAACGCCAGCGCCGCACCGATCAGTAGTACCAACACACAGAAGCCGACGGCGTGCACCACGCCGTCGTGAAACCGAAATCCAATGACGTGGCCACACGCCACAGAGACCGTCAATGCGACGCAGCACCGGTACATGCTGGCCGACATGCGAGATGCGAGTGGGGTCAATGAGGCGATCGGCATGGCTTTGAACCGCCGGTTGATGCCCTGAACCGAGTCTGTTGCCGATCGGAACGCTGCCGACACCGCAGCGAACCAGATCGCTTGAAGGACAATCAGCGGCGTCAGGTACTGCGCATAGCTACTCATGCCCTGCGCCGCACCCATGATCTGCTTGAGCGGTATGTAGTAGCCGATGGTGAAGACGATGGATCCTACGATCTGGGTGGCCAGCTCCCCATTGCGCAGCGTCGGCGTGAGCATCCGAACCGTCAGCACCCACCACTGCTGGATGGTGGATGCCGTTGGCCGGACAGTGAGCTCGGCAGTGGTCGTATCGGTCACGAGACCGCTTCCGCTTCGACGCGTGGCTCGGACGTATTGCGAGTGTCATGTGCCGTGAGCGCCAGAAATACCTCGTCAAGCGAGGGCCGACGCAGAGCGATGTCAACCAGCTCGATATTGGCCTCCTTCACCAGGTTCAGCGCCTGCATAAGCGTGGTCGGCCCGTCCGGCGCCGGCATCGCGATGCGGTCGGATGCGTCGGTCAGCGCAGCCCGGTTGCTCTCTGGTAGCAGCGAGCCAAGCGCCTCGGCCATGGCAGGGATGTCGTCCATGTGGCACGGAACGATTTCACAGTAGGTTCCGCCAGTGCGTTCCTTGAGTTGGTCTGCTGTTCCCTCGGCGATGACCGTCCCGTGGTCGATCACGACGATCCGGTCACTGAGCAGATCAGCCTCCTCGAGGTACTGCGTCGTCAACAGGGTCGCGATCCCCTGTTTCTTGAATGAGCCCACCAGCTCCCAAATCGCCTGTCGGCTCCTGGGATCGAGGCCAGTCGTCGGTTCATCCAGGAACACCACTTCGGGGCGAACCACCAAGCCGCACGCTATATCGATGCGCCGCTTCATCCCACCGGAGTATGTACCGACATTGCGGTCACCAGCATCCTCGAGGTCGAACTGTTCGAGAAGTTCCTTCGCGCGAGATCGCGCCTCCCCCTTCTTCAGCCCCTGCAGGCGACCGAACATCACCAGGTTCTCCCGACCGGTCAGCATGTCGTCGAGCGACACATGCTGACCGGTGAGCATGATCGACCGCCGCACTCCGGCGGGATCGCTGACGACATCGTGCCCCGCGATCACCGCAACACCGTGATCCGGTCGGGTCAGCGTCGACAGGACGTCCACCGTCGTAGTCTTCCCCGCACCGTTAGGTCCCAGCAAGCCGAGCACCTCGCCGACCCCGATGTCGAAGCTGATATCGCGAACGGCCACAACCGAACCGAAGGTTTTGCTGATACCTGAGACGATCACCGCCTTCTCAGTGCTGGACATCATCGTCTCCTAACCGGTGCCGGTCACGACAAGTCCACAAGGGCCAGTTCGTCACCACCGGAATCGATTTCATTTTCGGCGAGCGCTTCCCTTGTCAATTCCATCAGCGCGCTCGAGAACTGCCGGGCGAGTGATTCCATGTCCGTCGGGCCGAGCCGCCGAGTGTCGTACCACCAATCCAGGTGCAGCACACCCGAAGAGCGATATACCCGAAGCTCGATCGCGTGCCCGAGGCCGGGCACGGAGTCGCGCACCGGCAACGCCGTATCGGCGTCGAACTGCACCGGGGCATCGTCGGACTGCTCGGACGGAAGGTCGGGAATTGTTCCCACATGCGTGAACAGAATGTCGGGTCCCCGGGTCGCGCCAAGCAGGCGTGCTGTTGGCGCGTACATGTACCGCAAAAGGCCATACCCAATTCCGTAGTGCGGGACGGCGTTCAGGGTCCCGCGAACGTCGTCCAGCAGCTGCCTGGCGCTCGCCTCCTGAGTTGTCGCGCAGCGCAGGACAATCGGATAGATGGTGGTGAACCAGCCCACCGTTCGCTGCAGGTCGACGTCGGGCTTGAGTACGGACCGACCCCGACCACCGAGGTCGACGGCGACGGCACCCTCGCCGACGGTGCCCGCAACCGTGCGGCCCAAGGCGGCCAACAGGATTTCTTCGACGGGCAGGCGAAGCCGCCGCCGGGCGTCGTCGATCTCGCCCGTTTCCGAAAGGGTGAGCGCTGCGGACAGACGCGTCAGGTCGTCTGTCCCTGGCGGTTCCGACGCTTCCGGGCCCGCCACGCGGAGGGTCGCTTTCGTGGCCGTCGCCAGCCAGTAGTCGCGGGTTTCCATGACCGCAGGGTGTGTAGCGAGCCCGGCACACCGTTGCGACCACTCCCGCCACGACGTTGTGGCGGGCTGTAACACGATGTCTTGACCCGCAACCCGTTGATTGAGTGCGGTGAAGATGTCCGTGAGCAGGATGTCACGTGATGTCTCGTCCCCCGCGATCCCGTGCAGGCTGATCGTGAGGTACGAGTGTCCGCCCGGCAGGCCACGGATGTATGTGGCGGTCAACGGCGCGCTCATCAGTTGGTGCTCGCGAATCTGCTCGTCGAGAATCGCCAGAACCGCATCCCGCTCTTGCGGGCTTCCGGCCGCGATACCTTCGGGAAGTGCGCGGGTGACCAGTTCGGTGAACGCATCGGGTTCCGCGACGCCCTGATCCCGCGTTCCCGCTCGCTCGACGACCCGCAACCGCAGCGCGTCATGATGATTCGTCACGGCGGTGAGCGCCGATCTGACGTCCTCCACGTCGACATCGGGACGCAGGTGCAGGATCACGGGGATCCGCCAGCGACCGACATCGCGCAGCCCATGCTCAAGGAAATGCGCGACGTTCGGTGGGAGCGGCGGGTTCACCGCGTCGCTCAGCGACTGGCGGCCCAGCCCGCCCTCTGCGTAGCGGGCAACCAGCACCCTGGCCAGTGCGGCGACGGTCTGGTTCTCGTAGAGGTCCTGTGGTGTGAGATCCAGTCCCTCCTTGGAGGCTGTCATCGCGACGCTGATTGCGATCAACGAATCACCGCCGAGTTCGAAGAAGTTGGCGGTGCGGTCGATCGACCCGATACCGAGGCATTGCGACCAGATGCGCTGCAACGTCGATTCCATCTGCGATGTGCTGCTGGTGGGCGCGGATGTGTTGCCTGCAGCGGACGGTGCCGCCGCCGTCCCGTTCGTCGGGGTTGCACCCGCCCCCCACGCGGCGCCGGCGTTGTGCTGGACCCAATGTCGTTGACGTTCAAAGGGATAACCAGGAAGCGAGACCAAGCGCGAGCGGCGAGTCAGCCGCGGTGACCAGTCGACCTCGACACCCGCCGACCACAACTGCCCGAGTGCTAGCAGGAACGTGTCGTGGTCGCTCCTGTTCTGGGCCTGATGCCGCATGAGGCGCACGGCGCGGTGTCCGTCGGACCACTTCGGATGGCGCACTGCCGAGCCGGTCAGAGCGCCGCCAGGACCAACCTCCACCAGTACACGGGTCGGATCGGCAAGCAGCTCGTCGAGTTCGTCTGAGAACCGTACCGTAGCCCGTATCTGACGGGCCCACGTTGCGGGATTGGTTGCCTCACCGCCGGACATCAGCGTTCCGGTGATGTTCGACAGCAACGGGATCTGCGGATCGCGAAGTGTCAGCCGGGACATGAAGGCGTTGAACTCCGGAATCACCGGATCCATCAACCGCGAATGGAACGCGTGCGCCGTGCGGACCCGGCGAGCCACGATACCGTTCTCGGCGAGACGAGCCTGGAAATCGCGGATGCGCTCTTCCGATCCCGCTACCACGCAGCTTCCCGGATCGTTCACCGCGGCGAGATCGACATCTGAGCCCAGGTATTCAGCGATGGCGTCCGGGCTCAGAGCGACAGCCACCATGACACCTCGCGCCGACGCATGCATCAGACGCGCGCGCATCGACACCGCCTTGACCGCCGTCGGAAGGTCGAAGACACCCGTAACAGTTGCTGCGACATACTCGCCGATGCTGTGTCCGGCGAGCACTGATGCTCGAACGCCGTAGGACTCGACCAGCTTCGCCAACGCGTATTCCACTGCGAACAGAGCAGGTTGAGCCCGATCCGTTCGCTCGAGGTTGCGTCCCGCTCCGTCGAACACCTCCGCACGCAGGTCGAAACCCATCTCGTCACCGAAGGCAGCGGCGCAGGCATCGAACTGCTCGGCGAAAATTGGCTCACACTCGTGAAGACCGCGTGCCATGCCGATGTGCTGTGCACCCTGGCCGGGGAAAACGAAAGCCACTCGATCCGAGTGTGATTCGGCCTGCGGGATGGCTGCGCCCACAAACACGTTGTCGTGCTCGGTTGCCCCAAGCACCGTTGCCGCGTGCTCCTGATCATTGACCACCGCAGCCAGCCGGACAGGTTCTTTCCTTCGCCGCGTGAGGGTGTAGGCGACATCCGGCAGGCTCACCTCATCCACGCCGGACAGCTCTGTTGCCAAGGCCGTACGCGATTGTTGCAGGGATTCGGCGGTTCGAGCCGACAACAACAACACCTGTGGCCCGGGCCGGGTTTGAGCTGCCGGCACTGATGGCGGCTCTTCGAGGACCACGTGCGCATTGGTGCCACCCACACCGAACGAGCTGACGCCCGCACGAAGAACACCGTCCCACTCCCATGCGCCGTCCTCGCTGCGCACGACGAATGGCCCACGGTCGAGGTGCAGTTCGGGGTTGGGGCTGGTGTAGTGCAACGTCGCCGGTATCGCCCGGTGTTCCAGGCAGAGTATCGCCTTGATCAGACCGGCGATTCCTGCTGCGGTCTCGAGGTGACCGATGTTCGACTTGACCGACCCGACATAGCAAGGGCCGGGCCTCGTTTCGGTGGACACCTCGAATGCCTGGCGCAGTCCCTCGATTTCGATCGGGTCCCCCAGCGGCGTGCCGGTGCCATGCGTCTCGACATAGCTCACCGTCGACGCATCGATGTCCGCAACCGCATGCGCCTCGGCAATAACCTCTGCCTGACCAACGGCGTTGGGTGCCGCGTAGGTCATCTTGGTCGAACCGTCGTTGTTGAGCGCCGAACCTCTGATCACGGCGTGTATCCGGTCGCCGTCGTCGACGGCGTCCTGCAACGGCTTGAGGACGACGACACCCACACCGCTACCGAAGATGGTGCCATCCGATCTGACGTCGAACGGTCGGCAATGCCCCGTCGGCGAGACCATCGATCCCTGTTCGTACCAGTACCCGACACGGTGCGGCACCCGAAGGGAAGAGCCGCCGGCGAGTGCAATGTCGCATTCACCATTCAGAATGCTCTGGCAGGCCAAGTGAACCGCGACTAGAGACGACGAACAAGCCGTCTGCACTGCAAGGGCCGGACCTCGCAGATTGAACTGGTGAGCCACCCGGGTCGCCAGATGATCCTTATCGTTTTGCAGCGACAGGTTCACCATGTCGAAGCTCGCACCCTGTCCGATCACCAAATTCGGGTCGTAGTGCGACATCAGGTTGTGGAGCAGATACCCACTGGCGGAACTCGTTCCGAAGACCCCGACCGTGTTATCGATCTGCAACGGGTCATAACCGGCGTCCTCTAAAGCATGGAAAACCGTCTGCAGGAACAGCCGGTGTTGCGGATCCATCATCCGGGCGGCCTGCGGCGTGAAGCCGAAGAATTCGGCGTCGAACTCCTCGATCCCTGGGAGGAGCGCGGCGCGCCGTACATAGGAGCGATTGGCCAGAGCTTTCTCGCCGACTCCTGCGGTGATGAGCTCGTCCTCCGACAAGTCGACGATCGATTCCACACCTGCGCGGAGGTTGCGCCAGAATGCGGACACAGAGTCGGCCCCCGGAAACTTTCCAGCCATGCCGACTACCGCAATCGCGTTGGGCGGCAACGAGTTCGCCGCCGATGTGAAGTCGATACCGCTGGTCACCGCTGTCCTACCTTTCGACGCGACGCCGCTCGTTGGCGCGCTGCGGCTCGTTGCTGTGCCCGATCGCGAACTGCGTTGTGGCGTTCGGTGTTTTCCTGCTCGGCCAGGCCGAGTTGACGGATCAGGTCGAGTGCGAGGTCGGCAAGTGTGGCACCCTGCAGGAGAAGGGCGACCGGCGGCTCCACGCCGAAGTCCCCGCGAATCGTGTTCCGCATTCGCACCGCCATCAGGGAATCCATGCCGAGCTCAGTCAACGGCTGGCCGATCTCGACGGCACCGTCACCGGAGAAGCCCATGATCGCCGAGATCCGTTTGCGCAGGCGCGCGATGACGACACGGTTGACGTCCGCGGGATCCATTTCCCGTAGCGCGTCGGTGCCGCCCCAGTCGTCATCTGCGTCAAGGTCGCCCAATTCAGCGACGAGGTTGGTGAAGAATCCGATCTGGTGGATCTCGGGAAATGCCGCGGCGGCACGATCGAGGCGCAGCCGTGCCACGCCCACTCTTGTGATCCCGCTGGCGACCACCGACTCCAGCGCATCGACGCCCTCGGCAGGCGACATCGGGTCCAGAGCGCTGAATTGCATCGCCCGGGAGAGACCCACGTCGGCCCATTGCCCCCAGTTGATCGCCGTGGCCGGCAGTCCGGCGGCCTTGCGCCACTCGACCAGAGCATCGAGCCACGCGTTGGCGCACGCATAGGACGCCTGGCCTGGCGAGCCCAGCAGCGACACCACCGAAGAGAAGCCGACCCACCAGTCGAGCTGGCTGCTCGCGGTCGCTCCGTGCAGTCGCACGGCGCCGGCCGCCTTGGGCGTCCAGATGCGGTCCAGACTGTCCTTGGTCAGGCCCACCACGAGTTCGTCGTCGAGGACTGCGGCCGAGTGGATTACTCCCCGTAACGGCCGGCCGGTCTGCTCGGCAGCGGCGACAAGTCGGTCAGCGGTTCCCGGCTCGGCCACATCGCCGAGCACCGTGACGACTTCAGCGCGGGTTCCCAGCTCGGCCAGGTGGTTTCTCATCTCGTCCGATGGAGCCGAACGACCGTTGAGGACGAGACGGCCTGCTCCGCTATCGACGAGCCAGCGCGCCACCGTCATACCAATACCGCCGAGCCCGCCGGTGACGATGTATGAGCCATCTCGGCGCACCACCGGGTCGCCCCAGGGCCCGGGAAGCGCGGCGCGCGAGAGCCGTTCGACGTAGCGATGCTCGCCCCGCCAGGCGATCACGTCATCGTTGTCCGACGCCTCCAGCTCGGTTACCAGCGTTGCGACCGCATCCTCCGTCGCGTCCAGATCGAGCAGGGTGGTACGCAAATCCGGGTGTTCGTAGGCGAGGACGCGAACGAGACCGCGCAGGGTGCCGATGCCCGGGTTGCCGTACTCGCCGTCCACGGCCAGACCGTTGCGGCTCACCATCCACACCCGCGGGGCCTTGCCGTGCCAGCCGTTGATGATCGCGCGCACGGCTGTCGACATCGACCACACCAGATCCCGCGCGTGCCCAAGCGCTCCGTCGACGTCAGTCTCATCGAACGAACGGCTTCCAATGAGCACCACCACTCCTGCCGGTGGCAGCTCAGGATCCGCCGCCGTCTCAGCAAAGGCCTCCAGCACCGCGGATTCGTCGGCGAGATCCGCTGTGTTGATCCGTCGGGTCACGGAGGCGAAACTCGCCGTGAACTCCTTTGCCAAGGCTGCTGATTCGGCGTTGTCAGTAAGCACCAGCCAACTACCCGTCGGTGCACTAGCCAACGGAGCCGGCGGCGTCTGGACCCAGGAAGTTTCAAAAACCTTCTGGGACAGCGGTAATGGCACCGTCCGACGTTGCACGCGCCGTACGTAGACACCGGTGACTTCTGCAGTGGGTGTCCCCGTGTCGTCCACCAAGGTGACCCGGCCCAGCGCATCCCCGCTGTCTTCCACGATGCTCACGAGCTCGGCACGGCACCGTGCACGCCTGCCAACCTCCCCAAACACCCGGATGGACTCCATCGCGACAGGCAGATACGTGACTTCGGTCGAATCCGAAAGGGATTCGGTTGGCATCGCGGCAGCCAGGCTTTGCAGCGCCGCATCGAGCATCACCGGATGCAGGAGGCTTCCCCGGTAGGGAGTGGCCTCGTCCGGCAGCACAATCTCGGTATCAGCCCACCCGCCGGGAGCGCGAACGATCCGCGTCAGCGCGGCGAACGCCTGACCGTGATGGGCACCGGTGCGCCGCATCGCGGTGTAGAAATCAGCAGGCGACGCCGTTGTCCCGCCCTCGGGCGGTGAACCGAGGGCACCCGGCCGGACGTCATGTTGCGCGATGTCAACCCGTGCGACCGCGTGCCGAGTCCAGTTGCCGCCGATCGAACGCGAGTGGATTTCGACGCGGTCGCTGCCGTCTCCGTCTCGAATGAACTGTGTTGTCAACCGAGTCCGGCCGTCCAGGGGCAGCATCTGCTCGACCTCGAGCCGCTTCACCTCCACGCTGCCGACCGGTAGGCCCAGGGCTTCGCAGCCGGCCGCCAAACAGATTTCGGCGAATCCCGCTCCTGGCATTACCGGCTGGCCGTGCACCTTGTGATCGTCGAGCCACGGGTTCAGCTCGGTCCCGACGTCGGACTGCCACACGTGCGCACCGCCCGAAGGCAACTCGACATGCATGCCAAGCAGCGGATGGGCACCCGTGTACTCCCGTCCCACCGAGCGGTCGGTGACCCAGTACTTCGAATGAAGCCACGGCGTGGGCGGAATGTCCGCGAGTCGGCCCGCGCTGCCGTTCGATTGCGCGATCCCGTCGACCGGCGGCCGAACCGCGGCGAGCTGTGTATGGAAAGACACGGTTTCGGGGTTGTCCCGGTTGACCGTCGCCCCCACGTGGACACTCTTGTTCGGCGTCGCAGCCGCCAGGGTCTCTGAGATGGCATGGGACAGCAGCGGATGCGGGCTAATCTCGATGAACGTGCTGTGTTCGGCGCCTGCGGTCGCGACCGCCTGACTGAACCGCACCGGATTGCGCAAGTTGGCCAGCCAGTAGTCGGCGCCGAATAGCGGTGTCGCGCCGATGTACCCGGTCGTGCTGATCAATGGGATCTTCGGCGTGTTGGGCGCCAGGTATGAAAGCGCGGTCCGCAATTCGGGCAGGATCGGGTCAATCGTCGGATGGTGGGATGCGACGTCCACCTCGATTCGGCGCGCTAGCAGGCCTTGAGCATCCACCGAGGCGACCAGCGCATCGACCTGGTCAGGTGGTCCAGCGATCACGGACTGACGCGGGGACGCATACACCGCCACGGTGACGTCGGGATGGTCGGCGATCAATCTCTCCGCCGCCGCAGCATCCAATTCCACCAGGGCCATCGCGCCTTGGCCGGACAACCGCGACATCAACCGCGACCGGGTGGCAATGACATCCAAACCTTCAGCGGGACTCAGTGCCCCGGCCACCACAGCTGCGGTCACCTCCCCCATCGAATGTCCGATCACCGCATCGGGTTCCACCCCGTACGAGCGCCACAACTCCGTCAGCGCCAGCTGCATGCCGACCAGCACCGGCTGAATCCGCGCGATGCCGACCAGCGGCTCGCCCGCATCGAGCACCTGCCGTAGCGAAAACCCGACCTTCTCAACGAAGACCGGCTCAAGATCGGCGACGGCCACCGCGAATGCCGGCTCGTCGGCGAGCAGCTGCCGACCCATGCCGGGCCATTGCGCTCCCTGACCGGAATACAGGAACACCGTGCCTGGTCCGCTTGAGCCGTCATGAGAAGGGACGACTCCTGGCGCGGGCTGCCCGGCGGCCAGCGCGCGCAGACCCGCGACGGCCTGACGGCGATCGCGCGCACTTATCGTGGCGAGAGTGCTGTAACGGCTGCGGTGATGATTGATGGTGTACGCCACATCGGTGAGCGGCACACCGGAGCCTGCGCCCTCCATCCACTCGGCCAACACGCCGGCCGCCGACGCGACGCGCTGAGCGGTCTTGCCCGAGACCACGAGAGTCGTCACGGCAGGACCCGAGTCCTCGGCCGACACCGGCACGGGATCCGGCCCCTGTTCGAGAACCACATGTGCGTTCGTGCCACCCATGCCGAAGGACGACACCGCCGCCCGGCGAGGGCCATCGTGCTCGGGCCAAGGTGCGGATTCCGTCGGCACGAATAGCCGCGTCGAAGCATGGTCGATCGCCGGATTCCATTGCTTGAAGTTGAGATTCGGTGGTATGTGCGCGCGCTGCAGCGCCAGCACGGCCTTGATGAAGCCGGCGATCCCGGCTGCCGCCTCCAGATGACCGAAGTTCGTTTTCACCGCACCCAGCGCGCACGGCACACCTGCACGCCCGTAGACAGCCGCCAACGCGTCGAACTCAATCGGATCGCCCAAAGCCGTTCCGGTGCCGTGGGTTTCAATGAAATTCACAGAACCCGCAGCGACATCGGCTGAGCGTAAAGCGCGGGTGATGACATCGCGCTGTGAGGGCGCGTTGGGTGCGGTCAGGCCGTTGGAGCGACCGTCTTGGTTGACCGCCGAGCCGCGCACCACCCCAAGCACGCGGTCACCATCACGCACCGCGTCGGTGAGCCGCTTGAGCACCACGACCCCGGCACCCTCACCACGCACGAAACCGTCCGCCCGCGAATCGAAGGCATGACACCGGCCGTGAGGAGAAAGCATTCCCCACTTGGCAAGTGCAAGTTGGGTTTCCGGTCGCAAGTTGAGGCTGACCCCGCCGGCAAGGGCCAGGTCACTCTCCCGCATCCGCAGACTCTGGCAGGCCAGATGCACCGACACCAACGACGACGAGCAGGCGGTATCGACCGCCACCGCCGGACCACGCAGGCCAAGCAAGTAGGAGATCCGCCCGACAGTGACGCTGTGCGCGTTGCCTGTTGCGGAATACGGATCGATGGTGTCCGGATTTCCCGCCGAAGCATTCTGATACTCCGTGTAGTACACGCCCATCATCACCGCGGTACGGGTTTCGCCGAGGTTGTCGGGCGCGATACCGGCATGCTCGAGGCCTTCCCAGGCCACTTCCAACAGCACTCGCTGCTGCGGATCCATCGCCACCGCCTCGCGCGGGGAGATGCCGAAGAAGTCGGCGTCGAAACCCGACACGTCGGACAGGTATGCGCCCCACTTCGTTGGCATCCGCCCAGGCGCCATCGGATCCGGGTCATAGAACGCATCGCCGTCCCACCGATCCGACGGCACCTCCGTGACCGCATCCGTGCCGTTGGCCAGGAACTCCCAATACGCTTCGGGACCGGCCACACCACCGGGGAAACGGCACCCGATTCCGACCACCGCCACCGGTTCCGCCGCCGCGATGCGGGACGCCTTATCGAACTGGTCCGCCAGCGCGCCGCGCTGGTCGGCGGTCATGGCCGAAATCCTGTCGAAGGTCGTCTTCATCAAATACCGCTCTCACTACCGGCAGGAGCCGATTCCACACTTTCGAACAACGCATCGAGCACACTGATCGACTCTGATGTCACATCGATGTGTTCTTCCTCAGGTTGTTCCTCGGGGGCAAGTAGTTCCGTCACGTATGCCGCGAACGACGAGATCGTCGGATGGTTCCACAGCATCGTGGCCGACAAGTCGATCTGCACTAACTGCTTGGCATCTCTGAGGAGATTCATCGCCATCATCGAATCCAGGCCCAATTCGGGGAACGGGGTATCCGTATTCACCGCCGCTTCGGGCATCCCGAGCTCGCGGGCCAGGATCCTGCACAGCCTGATCTGCAGTTCGCCAAGCATCTTCTCCGGTGACATCTCCGACCATGCGGGCATTTCGACTGGGGCAGACGATGTTTCGGGTGCGGCATGGGCGGGAGCCGACTCCATTGCCGCGTACCGGAGCCCGCGGATCTCCAAGGTCGTCGTGCCGTCGAGTGCCTTCGCGACGACATCGACGATGAGCTCGTCACCGGAGTCGCCGCGGCGGCTCACCTGTACGAGCCCTCCCTGATCGGCGAATTCGGCTGCGGAACGGATGCTTTCGACGGCGGCAGGGAGCATCAGCTGTGGGTTGGTGCTGTCCGCCAGGCGGGCGAGGTGAACGGCGGCGTCGAGGAGCGCGACCGTCGATGCCTCTGGCAGGGAGACCTCGGCGCGCACCCCGCCGGGCGTCGACCCGCATGTACCGACCGACCAACCGAACGGCTGCCCTTCAATGCCCCACGCCCGCTGAAGCTCGGCGATCGACAAGCCGTCGAAGCCTGGAACGTCTTCAACCTCGCCGATGTCAGCACCACCCGGGGCGTCGTCGGAGAGCCGCTCGGCGATATGCGCGCTGACATGTCTGGTCCAGCGGTTTGCCGGGGTGTCCGCACCCGGACTGGAGGACACCGTGAGCGATTCGCCGTCGGCGACCACGTGAATCACCCGTTGCCCGTCGGCGACGATCGGATACTCGAATCGAATGTCGCAGACCGTCGATGCGCCGCATTGTGCCGCGGCGGCCGAAAGTGTTTGCAGCAGAACCGATACCGGAACGACCTCGACACCGCGGACCCGATGGCCGCCAGGATAGGGTTTGGCTTCGGGCACCAGTCGCGCCCGCCACAGTTGTTCGTGCGCGGTGGTGGCAACCTGCTCGCCCAGTAGTGTCCCGGGCAAAGGCGCGGGCACATCGTCGATATTCGGTTGGCCGGGTGCGGCGTCGGCCAGCAGATGGTCGACGACGCGCAGCGAGCCGCGCATGCGGTAAGCCTCGGCGAGCCGATCCCAGTCGGCGCCCACCACCGCGGACTGCACACGGGCATCCGGGCTGAGCACCATAGCCAGCATCCGGATGGCGACGTCGTTCGGCATCGGTTGAAGCCCGGCGGCCGTCGTTGCGGGTTGTGCGTCTGCCCACGATTTCCACAGGCCCCAGTCGACGACCGTTGCCGGGAGCCCCAATGCTCGGCGCGCGTACGCGAACGTGTCGAGAAACGTATTCGCCGCGGTGTAATGGCCGAGCAATCGTGAGCCGAGAATGCCCGTGATCGAGGAGAACAACACGAATCGGCGCACCGGACGCTTCAGGGACAGCTTGTGCAGCACCGCCGCGACGTCGAGCTTGGACCGGAACATGGTGTTGACGTCCTCGTCGGTCATTTCGCTGATCAGCGCCTCCCCGCCGGCCAACGCGGCGAGGTAGATTCCGTCCAGCGGCGGAAGGTCCGTCCCGAACCGCGTGAAGAGTGCACTCATCGCGGCTTCATCCGTAGCGTCCGCGGCAACTTCGATGAGCTCGGTCCCGCCCGATGCGAGTTCTGAAGCCAAGGCCGCCAATTGCGTTCCACCACGGCGGGATACCGCCACTATCGTCGCGGCGCCCATGTCGGCGAGCTGTCGGATCAGATACGGCCCAACGTTGCCGGTGGCACCGATCACCAAGTGGCTGGTGTCCCCCTCCAGCCTCGTCAGCGACACCGCAGGCGCGGGTTGCCGCTCGAGGCGCGGCACATGGCGGACACCGCCCTGATAAACGACTTGGTCGTCGCCATCGGAGGTTCGCACCTCGGAAAGTAGGTGTTGCGCGATCAACTCCGGCGGGGCCGAGTCGTCGACGTCGATGATGCGTCCCCAGATCTCCGGGTGCTCAAGCGCCAGCGTGCGACCCAGACCCCAGAGCACCGCGTGCGCGGGATTAGCCCGATCTCCTTCGCCGATCGGTTGCGCATTGCGAGTGACGATGTGCAATTTCGGCGGTGACGTCATCCCGACAAGCGTTGCGACAAGCCGCCGCACCTCGTTGAACAGCCGGTAACCCTCTGTGATGTCAAGGCGTGCGGACAGCACCGACGGCGCAAAGACCACGTTATCGGAGCCGGACAGCGCATCACGAAGTGCGGCGATGTCACCGTCTTTCGCCAGCGCGGACTGTGCGAGCGCGCGGGAATCCGGTCCGAGCAGCTGGCCTAGCTCACTCGCGGCATCCGGCTCGGCAAGCACGAGCCATGAACCTGCGCTTGACTTCTCGGTCGCGGCCAGTCCTCGAATCGGCCACGCCATCTGATAGAGCCATTCATGATACGCACCGCCCGTATTGGCCGATCCCGCAGCGGATGGCACGGCAACTCCGTTGTGATGCAGCGTCTCTGGCGCTTCGGGCGTGGTGATCCAGTGCCGAGTGTGGTGCCATGGCGTCGTGGGAATGAGCAGATGAGGTTCGGCCGGATGCGCCAGCTCGCGGGGGCGGATCGTGTGGGTGGCGTTGAGGTTCGTATGGAACGTCATTGTGTCGTTGGTGTCACGCTGCAGTGTTCCGATGGCGTGGTGATGCGTTTCCTCCAGCGTGTCGGAGATCGCATAGGTGAGTAGCGGGTGCGGGCTCACCTCCACGAAGATCGCGTGGTTCGCACCGGCCGTGGCCACCGCCTGAGCGAACCGCACCGGGTTGCGCAGGTTGGCGGCCCAGTGCTCGGCGTCGAACACATTCGTGCCATCGGCTGCTCGGTGACCGGTGGTGACAATGACCGGGATGCGCGGCGAATGCGGCTTCAAGTCAGCAAGTTCGGCGCGCAGGTCCGGCAGCACCGGATCGATGATGGGGTGGTGTGACGCCACATCGACGTCGACCCGACGGGCCAGCCGGTCCCGGGCGTCGACGACCGCGATCACGGCATCGACCTGTTCGGGTGGCCCGGCGATCACGGTCTGATGCGGTGAGGCATACACCGCAACGGTGATGCCGGGGTAGTCGGCGATCAGCTTCTCGGCGGCATCCGAGTCCAGTTCCAACAGTGCCATCGCGCCCTGGCCGGACAACCGCGACATCAACCGCGACCTGGTTGCGATCACCTTGAGCCCGTCCGCAGGGCTGAGCGCACCGGCCACAACGGCCGCGGTCACCTCCCCCATGGAGTGCCCGATCACCGCATCGGGATTCACCCCGTAGGAACGCCACAGAGCAGTAAGCGCCAACTGGACGCCGACCAGAACCGGCTGGATTCGGTCGATACCCACCACCGTCTGACCCGCTTCCAGAACCTCCCTCAGCGAAAATCCGACCTGCTCGGTGAAAACCGGATCCAATTCGGCGACTGCGGCCCCAAAAGCCGGTTCCTCGGCCAGCAACCGCCGGCCCATTCCGGCCCACTGCGAACCCTGACCCGAATAGAGGAACACCGTGCCCGACCGGCACGTCCCGTCGTGGGGACCAACTACGCCCGGCGCCGGGTACTGTCCGGCGAGCGCACGCAAACCGGCGACCGCCTGCGCGCTGTCAGATGCGGTCACGGTGGCGAACTTGCTGTGCTGGGCGCGGTGGTGGTTGAGGGTATGTGCCACATCGGCCAGCCTCAC
>DASRJA010000665.1:0-8011 GCA_035649695.1 Mycobacterium sp. | reverse complement strand
GCGCCCACCAGCTCAGAAGTTCGGTGAAAGTCATCCGGGTGTCGGGGTCGACGACGATCGACCTTGCTGCCGTCTGGCGGCGGGCCACCAACCGGCTCGTCTCCGACTTCCTCGTGGCGATCAAGCAGTCTGCCGCATAGGCGGTTTCCTTTACGCCTGCGCCGGCAGCGCCACCGTGTCGGGGTCGTCCGTGGCCCGGCGCCGGGGTTGCGGTGGCAGGAAGTGATAGTCGCCGCGGGGATAGACGACCTGCGGCCACCAGAACCACCGGCCCAAAAGCGTTGCAATCGATGGCATCAGGAAGGAGCGGACGACGAACGTGTCGACCAGTAGGCCGATCGCGATCGTGGACCCCATCTGCGCCAGCACGACCAGCTTGCTGCCCATCATCGCCGCCATCGTGGCCGCGAAGACCAGACCCGCGGACGTCACCACGCCGCCCGTACCGGCCATCGAGCGAATGATGCCTGTCTTCAGCCCCGCGTGGATCTCGTCCTTGAATCGGGACACCAGCAGCAGGTTGTAGTCCGACCCGACAGCCAACAGGATGATGACCGACATCAGCATGACGAGCCACTGCACCTGGATGCCGAACAAGTCCTGCCACAACAGCACTGAGATGCCGAAGGACGCGGCGATCGAACTTGCCGCCGTGCCCACGATGACGAAGGCGGCCACCGCGCTGCGGGTGAGGATGAGCATGATCATGAAGATCAGCGTCAACGACGACACCACGGCGATCAGCAAGTCGTACCTGGCGCCGTCAGCCATGTCCTTATAAGTCGCCGCGACCCCACCGAGGTAGATCTTGGCGTTCGACAAGGAGGACATCTTCATGGCTTCCTGAGCTGCCTTCCTCTCCCCCTCCACCCGCTTGATGCCATCGACCGTCGCCGGATCGCTCTCGTGCGTGATGAACATGCGAGCCGACTTGCCGTCCGGCGACAGGAACATCACCAGCCCGCGCTTGAAATCGGGGTTGTCGAATGCCTCTGGGGGCAGAAAGAACAGGTCGTCGTTCTTCGCCCCGTCGAAGGCCGCGCCCATCGCAAGGGCAGTGTTGTTGGAGGCCTCCAGCTGGTCGAGCAAAGCCTTCTGCGAGTTGTACGACGCCAGCGACAGGTCCCTGCTGGCCTTCATCGACGCGATCGTCTGTGGAAGGAGGGCGGTGAGCTTCGGAGCGAGGTCCGCCAGCTGGTCGGTGTTGACCTGCACCGCCCCCGTCTGGTCCGTCACTCGGTCTATCCCATCGAGCGCATCAAACAGGTTCCGTGTTGCGTTGCACAAGGGGATGTCGAAGCAATGCGGTTCCCAGTAGAAGTAATTGCGCAAGGGCCGGAACTGGTCATCGAAGTTCGCGATGTTGTCTCGTAGTTCTTCGGTGGTTTGCAGGAGGGCCTGCGACTTGGCCGCCGAGTCCTGTGTGAGCTTGGTTTGTTCGAGGGAGAGCTGGTACTGCTGCTCCAAGATGTCGATCGAGCGGTTCGTCTCATCGATCGTTTTGAGCTGATTGGCCAATTGATCCCGCTGGAACGGCAGGTTCATGTTATTGGTCTGGCCCTGGACGCTCGTCTGGAACGGAATCGAGCTGTGCTGGATCGGAATTCCCAATGGCCGCGTGATGTTCTGCACCATCGCAATGCCTTCGGTGTGCATGACATTGCTTGAAATCTTGTTCAGCACAAGCATGTCGGCGGGGTTCCGCATATCGTGATCGGCCTCGACCATCAGGATGTCGGGGTTCATCCGCGCCTGCGTGAAATGCCGGTCGGCGGCTGCGAATCCGATGTTGGTCGGGGCGTCGGCAGGCAGGTAGTAGCGGTCGTTATACGCCGGCTTGTATCCCGGAACGGCGACCAGGCCGATCAGCACCACGAACGCGCTGGCCACCAGAACCGGTGCGGGCCAACGGACCACGATGGTGCCGACCCGCCGCCAGAACCTTCCCTTTGGCGGACGCTTCCATTCGAACAACCCGACACGGCTGCCCAGGAAAAGGACGGCAGGCCCCAGTGTGACCGCGGACGCCACCACCACGACCATTCCGATCGCGACGGGTGCGCCCATCGTGCTGAAGTAGGGCAACCGCGCGAAACTCAGGCAGTATGTTGCCCCGGCGATCGTCAGGCCCGACCCCACGATGACGGGAGCGACGGACTTGAAAGTGGTGTAGTAGGCGTCATCTCGATCCAGACCGGACGCGCGGGCTTCGCGGTAGCGGCCGAAGATGAAGATGCCGTAGTCGGTGGCCGCCGCGATCGCCAACATCGTCAGGATGTTTCCGGCGAAGGTCGTCAGTCCGAATGCGTCGTGACTGGCAAGGACTGATATCACTCCACGCGCCGTCAGCAATCCGATGAACGTCAGGAATAGCTGGATCAACGTGGTCCTGATCGACCGATAGACGACCAGCAACATGCCCGCGATCGCGATCAGGGTGAACAGGGTGATCTGAGCCAGGCTGGCGTTGCCGATGACGTGCAGATCGTCGGTGAGCGCGGCGGGGCCCGCGACGTAGGCCTGAACTCCCGGCGGAGCTTTCGTCTCCTCGATGACCTTGCGAACGGACTCCACACCTTCGTTGGCCAATGTCTGGCCCTGTTCTCCGGCGAGGTTCAGCATCACGTAGGACGCCTTGCCGTCGGCGCTCTGCGCCCCGGCCGCCGTCAGGGTGTCGCCCCAGAAGTCCTGAATGTGCTGGATGTGCTTGGGATCCTGGCGCAGCTTGCGGATGATCTCGTCGTAGTAGGCGTGCGCGTCGGGGCCGAGTGGTTTCTGGCCCTCCACCACGATCATGATCGTGCTGTTGGAATCGAATTCCTTGAAGTTGGCGCCCATCAGCTTCATCGCGACCATCGACGGCGCGTCCTCGGGCGCCATTGGGGCCGAGTGCAGCTCACCGACGACCTCGAGTTGCGGTGCGAGCACGTTCACCAGCACGGCGACGGCAATCCAGAACAGGATGATCGGCACCGCAAGGATCCGAAGACTGTGAGCGATGACGGGCCGCTTCTCGTGCCCGGCAGCGGTGGTGGTTGTTGTCATGCGGACTTCACCAAGCAGTACGTCTGGGCGTTGACCCCATTGGCGGATTGCTCCTCACGGACGGTTCCATTCACGGTGACGCGGCATCCAATCTGATCGCCGTCGGTCTGCGCCATGAGGCTGGCGCTGACCGTCGGCAACGTCGTCGACAGGGTGACCGACCAGGGCAGCGGCGCGGTGATCGAGTGCACGTTCGCGTCTGTGTCGAAATAACTGATCTGGGCTGTGGTTCCAGGTGAGCCGTACACGTCGTAGACCATGACCTTCGGGTTGAACTGGACGATTTCAATACCCGCGCCGGCGTTGGCATTCAAGTCCTGGGACGCAAACATCTTGTGCAGTCGTGAAACGACCAGGCCTGAGACCGCCAACACGACCACCAGAAGCACGGGGATCCACAGGCGCTTCAGCGCGCGACCCACCGGAACAGCCTTCACCCCAACACCTTCCGCCCTGCCGTCTCGGTCGTGGCCTGTTGCGCCGCTTCACCGTCGGCCGGACAGTCCGCGTTCTCGACAAGCCGGCGGAGTACCGGGAGTGCGACCCGCGCTGAAAGCAACAGGGCGGATTCCTCTTCCGGCGTCAGAGTCGCCATCAACGCCTTCAGCCGTTGCCGGCGCATCCGCTTCCGGTCGTTGAGCAGCGCCTGACCACGTTCGGTGATGCCAATGAGGGCGGCGCGCCCATCGTCGGGATCTGCAAGCCTTGCCACCAGGTCCAGCCGCTCCAGCCGCTGGATCAGCTGAGTCATGGACGGCTGGCTGACGCCTTCCTTTGCGGCCAGTGCCGTAAGCCGAATTGGTCCTTCGCGGCACACCCTGTTCATCGCAAACGCGGCAGATGCGCTCAAATCGGCACGATCGCTCAGAAACCGCGCGGTCAGGTCCATCGCCTGGTCGAGGAGCTCGCCAACGCAGTCGCCGGCGTGGTGATCAGCCGACTGTTTGTCCACACCGTATCTATATCACCTGACCTATATAGCGGCAATCTGAGACCAGGTTTTGCCACTTCACAGCCGTTTCACAGGGGAGCACCGCTCCGGCACAGTCATCGAGTACGCCAAGCGCGCAGAGTGCGACCGGGTGCGCCGTCAGCTCTGCGAATGCCCATCGCCGACGAAGATAGCGACGCAATCTTGCGAAAGCGATTGCTGCACAGCTATTCCCATAGTTCAGCTAGCACTCGAGCATCTCGACCGTGCGCTAAGCGCTGCCGTCATAGCTGGAGGAAATGGATAGCTATATACGTCCAGTTATGGATCGTGCAGCCTGCGCCAACCACCTCCATTCCGCTGCCCAGCGGCCTACTGTCGGGGTATCCGACGAGAGCGAGGTGCGCGCCATGAGTGATCGCCCGGTCCGAGCGAGAAGGCCTTCGACAGCCACCAAGAAAGCCACGAAAAAAGACACCGCGAAGAAGTCCGCCGGCAGATCAACTCCAGCGAAACGCCCCACCAAAGCCGCAGCCGCGAAAACCACGCGCCGTGCCAGGGCCACGGCCAAGCCGCGCGAGGTCAGCATCGGGACCGACGCGGCCTTCGCATCCGGTTCCCCGCCGCGGCGGCGGCTGAAGAACATCTCCGAAGTGCGGCACTTCTTCCGCACCAACGACGTGCCGATCCTGTTCTTCGGCGCCACGCCGTTCAACCTTTTGGGCCTCGACCGCTGGGTCCGAAACTTTTCGTACATCACCTATTACGACGCGTGGGACGGCGCGCATCCGCGCGTGTTCACACCGGCCCACAAGCCGTACCGCGAGTTCGAGAGCGGCGAGGAGATCAACAACTGGCTGCTGACCAGCGCCGAGGTGCGGGCCCACATCGACGCCGCGACACCGCGCGGTGTGCGGCCCAAGGTCGCGATGGTGTTCTTCAACAGCGAGACCGAAGACATCTGCAAGGAGCTGGGTTACGACCTGATCCTGCCCGCCGCCAGCCTGCGTCAGCACCTGGACTCCAAGATCGTCACCACCCGGCTGGGTAACGAGGCCGGCGCGCCCAGCGTGCCCAATGTGCTGACCCGCGTCGACGACTGGGCCGGCCTGCAGGCCGTCGCCCAAAAGGCCCGTCTCGGTGACGAACTCGTCGTCCAGACGCCGTATGGCGACTCCGGTAAGACCACGTTCTTCGTCTCCTCGGAGGCGGATTGGCGCAAGCACAGCGCCGATATCGTCGGCGAGGAGATCAAGGTGATGCGCCGCATCAACAACCGCCCGGTCGCGGTCGAGGCGGTGCTCACTCGATGCGGCACGGTCGTGGGCCCGTTCATGTCCGAGTTGATCGGCTACAAACGGCTGACCCCGTCCCGCGGCGGCTGGTGCGGCAACGAGATGTTCCCCGAAGTCCTCACCGGTGAAAGCCGCCGCACGGCAACGCAATTGGTGCGCCGCCTCGGAGACCGGCTGGCCAAGGAGGGCTACCGGGGGTTCTTCGAGGTCGACGTCCTGGTCGACACCGACACAAATGACGTGTACCTCGGCGAGCTCAACCCGCGGATAAGCGGGGCCTCGTCGATCACCAACGTCACCGCGGGCGCCTATGCCGACGTGCCGCTGTTCCTCTTCCACATCCTCGAATACATGAACGTCGACTTCGACCTCGACGTCGACGAGATCAACGAACGCTGGGAGGAGCTGGCGTCGGCCGACGTGTGGAGCCAGATGGTGATGAAGGAGACCGACGACATCGTGCAACGGCTCACCGCCACACCGCGCACCGGACAGTATTCGCTCGACGCCAGCGGTGGCCTGGTGTTCCGACGGTCCGCGCTGGACTGGCACCAGCTGCAGAACGAACGCGAGGCCTTCTTCCTGCGCATCTACGGACCCGGCGACTACAGGTGGAAGGGCGCCGACCTCGGCGTGCTGGTGACCAAGGGCCGGCTGCAGGTCGACAGCGGCCAGGGCAAATCGTCGCTGGCGATCCGGGCGCGCCACCTCATCGACTCGATCCGGGCCGAATACGCAGGTGAACCGATCGCCGAGCCCGCGACAGCACGCACGGATGTGGGAGTGAAGTAGGGCTGAGCATCGGGGTGGCGCGCGGGGGCCACTACAGTCGTCGCCATGGTTCTCGGCGGCGATCCTGGACGCGTGCCGTCCGACGTAACCCTGGAGAACTGGCAGTCGGCGGCCCAGCTGCACTGGACGTTCCAGCACATCGCCGAGTTCCTGCCGACGGCCGTGATCTCGCGCGGGACCGGCCCGGTGGCCAACCTGCCCTCGGCACCCAGCGAGCTGTCGGACATCCCGCTGCTCGACCGCACCAACGGCAAGCGGACCACCGTCGGCGATGTGATGGCGGCCACCGTGACAGACGGCTGGATCGTCACCCAGCACGGCAAGGTGGTCGCGGAGCATTACTACAGCGGCATGACCGCCGACACCTCACACCTGCTGATGTCGGTGAGCAAGTCGTTGATCGCGATGGTGGCGGGAGCATTGGTCAGCGACGGCGCGCTCAACGTCGACGCGGAGCTGACGACCTATGTTCCGGTTTTGGCGAACTCGGGGTATGCCGGCTCGACGGTGCGCCATCTGCTCGACATGCGTTCGGGCATAGCGTTTTCTGAGGATTATCTGAATCCGCTGGCGGACGTGCGGCTGCTCGAGCAGGCCATCGGCTGGGCACCGCGAACGGTGCCGGATCTGCCGACCACCATGTACGACTTCCTGCTCACGTTGAAACAGAAGGCGCCCCACGGCGGCCCGTTCCAGTACCGATCGTGCGAGACGGACGTGCTGGGCTGGATCTGCGAAGCCGTCAGCGGGATTCGGATGCCCGAGCTGATGTCGCAGCTGCTGTGGAGCAAACTCGGTGCGGACAACGACGCCACCATCGGTGTCGACTCGGTCGGCACCGGCATGTTCGACGGCGGCATCAACGCCTGCCTGCGCGATCTGGCCCGGTTCGGGTCGCTGTTCCTCAACGGTGGCGTGTCGCTGACTGGCGAGCGCGTGGTGTCGCTGTCGTGGATCGCCGACACATTCTCCGGCGGCGTCGACTCGCGGGCGGCGTTCGCGGCCAGCCCCGACGACAACCGGATGCCCGGCGGCATGTACCGCAACCAATTCTGGTTCCCCTACCCCGGCAACAATGTGTTGCTGTGCTTGGGGATTCACGGCCAGATGATCTACGTCAACCGGGCGGCGAATCTCGTAGCGGCCAAGCTGTCGAGCTGGCCACTGCCGCAGGACGCGACCAAGCTGTTCCCCACGATCGCGGCATTCGACGAGATCGCCGCCACCCTGTCCTGACGTAGGGTCGGCTCATGGCTGACCGCACCGCAGGCCTTCGCTCTGCCGCAGCGCACGCGGAGGCGTTTCTCGCCACACTCGACGAGCGGCCCGTGGCTGCCCGCGCCGATGCCGCGGCCATCCGTGACGCGCTCGGCGGCCCGCTGCCCGATCATGGTGACGATCCCGCCGCGGTGATCGACGGGCTCGCGGCAGGCGCCGAACCGGGCCTCGTCGCGACCGCCGGCCCCCGCCACTTCGGATTCGTCATCGGCGGTGCGTTGCCCGCCGCGCTGGCCGCCGACTGGCTGGTGTCGGCGTGGGACCAGAATGCTGCCTTTCATTCGCTCTCCCCTGCCGCGGCCGCCATCGAAGAGACCACGTCAGCGTGGACGCTTGAGTTGCTCGGATTGCCGGAGGGCGCGAGCGTCGGCTTTGTCACCGGTGCCCAGGGCGCCATCACCACGTGTTTGGCGGCCGCACGCCACGCCGTGTTCGCACGTGCGCGCTGGGATGTGGAGCGCGACGGGCTGATTGGCGCACCGCCGGTGCGCATCCTGTGTGGCGAACAGGCGCACGCCACCATCTACACGTCGCTGCGGCTGCTGGGGCTTGGTGCGGAGACCGCGATCCGGATACCCGTCGACGACCAAGGCCGCATGGACCCCGATGCGCTCGCAAAAGCGTTGGCCGGCAACAACTCACCCACGATCGTGTGTGCACAAGCCGGCAA
>DASRJA010000664.1:0-7499 GCA_035649695.1 Mycobacterium sp. | reverse complement strand
GTGGTTCGCAGGTCAATTTGCGTGATGCGGTGGCCGATGTTGTGTGAGTGCGGTTTTGCTGCGGTGGGCCTGGGCAGGATTTAGCGTTAGAGCTGGCTAACCACCTGAGGAGTCGGCGATGAGCGACACCGAGGATTCGCGGGCGGGTTCGCGGTTTGGGCACTATCACCTGCGTCGGCTGTTGGGCCGCGGTGGCATGGGTGATGTGTATGAGGCCGAGGACACCGTCAAGGAACGTGTGGTGGCGTTGAAGTTGATGTCGGCGGCGTTCTCGGGGGATCCGGTGTTTCGCAAGCGGATGCAGCGCGAAGCCCGCACGGCGGGCCGGTTGCAGGAACCGCATGTGGTGCCCATCCACGACTTCGGCGAGATCGACGGGCAGCTGTATGTGGATATGCGCCTGATCGAGGGCATGGACGTGGCGACGATGTTGAGCCGATATGGGCCGCTGGCGCCGCCGCGGACGGTGGCGATTATCCGCCAGATCGCCTCGGCGCTCGATGCTGCGCACGCCGCCGGGGTGATGCATCGTGATGTGAAACCGGAAAACATCCTGATCACTCATGATGACTTTGCTTATCTGGTCGATTTCGGTATTGCCAGTGCCACGACCGACGAAAAGCTGACGCAGATGGGCAGTGCCATCGGAACGTTTAGGTATATGGCTCCGGAGCGGTTCACCGAGTCGCAGGTGACTTACCGCGCCGACATTTATGCCTTGGCGTGTGTGCTCTTCGAGTGCTTGACCGGAGCTCCGCCGTATCGCGGCAATGACGTCACGTTGATGACCGCGCATCTGACCCAGTCCATCCCGCGGCCCAGTGCGCTTCGGCCGGGGCTCTCGGTGGCCTTCGATCAGGTGGTTGCGCGTGGTATGGCCAAGGATCCGGAGGATCGCTATGCGGCGGCGGGGGATCTGGCGTTGGCTGCCCATGAAGCTCTTGCCACACCCGAACAGGATCGGGCCGCAGATATTCTGCACCGGAGTCAGTTGGCGACCCTTCCGCCCTCGACGGTGGCCGGCCAGCCGTCCACGCTGTTGGCGCAACCGCCGCCGCGTCCGGTCACGCCGCCGCCGCGTCCCGCGCCGACGCCGGGGCCGGTGTTGTCGGCGCCGACCCTTTATGCCAACCCCCCGCCTGCGGCCGGGCCCGTCCCACCACCGGGGGTGTGGACGCCCAGTGGGCCGCCGCATCCGCCGGCAGGTCTGCAGCAGCCGCCCTCGCAACCGTTGCCGATTGTCAGCCCACCCCGGCGGCGGCGCACCGGGCTGATCGTTGCGCTGGTGGCCGTGCTGGTGCTGGCGGTCGCCGGCGTCGGGGGCTGGTTCGCTTTGCGTGACCGTGGCCCCGAGGGGCCCCAGCCCATCGGCGTGTTGGAAGGCGATCCCATCCTGGTAGGCAAGGAACCCTACGACATCGAAGTCGGCGACGGGTTCGTCTGGACCGCGAATAATGACGCCACGATCTCCAAGATCGACCCGTCGACGGGAACCGCCAACCAGATCGAGGTCGGCGGCGTACCAAACGAACTGGTCGTCACCCAGGACGCGGTCTGGGTGTGGAACTACACCGACGCAGTCACTCGCGTGGACCTGGCGACCGAAAGTGTCAGCGACCCGATAGCTGCCGGGCCAGGAGACATCGCGGCGATCGCCGGTGGTGGCGGCTACCTGTGGGCGTCACACACCGCCGAGAACACCGTGACGCGGATCGACACGCAAACCCAGGCGCTCATCGGCGCGCCGATCCAGGTTGGGGCAGCCCCCGCAGCGATGAGTTTCGGCGAGCACTTTCTCTACGTGGTCAATTCAGGCGACAGCACCATCACCACGATCGATAGCACGGGCACCGTTCTCGGCCAGCCCTTGAAGCTCAACGACGAGCTGGGTGGCATAGAGGTCGTTGATGGCACCATCTACGTTGGATCCACCGGCGACGTCACCCCGATCGACGAGGGATCCTTCGCGGTGGGCGAGCCGATACCGCTCAAGGGTGGGAGCTACTTTTCGGCGGGCACTAACGGTCTGTGGGTGCTGTTTCCGGTGTCCAACGAGCTGAAATGGCTGGACCTCAAGGGCCAGGAGGCTAAGGGGAGCGCGGTCACGGGAATCGGCAAGGGAATCGTGGGCATTGTGTTGCTAGACGACACACTGTGGCTGAGCGACGAACCGAACAACGCGGTGCTGCGAGTGAAGCTTCGCTAATACCGACGATCGGTCGTTACAGGTGGGCGTGTGCCGACTCGAAAGTAATTGTGCGACCGCCGATTTGCACCTCAGCTCCCGCGGTGAGCAGATGCGGTCGCCGCGGCGTCAGCCGAAGCCATTGTTCGTGTCCCGGCGGCTTCACGAACGTGCCGTTTTTCGAAGCGAGGTCGACGACTGTGACGTCCCATTCGATGAGCCGAATCTCGGCATGCGCCCGCGACAGTCGACCCGCCGCATCGGATAAAGGAACCGGCGTGGCTCCAGTGCGGACCGATGGAGAGTTTCGCGGGTCACGCCCGATGACCAGATCGGCAGCCAGGACGAGCGTCGTGCCGTCGTCGAGGACCAAGAATCCAAGTGGGGGCCGTTCCCCTTCGTAGAGAGCCTTGGTCTGGTTCATTCGCAGTCCGCATAGGCGGCAGAACGCGACCCGCGGATCGTTGAAATGTCCACGCGCGCATTTGATTCCGTGAACTGGACGGCTGCCGACTCCGACAGGTGGGCGGTTTGGAGTAGCCGCCCCGGAATGCGGAATGCTTTTGATGGGTAGGGGAGCGCGCCGCGGTGGTGCCTTGTCGTTGGGCTTGAACGTTTCGAAGACCTTTGGTGGCGTGAGCTCGACATGATGGGCCGCTTTCGCGACGGGCCGGGCAGCGGGTTTTGTTCCTGTCAGCCACAGAACGGCACCGGCGCCTTCGACGACACCCTCTATGAGCGAGCAGATTCCACGTTCGGCCGGCAAGTCGATCGTTGGCAAGGCGTCGTCTGTGACGTACAGCGCGGCTCGGTTCGCAACCGAACCGATTTCGGAGACTTCAGTCGGGCAGCCGCGGCTGCCGCGATAGTGGTCCCGCCCACCCTCGTGCTCGATAATGGCCGCAACGCCGCCGTGCAGGATCAGCGCATACCCGCCCTGGACGGGTGTCAGCGCACCGAACTCCGCGTGACCGCCTCGATCGGCCGCCCACTTGGCGGCATTTTCCGCGAACGAGCGCCCGTACCGATCGCCGTCTCTTGCCGCAGCTTCCACGATCAGCGCATAGAGCGCCGACCATGTCTGTGCGGCCTGCGACTCGCTACTCAGCGCGGACCGCTCGCGGTGCGGCAGGACGACCACCGTGCCGTTCGCGACCGCCACAAGGTGACCACCGGGGATCACCCCGATTTGGGGACTGTTCATATGAACCGCCCTCCCGCAAAACGCCAACGGTGAAATAGCACCCGCATCGGACCGTTGACGACGAGCCAGAACGCTAACCACGTAATGATGAATTGGATCAAGTAGGCCGTCAATGACGGTCGTAAATCTTCCGGAACCACGATCGTGGTGTAGCGGACAAGCAACCAAACCACGATGCCCTCGCTGACCGCGGTGAGCAGCCCGAACAAGGTTGGCCAATCCTTCTCCCACCGAAACTGCTGCAAACCGTGATACAGCAGCTCCCACGGCACTCCTACCAGGACGACCGCGAGCAGGACGCTAAGTGTCACCCGATAGCTTTGCGTCAGTGACAGGTCGCCGGTTGGCAATACCGGGGTAATCACAAGCGCGACAAAGAATCCGATGATGCCCAGCCCAAGCACACGGGTTTGTATTCGCCCGTTCAGCGTCGGAAGCATGCGACCTCAGATCCTCTGGTTTCTGGCCCACAACCACCATTGGTGAACCGACCGCATCGGTCCCATCCGGCGGCAGAAACCGTGCGCGGCGAGATCGTCGGCGATCTCCCGGGCCGCGATCTGCAGGCCGAGGAAGGTATCCACCCCCGGGAAGTAGCCGCCGAGTGTGGCGGTGCCTGACGCGTAGATCCGTCCGGTGCCGCTGCGGGTACCGATCAACTCAAACGTGCGGTCGACATCGAGCCGGCCGAGCGGATTACGGCCCGCACCGGTGTGGTCGAGCAGATCGGCGAGCAGTCGATGCTCCCGGATGTCGGCCTCCAGTCCGGTGCAGTCGATGACATAGTTCACTGTGACGTCGAACGGGTGCGTCGGAGGCGGGTACGGCAGGGGCTGGCTGGGGTCGGGAACGACCGTGGTCGTCAGACCATCGCGGGTCGGACGCAGGTCTCGCGCCGTCCCGGCCATCACGTGATACCAGCCCTCGGTGCGGCCCCGCCGTAGCTGTTCCTGCCAGTTCTTGCGGACCGGCGTATTGGTCCCGCCCATTTCTTTGTATGCCTGCTTGCGGTCCTCGCCCTCGAGCTTGCGCATCTTCGCCTTGAGTTGGCCTCCCCAGACCGACTTCGGATAATTGAATCCTTGGTATGCCCAGCCGTCCTTGCCTTTTCGGCGCTTGAAGATGCTGGACCCGTGAGGCTCGGCGACGTAGGTGCGGAACAGGTGCAGGATCGTGGTCCGTAGCCGGTACTTGTCGCGGTCGTCGATCAGGCGCTGTAAGACCCGCGACGCGACGATGCCGCTGCCGCGGATCATCACCGTCCCCGGGCGACGCCGCAACGACTGGTAGATGTGCTCGTGGGACTCGTAGGCGTTGACGACCTTCGACGGATCGCGGTACCTCTCGCGGAATTCCTGCAGCTCGGGCAGCATATTCAAGCCGGGGTAGCCCACCGCAATGTGTGCGTACGTGCTGCGGAACGCGACCCTTTTCGTCGGTGACGATCCCGGCGGTGGGGTGAGGATGGTGAAGTAGCCGCCGCCACTTCGCCTCCGGACCATCCGCACGTCGCCGATGCGCACCGACTGCGCGTAACCCACACGCTGGTGTTCGCGTTCCAGCGATTCGAATACCTGCCCGGCGCGCGGCGTGTAGTAGTTCGCGAAGATCGGTTCGACCGCTACGTTCCAGAGGGGTTTGATGAATCCCGACAACGATCGGGCACCGAACGCCTCCCGAACGGCGTACGACGGGAATCCCCAGATGTTGTCGGGCGTCGAGGCCGAATCCGAGCGGATCCGTTCGCGACGCGGAATCTGAGACACGCGGACGAGGTGTTCGTAGCTCGACCACGGGACCGCCTGGGGACCCAGCGACGCTATCGCCGCCGCCGGCACCCCGTATATGCGCAGTGTGTCGAACGTTACGAACGAGCCAATGCCGCCGCCGATGGTGACAAAGGGCACGTCTACGATCGGGATCCCGGCAGCCGCCACCATGTCGTCGGTCCAGACATCTGTCTCGATCAACGCCGGTGTCAGATCTCCATTCATGTTTGCTCCCTAGGCGTGCTGAATCAGTATGGGTGCACCGCTTATGCGTTAAGAGCGGATTGGCGGCCGCCGATTAGAACGGGGGCAGCGCCCCCGCCCGTAGCCGGGGGCGCATCGCCCGAGGTGTCTGGTCAGCAGAGGAAAATCTCCGCCGACTCCACGATGTACTGGGCATCCGACGCGGTGATCGACTCGTCCGTGGTGACATAGACCGCGTCGAATAGTTCGTCCTGGCTGTACCCTTCGCCAACGAGGTCGCAGACCGCGTAGCCGACTGCAAGTGCTTCGCCGCTGTCGCCGTAGAACCCAGCGCTGGACAGGTCGTCGATATAGCTGCCTTCGTCAGCTTGAGCGGTGGCCGCTCCTGCGGTTGCTACACCGATACCGAGAGCCAGCCCGAGCACAGATCCTGCGATCGCCTTCTTGAATTTCATTTTCGCTTCCTTTCTGTTGGTGGATGGCACTGCGCCGTCCTTTGGTGGAAGTGAGAATGAATCGGCGGCCTCAAAAGATCCTCAAAGCCGCAGCAGCTCTCTCAAACGTGTTCATGTAGATGGGCGCGAAGGCGGGTCAGACGGTTCTGTGCCAGTCGAGATCCGTTGTTGACGAGAGTGATTGGTCCGCGATGTCGATCTAGGACCAACTCGGTATCACGATATGGCCGAGGGTGCAGCCTCAGCGGAGACTTCAAATGTGAAGTTGTTCAAGCCGATTCGGATCTGATCGCCATCTGCGAGTGTGGCGGAGGTTCGGACACGCTGTTGTTGAACCTCGAGCCCGTTGGCGGATAGGTCAGTGATGAGATAGCTGGTGCCGGTGTCGATGATGACTGCGTGGTAGCGGCTGACTTTCGGGTCGGCGAGAACAATGTCATTGTCGGCGCGGCGGCCGATTCGGGTGGCCGCCGCCCGCAACACATAGCACTGTCCCGAAGCGTCGCGCAGCCGGGCGACCGCCGACCCGGCGTGGGCCGGTGTGCGTCCGCCGGTAGCGACGATTGTCTTTTCGGCGGTCGTCTGCGCTGCCCGCCGTACGTCCAGCGACTCTTGGCGCAGAATGCGCTGGTGCAAGGTTCGTAGCGGGGCGGCGGGGTCGATGCCGAGATCGTCGGCGAGGGTCGATTTCAATCGGCGATAGGTGTCGAGTGCGTCGGATTGACGTCCGGCGAGATAGTAGGCAGTGATCAACTGCGCCCATAAAGGCTCGCGATAGGGGTGCTCGCCGGCGAGGACTTCCAGCTCGGCGATGACCCCGTCCTCTCGACCGCACGCTATTTCAGCTTCAGCGCGGGCGATTTGGACGACAACCTTCTCCTCGGCGAGTCCGATGGCGAACGCTGCGAAGAACTGAAGGTCGTGCAGATCTTGCAGAACGGGTCCGCGCCATTCATTTAGCGCTGCTGACAGTTGGTGGCTTGCCTCTTCGAACCGGCCGACGGACGCGGCATGCACTCCCGCAGTTTTCGCGATGGTGAATCGCCCGAGATCGACGTGATCGTCGCCGACGTCGAGCCGATAACCCGGCGCTGCTTTGACCAACACCGTTCTCGGGTCGACGCCTGCGTTGCTCAGCAGTCTCCGCAGGTTCGAGACGTAGGTGTGGATGCTGGCACCCGCCCGTCCAGGAAGCGCATCCTGCCACGCGGCGTTGGCCAGCGAATCGATACCGACTGGCCGATTGCGCTCGATAAGTAGCGCCGCCAGGACCGCGCGTTGCTTGGGGGTTCCCAACGCCAAAGCGCTGCCGTCGACAACGATCTGTAGCGGTCCCAGGAGGCCAAACCTGAGACCCCTCTCCGCCATTCTTTCGTTACCCTCCCTGAGGTTGAACCGCTCTCCTAACTTGCCCGCAGTTGTTGCACTTCTGTCGGCCGATTATCGGCCGGTGGGGTCGGTGTAGACACCGAATCCAGCGAGATCGGCGACGGTGTGCGGGTGGCGAGGCTTATTGCGGCGGGTGTATGTCGTCGACCCATTGCACGTGCTCGGGAGCGGGTTCGATGTCGGGTAAATCCAGATTGACGACCACCGGTTCCTGATCGCTACGCACCACCACGCACGACAAAGGCGCGTCAGGACTGGCGTTGATCTCCTGGTGCGGCACGTACGGCGGCACG
>DASRJA010000663.1:0-8269 GCA_035649695.1 Mycobacterium sp. | reverse complement strand
GGCTTCCGGCGACGGCCGGGCGAGCAGTCAAAGCCGACGCGGAATGCCGGCGACTGGGCGCTGCCGCCCCTCACGGCCTCGGCGACCGTCTTCGGGGGGCCTACCACCGCGTACCCGATGTCGGCTGACGGCGCGACAAGCATGAACTTGTCGATCTCGTGCCATTCAAAGCGGCGTGGTGTGAACACTCGGTCGTTGACCTGGAACCCCTTGCTCGTCAGTCGCAGCCACCACGTCCGCCGGGCCTTCCTCAACGAATGCGCTGCGGCTCGCACCATAAACCAACCGGACAGCAACGTCATGGGAAGCAAGACGAGGCCGGCACCGGCGACGGGGAGCCAGGACGCCTCGTGCTGAATCAACAGCAAGTGCCCCCAACCCCAGCCCGCGCGTGCCAAAAGTTGATTCGCACAGAGGAATAGCAACCACAAACTGCCAGCGGTGAGCGCGCCAATCGGGATGAACATGAAGCTGACGATGACGAAGTCGACGCCCAATCGCACCCTCAACGCCGGGTAGTAAACAACCAGTTCCGGCTCGCCCCGGCGTGACCGATCGCCACTCGACTCTCGGTTCAGTTCCATATTGTTGCCCCCAACTGTTGCCTGTTGTGTGCCCATCATGGCGGCAGGCCACACCGGCAATCAACGGCTACCAGTCTTGGCTCGAAAACCCTTGCAGGATTCACAGATTCACGCTCAGCCGTGCAGCTTGCGGTAGGCGCCAACAGCCGCCCAATGCAGCGGTATGACACCAGTCTGGATCATCGACGGCGGGGCGAGATACTGCAGACCTTGGACGTAGGGAGGCACCAGACGCGGTGCGTCCGTTGCCAGTACGTCCACGACCGCCGCGACTAGGTCGGCAGCGAGATGCTGGCGGCACAGCAGGAGGTCGGGCACTCCGATAGAACGTATGCCGGGTGGCACGTACCCGCCGGTGGGCACACGGCGGACGGCGTATGGGTAGCCGGCAAGCCGGCTCATCGATACCGCCAGCTGGCTAATGTCGAGGATGCGAAGTGGCAGCTTGTCGTCCAGGTCGGTAATCGCCGGCGTCGGCACTCCGCCCGACCACACCAGTGCGTCGACGCTGCCGTCGGCGAGCCGATCCAGCCCATCCCGCAGGCGATAGTTCAACATCTCCACGCGGCCGCGAAGACCGGCCGCCTCGAACAGCACGTCGCTGGTCGCCGCACCGCCGGATCGCGCTGCGCCGATCGAGACCTGCATTCCCTGAAGGTCGGAGAGTTGTTTCGCAACAGCGGATTCGCGCACAATCACCTGCAGATAATTCTCGTACACCCGGGCCACCGCCTGAGGGGCGCTTCCCACGGAACCGCCAGCTCGATCCCGTTCGGCAACATCGGCCAGTGCGAGGCCCAGATCGACGTCCCCCGAGCGGAGCCGCGCCAGGTTTTCCACCGTGCCCTCGGTTGGCAGGACGTCGACAGGGATATCGGGATAGCGGGTGTGCAGCTGCTTGGCGAGGATCTCCGCGAATGCCAGATACAAGCCACCCGGGTCTCCCGCCGCCAACCGTAGATGTCCGCCGGGTTCGGTTCGGATGCTGCACGCAGCGGCCACTGCGGCCGTCGCGAGAAGGAATGCGCGACGGCTCATTTCGGCCGATCGACGGGTCAACACGTCGAGTCACCGGCGATCGGCAGGCGGTAGCGGACCAACAGGCCGCCTTCTGAGGCTCTCTCCACCGCAATCGCCCCACCGTGGCCCGCGGCGATCTCGGCGGCGATGGCCAGCCCAAGGCCGGTACCCGAGCCATCGTCTTTCCCCCGCCAGAATCGTGCTGCGGCCCTTGCCAAATCCTCACCGGGCAGCCCGCAGCCGTCGTCGCTGACGAGTAGGTTGGCGGTCTCACCGGTCTGCGTGGCCGACACCGTCACCGTGCTGCCTGCCCCGGCGTAGCGCAGCGCGTTCTCCAGCGCGACGTCGAGCAACTGCTCCACGTCATGGCGAGCCAGTTGCACTGAAAGGTGGGCATCATCCGGGCGGTACTGCAACTGCTGCTCTTCGCTGTCGAGGATCGGCCGCCAGAACGCCACGCGTTCTTCGATCACATCCGTCAGATCCGTGGACTCGGACACGGCGGTAGATAGGCCGACTCGACGGCTGCCGCTGACCTGCTCCGCGCGCGCCAGGCGCAGCAGTTGCTCCAACAGGTTCTCGAAGCGGTCCAGCTCCGCGGTCATCGAACTGTATGTCGAATAACCCGCCTCGGCGACGTAGTCCTCGAGGCTGTCCGCACGCAATCGCACGGCGGTGAGCGGATTTCGCAACTGATGCGAGGCATCGGCGATGAGTCGCCGTTGACGGTCCAGGGAGGCCCGCACCACTTGAGCCATCGTGTTGAACGTCGAAGTGAAGTGGCGCAGTTCGGGTGGACCCGTCACGTCTGCGGGAGGCCCGGCGACCCCTTCGGTCATCTCGGCGGCCGCGCGCTCCAGCCCATTCAGCGGACGCAGCACCCATCTGGTCAGCGACCATGCGACCCCCGCGGCGAGGATGAGCAGGCCCAAACAGCCGACCGCCACCCACAGCCAGCCGGTGGCGATTTCGCGGGCTGCGACGCCGGTATCGACCGCCACGACGACGGCGCCGACCAGTTCCCCATCGTTGCGTACGCCGTCGGCGGCCAGCCTGTGGCGTCGGTCCCACGGCAAGACACGGGTCCATCGCGACGCCGGTGCGTCGACGAGGGCGTGGTTGACGGCCATCGCGACGTCGCTATCGGTGATATCCAGTCCGCGCGACGCCAGAGTTCGACCGTCCGAATCGGTGATCAGCAGGCCTTCGCCATACACCTCGAAATAGCGATCGACCAGACGCTGCAACGGGGCGTCGGGCACAGCGGCCGCATCCGCCAGTGCGGCAAGTTGCCGGTCTCGTTCCGCGGCGAGTGCTGCGGTTCGGCGGTCCGCCAAACTGAGCGCCAGAGGAACTGCGAGTGCGGCGATCGCCAGCAGCGATAGCACGACGAGGACGGCGCGAACTCGCAGACCCATATCAGGTGTCCAGCCGGAAGCCGAAGCCGCGCACTGTGTGGAGCGGAAGTCCGACGAGCTTCGCCCTGATCTGTCCGATGAAGAAGTCCAACGACCTGGACCGGCCGACCACCGCTGTGCCCCAAACCTCGAGCATCAGCTCCTCACGGCTGACAGCCTCGCCCTGACGGGCGGCCAGGGTGTTGAGAAGCTGGAACTCGGTCCTGGTGAGCGACTGCGGTGTGCCCGCGAGAGACACCTCCCGGCGCTCGCGGTCGATGGTGACGGGCCCCGCCACGACCGGGCCGGGCACGGCGGCGGTGTCGCCGTCGGCGCGGCGTATGCGTCGCATGACGGCGTCAATTCGCGCCATCAGCACGGCTTTTCGGACCGGTTTAACGAGATAGTCGTCGGCGCCTGCGCGAAGGCCCAACACCACCGCGCCGTCGCCGTCACGGGCGGTCATGATGATCACCGGCACCGCCGATGCGCGCCGAAGCGTGCGCAGCACGTCCAGGCCATCCATGTCGGGCAGCCCCAGGTCCAACAGCACCAGATCGCAGCCCTTGACGCGATGGAGGGCGTCGGCGCCGCGGGCGGTTCGGATTACCGTCGCGCCGGCCTGACCGAGAAGCTCGGCCAGCGCCGACGCGACCCCCTCGTCGTCCTCGACAAGTAGCACCTGCATGGCGCTGATGCTAAGCAGGGTCGGCCACAACCTCATCGACTTTGGCCTGCTCTGGCGCGCCTCTGTGAAGTTCCCGCGTCTCCTTCTCCAGCTGCGAGTGCCGGGACGACTCGCCCATGAAGACGTAGACCAATAGCGAGATCAGCCCGCAGCCGGCGACGTAGAAGAAAAACCAACTCTCGTGGCCGACGTTCTTCAGCCCCAGCGCGACGTACTCCGTGGTGCCGCCGAAGATGGCGACCGTCAGCGCGTAGGGCAAGCCGACACCGAGAGCCCGGATCCGGGCGGGGAACAGCTCGGCCTTCACCACCGCATTGATCGACGTGTAGCCCGACACGATGATCAGTCCGATCATCATCAGGCCGAACGCGGGCAGCGCGGAGCCGGTCTGTGACACCGCGGTCAGCAGCGGCACCGTGCACAGCGTTGCGCCGATCCCGAACGCGATCAGCAGCGGTCGGCGACCGATCCGATCAGACAGCGCACCAAACGCCGGCTGGATGCAGACGAAGATGAGCAGGGCGACGAAGTTGATCCTCGTCACTTGCTCTTTCGGCAGGCCTGCCGTGTTGATCATGAACTTCTGCATGTATGTGGTGAATGTGTAGAACGCGATGGTGCCGCCGAGGGTGAGACCCACGACGGTCAGGCACTCGCGCGGGTAGCACAGCAGGACCCTCAGGCTGCCGCGCTCGGTGTCCGCAGCGCTCTCCTTCACGGCCAGCGCAAAGTTCTCCGACTCGTCCATGGTGCGGCGCAGCCACATCACGGTCACGGCCGCGGCCGCTCCGACGACGAACGCAATCCGCCAGCCCCAGGCATGCATCTGCTCCGCTGTGAGCACTTGCTGCAGCACGATCTGGACACCCAGCGCGAGCAGCTGGCCGCTGGTCAGGGTCACGTACTGGAACGACGAGTAGAAGCCGCGTCGATGCGGGGTGGCGACTTCGCTCAAATACGTTGCAGATGTACCGTATTCGCCGCCAAGCGACAGTCCCTGCAGCAGCCGGGCGGCGACCAGCAGGATCGGCGCCAGCGCGCCGATCTGTGCATAGCCCGGCAGAATGGCGATGCCCAGTGAACCCACACCCATCAAGGTCACCGATAGCGTCAACGCCGCCCGGCGTCCGAACCGGTCGGCGTACCTACCGAACATCCAGCCGCCGAGCGGCCGGACCAGGAAGCCGACCGCGAAGATGCCTGCCGTGTTCAACAGCTGCGCAGTCTGATTCCCCGAGGGGAAGAACACGCTTGCGAAGTAGATGCTGAACGCCGCGTAGGCGTACCAGTCGTACCACTCGATCAAATTGCCCAGCGATCCGCGGATCACGTTGCCTGCCACCGACCTTGTCGGCGCTTCGCCGGTCTGTCGTTGCCCTGTATGCATAGTCCCCACCCCTATTGCTCGATGTTGCATTTCCCTGCACTATCCACAGATTCTCAATTCCCCACGCTGGGAAGGAGTTTGGTGACCGCATCCTGGATTTCGCTGATGCGCGCTGTGTCGAGACCCCACGGTTCCTCTACACCGACACGGCTGTCGAGATCCCACAGCACACACGGCTCGCCAGGCAATGCGACCAGCTCCCACGCGATAACGGTGCGACGCAGCTGCTCGTCCATCGGGTCGGCGACCGCCTCGATGTGCGCGGGGGCGCCGCCGACCGGATGGTGGTGCATGAACTGTCCATAGGCCTCGGCGCAAAAGGCCTGATACCTCGCCGTGCACAGGATCAAGCCGTGCCATGCTTCATCCGCGGCGCGCGAAGGCATCCCGATCACCTGGTCGTCGCGCAGCGCCGCCGCACAGCAGCGCAGCCATTGCCGCAGACCAGTCTTGATGAGATCGCGGGGCTCCCACGGGCAGGTCTTGAACACGGTAGCGGGCAGCTCCAGTTCTGCCACCGCGGCAGACGACCGTTCGAACCCCGTATCACGCCGGCCACGCCTCGCTAGCCCCCGCATCCGCAACCTCCACAACCACCGCAGCCGCCCACCGCGCCCAGGGCCACCCAGGCGGCAGCCTTCTTGGACTTCGAATACGGGGAGTCGGGAACCGCCCCAGCCGACCAGATGTCGTCCGAGTAGACGCGTGTGGACTCGGTCCAATTCCGGCGCTTCAACGCCTGAATGTCTTTGCGGTATCGCGCTTCCGGGTCGTCCCGCTGCAGACGGCGGGCTCGCCACGCCAGCATTGCCACGACGAGTCCCACCCCGACGGCCATCGCGACGATCACCAGTTGTGTCATTTGCCGATCATGTGAGGGGCGCCACACCGTGCGGAAGAGAAAAATCCGAGTTGCGCCGTTTCCTAGCACAATCCACAGATTGGGCATCCTCCGGTTTGCGAAACCTGTGGATCAGGCTAGGAAACGCGGCGATCGGACCGTTTCCCCTTCCCCGCACTGTGGCCTCGCTCTCATGATCACTGCATCTACTGCAGCAGGGGGGCAACAAATGCAGTCGACACAGCAGACCACCTGGCCGGCATATCCACCAGCTGTTCGCGGCCACGAGACAATGCACCGCATCCGAGTCCAGCCCACAGACGTCGGCATCGCCGGATTCGTGGACGGCGGCACACTTCTCGAATGGATCGAAAGGGTCGCCCACGCCACCGCCACACAGTGGTGTGGCGGCCAGTGCGTCGCCGCGTCCGTCGGCAACCTCCACCTCGACCGACCCATAAGCGTCGGCGAGGTCGTCGAACTCCAGGCCTGCCTCGTCTACACGGGGCGCAGCAGTATTCACATCCTCGTCACCATCCACTCCAGCGACGCGGGCCGGGCGAAGGTCGGTCAAACCGCGCAGTGCCCAATTGTTTTCGTCGCACTCGACTCCGCCGGTAACACCGTCGAGGTTCGCAGCTGGACACCGGTGACGATGCTTGAACTTCAGCGACATCGCCAGGCGCGAGTCCGCATCCGGATGCGCAAACGTATCGAATGCGCCATGGCGGCCCAGAGCTACACCTCAGACGGCACTGCCCCGTGCTCGACGTTGCAGGTGCGTACCGAACGCACCCATGCCCTCTCGGGCGGCCGAGTCATGCGATGGATCGACGAGGCGGCGTACAGATGCGGTGCGCGTTGGGCCGGAGCCGACGTCATCACCTCATACCTCGCCGGGATCCGCTTCCACCGGCCCATCGCCATCGGTGACGTCATTGAAGTCTCCGCACGAATCATCCACACGGGACCGCGCAGCATTCACGTCAGCGTCCACGTCACCGCTACCGACACCAGCGACGGGCAGTCTCACCTCGTGGCGCATGGGCTGGTCGTCGTCGTGTCACTCGACGAGCGCGGCCAAGCCCGGCCGATTCCGGCCTGGGAGCCCGGTTCCGCCGAAGACCATCGACTCGATCTGCATGCCAGGGAGCTGATCGAGCTGCGGCAGTTCATCGAGCCCTTCACGACCGTTCGGCAGAGTTAGCCTTGCGACGCGAACCAGCCGTCCGGCGGGCGTCCGGACAACGCCTGGGTCAGTTGCCGCGCCGCGCCGCGGACGGCCTCCACCAACGCGGGCAGTGTGGTATTCGGTCGATCGTCGCGACGCGTCGCGCTGAATGCGGCAACCGGACGCCCGGCATGGTCGAAGGCGCACGCGGCGACCGAGTGCAGCCCCTCAGTGATCATGCCCGCCTCCTCGGCCCATCCCTGCGCGCGTTCTTTCTGCAGGATTCGCCGAAGCTCCGCAAGCGAATTGGGCCCGCGGTCGGTGCGGTGAATGAACGAGGCCGACGACGGAAACAGCGCCCGCACCTGAGCCGCCGACAGATGCGCGAGGATCGATCGGCCGTTGGCCGTCAGATGCCCAGGCAGTCGCACGCCGACATCGGTGACCAGGGTGACGGGGACACTGGCGGACTGCGGTTGCTCCTTCAGCAAGTAAACACTCTCGGCGCCGTAAAGGATTCCGAGGTGGGCTGTCTCGCCGACAGCCGCGACCAACCGCTTGAGGATTGGCCGGGCGATGTGCTCGAGCGGTTCGTGGCGCAGATACGCCGAACCGACCTCGAATGCCGAGAACCCCAGTGCATACGCCCGCTGATCGGGTAGATGCACGACGAAGCCGCGCTCGATCAGCACCTCGAGCAGGTGATACGCAGTCGATCGCGGCATGCCGATCTCTCGGATCAGCGCCGAGCCCTGCACCGGCCCCGGCCGGGACGCCAGGTGGAGCAGCACGTCGAGGGCCCTCCCGACTGCTGGTGACGTGCTGGACATCTGCCAACCTCCCTGCGTCTCGGATACGAGACATTATCCCCGAAATCCGACTACCGCAATGGGCCCCGGTGCGGTGTCCTGGAATCACCACAGAGTTTTGACCAGGGAAAAGAGAAGCCATGACGTCCACCGCGCACCTCGTCCGGGCCCCCCGCGGCCCCGAGTTGTCTTGTAAGGGTTGGCAACAGGAAGCCGCGCTGCGGATGCTGATGAACAACCTCGACCCCGAGGTCGCCGAGCATCCCGAGGATCTCGTCGTTTACGGCGGCACCGGACGGGCCGCGCGCAGCTGGGAGGCCTTCGACGCGATCGTGCGCACGCTGCGCAACCTGGAGAACGACGAGACCATGC
>DASRJA010000662.1:0-4158 GCA_035649695.1 Mycobacterium sp. | reverse complement strand
GCGGCCCAGGCGAAAGGCATCTTCGAGCGCAACGGTCTGCGAGTCGAGCTCACCGAGGGTACCGACCTGCCGGTCTTCATGGCCGCAATGGCCAAGGGCCAGTACGACATCGTGATGAGCGTCCCGACACTCGTCATGATCGGTGTCGAGAAAGGTATTGACCTGCAGATCATTTCGAGCCTGCAGCGATCGTCGGTACAGCGGCCCAACGCGGTGTGGATAACCAGGGACCCCGCGATCGAGTCGCTGGGACAACTGAAGGGCCGGACCATCGCGGTGCCCTCGCTGACCGGAATCATCATCGACGCGACGGTGTATCTGTTGAGCCGCGACGGTGTGGCGCGCAACGACGTCAAGTTTGTCCAGACGCCGTTTCCGACGATGGGCGACCAACTGGCGGCGGGGCGCGTCGATGCCGCCGTGGCGTCGATCCCGTTCAACGGTGCCATTGCGGCTCGGGGGTTTCGAGTGCACGACGATGTCGTGGTCGATGCGGTGCGCGACGCGAGCGGCGGCACTGTTGAGACGGCGATGACCTCGGTATGGGCCGCGTCGCGCAGCTTCGGTCATGAGCACGCCGAGACGGTATCGGCATGGCGCAAATCATTAAGCACCGCAATTGAATTGCTCGACGGAAATCCGGGCGAGGCACGGCAGATGATGCAGGACTGGCTGAGGATTCCGCCACGAGTTCTCGACGGAGCTCCGCTGCCGGACTGGGACGTGGCAATCACGCCGCAGGAATTGGGGCCCTACATCACGATTTCCAAAGCCGTCGGTTCGACGCGCGGCGACCCCGACGTGAACGCGCTGGTGTGGCAAGGGCCGTGAACCGGATCCTCTACAAGGTCAACTCGGTTGGCGTTCGGCTTCCGGCCGCCGACGGGCCACGGCAGATCTTGCGAGATGTCTCGTTCGAGGTGTGCGCCGGCGAGATCATCGGCATCGTCGGCCGCTCCGGCGCGGGCAAAACGACACTGCTTCGCGTGCTCGGCGGGCTTGTCGACTCCTCAAGCGGCACGGTGGTTTTCGACGGCGAGGAGGTACGGCAGCCGCCGAGTGGCGCGGTCATGGTGTTTCAGGATTACGGCAACGCGCTGTTGCCGTGGCGCACGGTCGCCCGTAATGCCGGGTTGGGCCTTGAAGGCCGGGTAGCACGCGCCGAACGTCGCAGGCGGGTAGCCGACGCGTTGAGCATGGTCGGCCTCTCCGACCGCGGCACCGACTATCCGTGGCGGCTTTCGGGCGGCATGGCGCAACGGGTGCAGCTCGCGAGGGCGCTGACGCTGGATCCGAAGGTCTTGCTGATGGACGAGCCGTTCGGTGCGTTGGACGCGATCACCAAGGCCGCGTTGCAAGACGTCCTGCTGAGTGTCCAGCAGGAGACCGCGGCAACGGTGGTGTTCATCACCCATGATCTCGATGAGGCGATCTACCTCAGTGACCGCGTGCTGGTGATCAGCGGCAGCCCCGGCACCATCACCGTCGCGGTCGACACCGAACTGCCCCGTCCGCGTGACCAATTGGCGACCCGCGAGCTGCCGCGGTATCTGCGGGTCCGCCATCTCCTTGGCCAAGCCCTGAGAGCCGTCGATGGCTAACCGTTTGGTGGGATTCGTGGTGCCACTCGCCGCTGTGGCGGGCTGGCAGGCACTGAAGTCGATGGGCTTGCTCGACTACGAGTACCTGCCGTCGCCGCGCGAACTCTTGGCGGCGGTAGTGGATTTGGCGCGCAGTGGCGAACTCCTCATTGACGTCACTCACACGCTCGGTGTCGCGGCCCTGGCGGCGGCGATCAGCATGGCGGTTGGTGCGGCACTCGGGCTGGCCATTGGCTTGCTGCGGATGGTGCGGCGCTACTCGATGGCGTCGGTGGACTTCTTGCGGACGATTCCAGCCGTGGCGCTGGTGCCTGTGGCGATCTTGTCCTTCGGACCGGTTCGGACGGCCGAGATCGCGCTCGCCACATACGCCGCGCTGTGGCCGATTGTGCTGCACACCGCGGGCGGTGTGGCGGCAGTGCATCCACGGCAGTACGACGTCGCGCGGATGCTGCGCCTCGGCGGAGTGACGACAGTGCGAAAGATCGTGATCCCGGCCGCGGTTCCGGCGTGGCTCGTCGGCGCGCGGATGGCCGTGACCATCGCGTTGCTGGTAGCGATCGTGGTCGAAATGCTCATGTCCTCGCACGGCCTTGGCGGCGGCCTCACCGAGTCGATGCACGCGCTCGCACCCGCACGGATGTGGGCCTACGCGGTGGTCTGCGGAGTTCTCGGAGTGGTGCTCAACGCGGGGCTGCGACGCGCGGTTCGCCTCGCCCTTCCCGGTCCGCCCGCGCAGTCAGTGGGAGATCAGCCAACGCCAACACCGCCCGTTACGGCGCTGCGCGGACTGCTGCCTGTCGCGGCGCTGCTGGTCGTCTGGCAACTGACGACATCCGATGCCTCTCTGTCGTTTCCCCCGCCGGACACATGGCTCAGTGCCATCGGTCGGATGCAACACGACGGTGTGCTGGCGCCGGCGGTATTGCATACGCTCGGCACCTATGCGCTTGGCCTGCTGTGCGCGGTCGTCATCGGTGGCGTCCTTGGCGCCGCGATCGGCTCGTCGCGACTGATTGACCGCGCGCTCACTCCCACAATCGATTTCATGGCCGCGGTACCTGGCGCGGCGCTGGTTCCCGTCGCGGTGTTGCTGCTTGGTCCTGGCCAGCTCAGCGGAGTGGTGGCGGTCGCGTTGATCGTGTCATGGCCGATCCTGCTGAACACCGCGACCGCCATGCGCGCAATTCCTGCCGTCCGGTTGGAGATGTCGCGGACGATCGGACTGTCGGGGCCGCAGCGGTGGGGCAAGGTGATGGTGCCGTCGCTGATACCGGGGATGATGCTGGGGGTGCGAGTCGCGGCGTCGCTGGCGGTGATCATCACCTTGCTCGTCGACATCTTCGGCACAGGAACGGGTCTCGGGCGCCTACTGGTCGAGAGTCAGCAGCGCTTTGACGCGTCGGCGGCGTGGGGACTGCTGCTGATCGTCGGGCTGTTCGGCTACCTGATGAGTTTGTTGCTGTCGTGGGTGGAGGGCAGCATCGCGGCCAATTCGTCGCGGTCAGCCGCACCTGTCTTAGCCATTGCGCGGTAGATATGCCCTTCGACTGTGCGGACCGACAGGGTCAGGCGATCAGCGATCGCGCGAGTGGACAGGCCAGCGCCGATCAGCACTGCTGCCGAACGCATCCTTCGCGCCGACGACGGCATGCAGTTGCGCTCGGCACGCATTGCGGCGACTGGTATGGACACGAATCGGAAACTGCAGTGCGCACTGCGTGCCGCGCTCGTCGATGACGGCTCCATGATTCGCAACGGCAGATCGTTTGTCTGTGGGCGCCCCTCGGGTCGGCGGCCCTACGTGGTTCACGTGCTACCGCTGCCACGGACGGCGGCCGACGAGATAGAAAGCGACGCAACGGCATTAGTACTGATCGTGGATCCAGACAAAGAACCCGAACCGGCCGCAGCGCTGTTGCGACGACTCTTCGGCCTCACGGTGGGCGAAGCGGAAGTCGCCGTGCGCCTGACTGGCGGTGCAAGCCTAGGGGACATCGCGGATGAACTGTCGGTGTCCTATCAGACAGTCCGTACCCACCTGCAACACATCTTCGACAAGACGGATACCCACCGACAAGCCGAACTCGTCCGGCTACTGCTCACGGTCGGACCGTAGAGTTAACCGCCCGGGGAGGTGGCCGATGAACAGTGCCGAGATGTTCAACGCCGTCTCTCGGCATCTGCGCGCGGAGGGTGCGGGCGATGTCGAGGGTGCGGCGCTGTGTACACCGATGACATCGAGCACGACGTCGTCGGATTTCCGGGAAGCCCGACGCGCGGAAAGGACGGGGCTCGCGCGTTCTACGACGAGTTGACTGCGAACTTCCGCACCGAAGGCGAGGAAGTGTTGCATCGCTTCGCGACAGACGACGCGGTGGTCTTGGATCAGGTGATGACGGGGATCGTGATCGGCTCGATGTTGGGTCTGCCGGGCAATGGCCGTCGCATCAGCTTCCGGATCTTGCACGTCTTCGAGTTCCGGGACGGGCTCGTCAGCCGCGAGAACGTCTGGCTGGACAACGCGGCGATCGTCAGTCAACTGAGCTGACCGCAA
>DASRJA010000661.1:0-2678 GCA_035649695.1 Mycobacterium sp. | reverse complement strand
GGAATGCCATTGCTGATGTTGATCGTGATGATCGACCCAGGAATCGTTTGACCGCTCGGGCTGGTCCCGACCACGGCTCCATAAGGCGCGCCGCTGTTCACGGGTGTCGCCTGGTCGGCGACCTGAAAACCGGCCTCCTTCAACCTCTGGCGCGCAGCATCCACCTTCAGGCCCGTCACGCTGGGCACCCGACTCCCCGGCGCACCGTCGACGTAGCGCGGATCCGTCGGCGGCAGATGCACGTCGCCGAAATCGGTCGCGATCGGCTTCATCGCCTCGAACCATGTCCGTGCGGGCTCGCTACCGCCGTACAGGTCACCGCCGTAGCACTTCCGCAATGGAAATGAACAGATTCCGGACGGGTTGTTGGAGTCGTCGAAGATGTAGTTCGCCGCCGCGTACTGATTCGTGAAGCCGACAAATCCCGCGGATCGATGCGACTCGGTGGTGCCGGTCTTGCCCGACATCGGCAGATCCCAGCCCACCGATCCTGCGGCGCCAGCCGCGGTGCCCGGACTCGACGTGTCCTTGCTCAACGCATTCGCGAAGGTGTTCGCCAGTCCCTCGGGCACTGCCTGGTCGCACGGCTGACTGTCGAACGACACCTCGTTGCCATTCCGGTCGAATATCTTGTCGATCGGACTCGGCGGGCACCACACGCCGCCCGATGCCAGCGTTGCCGCCACATTGGCCAGCTCGAGCGCATTGAGCTGGAACGGACCCAATGTGAACGAGCCGATGTTCTGTCTCTTGATGAAATCAGCCAAGCTTTCATTACTTTCGGGGTCGTAGGCACGCGCCGTTCCGGGAAGCGCATAGGACCGAAGCCCAAGCCGCACCGCCATGTCGACGGCGCGCGACACCCCGACCTGCTGTATCAACTTGGCGAACGCGGTGTTCGGCGACGTGGCCAGCGCATCGGTGACATTCATTGAGCCGCGATAGTTCCCAGCGTTTTTCACGCACCACGTCTCTTTCGGACAGCCTGGCGTCTCGCTGCTGCCGAGGCCCCTCGCCTGGAATGAGCCCGGCACCTGCAATTGGGCGTCGGTGCCCATGCCCATGTCGAGTGCGGCCGCCGTGGTGAAGATCTTGAAGATCGAGCCCGCCCCATCGCCGATGAGCGAGTACGGAAGCGGTTGCATCGACTCGTGGGCGTCGTCGTTGAGGCCATACGTCCGGTTGCTGGCCATCGCCATGACGCGATGCGCGTCCTTGCCGGGCTTGATCACGCTCATCACGCTGGCCACACTGTCGAGCGTCGGGCTCGCGATCTTGTCGATCGCCGACTTGACGGACGACTGCACCTTCGGATCCAGCGTCGTGCGGATCAGATAGCCGCCGCGAGCCACTTGCTCCTTGTTGATGCCGGCCCGCGAAAGATAATCCAGCACATAGTCGCAGAAGAAACCCCGATCGCCGGCCGCGAGACAGCCACCGGGAAGCCCATTCGGCTGGGGCAGCACACCCAACGGTGTCGCCCTGGCGGTACGCAGCTCGTTGGCGTACTGGGGCAGATTCTCGATCATGGTGTCCAACACGACATTTCGGCGGTCCAACGCACCCTTGGGATTCGTGTAAGGGTCGAGCAGACTTGTCGACTGCACCACCCCCGCCAACATCGCCGCTTGCTGCCAGTTCAGCTGGGAGGCGTCAATGCCGAAGTAAGTCTGCGCGGCGTCCTGGATGCCGAACGCGCCGTTGCCGAAATACACCAGGTTGAGGTAGCGGGTCAGAATCTCAGCCTTGCTGAACGTCTTGTCGAGCGTCAGCGCCATCCTGATCTCACGCAACTTGCGTGCCGGTGTCAACGCGACGGCGGCCCGCCTCTCGGCGTCGGTCTGTGCCGTCACCAGCAACAGATAGTTCTTGACATACTGCTGCTCGATCGTCGAGCCACCGCGGGTATCGAGATCGCCCCGCAAGTACCCGGTCAGCCCGGTTAGTGTGCCCGGCCAGTCCACGCCATTGTGCTCGGCGAACCGCTTGTCCTCGATCGAAACGATCGCCAGCTTCATCGCGTTCGCGATCTGATCGGTCGCCACCTCAAACCGGCGCTGGGTGTACAGCCATGCGATCGGGTTACCTTCGGTGTCGACCATCGTCGACACCTGCGGTATCTCACCCGCGATAAGTTGCGCCGAACCGCTGGCGACTACGTCCGCGGCGCGATTGGACATCAAGCCGATGCCGCCGACCAACGGAAACATCAACCCAGCCGCCACGACTCCGGCCAAGATGCAGCACCCCGCCAACCGCCTGACGGTTACCCCGGTCGGCCGCCCCTCCGACATGTATTCAGATTATTCTTGGCGGCGCTCGAATTCGGTGTATTACAGGAAATCTGGAGCCGCAGCGGCGCCCTAGTCGTACGGTGTCGCGCCGGTGCCGGCAGGTTAAGCCATCAGGTTCGAGGTTGGGTCTGCGAGGTCCATTCCCGACCGTCGTAGTATCGCGTCATACTCGGGTCATTCTGGTCCGGATACCACCCCGGCGCTAAACCGCTTGTGGTCGCTGGTTGTTGGACGACGGGCTGCTGCACGATGGGCGCTTCGCTGCGCGGCTCGGCCCGCGGCGCAACCATAGCTCGAACAACCAGCACGACCGCCGCGATGATGAGGATGAGGATCAGGATCCCGATCAGCGAGTTCACCGAACTGAAAATGTTGTAGTCCATC
>DASRJA010000660.1:0-4065 GCA_035649695.1 Mycobacterium sp. | reverse complement strand
TTGTCCATTCCGATGGCAATGCCGATGTCGTACTTGCCCAACCGAATGGTGTCCGCGGTCTGCTGGATAGCGGTGGCCGCGGTCGCGCATGCGTTGAACACGTTGGCGAAGGTGATCCCGGTCAGGCCGACGAGCCGGGTGACCGCGTCCGGGTTGGACACCTCATAGCTGCCGCCGAAGCCGAACTGGATGTCCTTCCAGTCGACGCCCGCGTCGGTGAGCGCGGACTGAATCGCCTCGGCGCCCATCTCCATCGCCGTCTTTTCGAACCGGCCGAACGGGTGTAGTCCCACGCCGATGATCGCGACGTCGTTCATGTTTCGAAGTGTCCTCTCGACTCAGACGGGCTGGAAGGCGAACGTGACGATTTCGTTGCCCTCGTCGTCGGTGGTGAACGGCACCATGGTCAGCTCGACCTGTTGGCCGAACTGCAACTTTGCCGGATCGTTCTCGGTCAGCCGGCCCTCGACACGGATCACAGCGTCTTGGCCCAGGCCAAGTTGCACCAGGCCGACGCCGAACGGGATGAAGTCGTTGCCGGCCGGGCCCTTATAGGGAGCGCCGGGGGGAAAGCCCTGGGTAGTCCATGCGACGAGGGTGCCGCGCCGCGGTAGCAGCACGTCAGACATTTCCCCGGCGCTGCACTTCGGGCAGCGCTGCTGGACGGGAAAGGCGGTGGCTCCGCACTTGCCGCATGTGCTTCCGATGAGCTGAGGATTGTCGTCGGGCCAGGTGGAAATCTCCGGCGCGAGCGCTATCTGCTGTGTCGACACGCCGTTGACGATAATCGGAAATGGCGTTCTCGTCTAGAGAGAACGGCCCCGCTGTGCGGTCTGTCGCCGGGCTTGACAGACTGAGCCCATGGCACAGATAACCTTGCGGGGAAATCAGATCAACACCATCGGCGAGCTGCCGGCCGTCGGGTCGCCGGCTCCCGGTTTCAACCTGACCGGCACGGATCTCGGTGAGGTGAGCATCTCGCAATTCAGCGGCGCTCCCGTGGTGCTCAACATTTTCCCGTCGATCGATACACCTGTGTGTGCGACCAGCGTGCGGACGTTCAACGAGCGCGCGATCGCAAGCGGTGTGTCAGTTCTGTGTGTTTCGAAGGATCTGCCGTTCGCGCAAAAGCGATTCTGCGGCGCGGAGGGAATCGAAAGCGTGACGACGGCATCGGCGTTCCGCGACGGCTTCGGCGAGGACTACGGCGTCACCATCACCGACGGACCGATGGCCGGGCTGCTCGCGCGGGCCATCGTCGTGATCGGTCCCGATGGCAACGTCGCGTACACAGAGCTGGTGCCCGAGATCGCTCAGGAGCCCAACTACGACGCGGCGCTAGCGGCGCTGTAGCCGTCAACGAGCGCCGCGATGTCGCGACCGACGACCTCGGCGAACGACCGGTCGCCGTAGGCGCCGGCCGCCCAGTTGCGCGCGCCCTCGCTGACGAGTGACTGCGCGACGTTCGCGACATGTGCGACATCGAGGTGTGGAGGCAGCTTGCCGTCCCGCTGCGCCCGCTCGAACACCTCCGCGAAGATCAGCGACGTCCTCTCCAAGTGGTCGTGGCCTGCTAGGGCCTGCCGATAGCCCTCGAGGATCGCCTCGATGATGAGCTCAGGTGGGTTGCTTCGCATCGTGTTCTCGAGACTGGCGAGCACGGCGGCGATGACGCCTGATACGTCGTACGGCTTGGCCAGCATCTCGGTTGCCACGCCGTGCGCCGCATCCGTGGACAGCACGCCGACCTCGAACAGCACGTCTTCCTTGCGCGGGAAATAGAAGTAGAACAACGCCTTCGATACGCCCGCCGCGCGGCAGATGTCGGCAACCGTCGTGCGCGCATACCCGTTCGCGCGCCATAGCGCCATCGCCGCCTGCACCAGTGACCGCTTCGTCTCATGCGATCGGGCCTGCTGGAACGAGGCCCGGCGCTGACCTTGGTCAGCAGCCGCGGCCCGGGCTATCTCAGTCATCTGCAACCGTTTCCCATTGGATCCATAGTTGACCCGAGTCTAACTTATGAAATAGCCTCGCCGTGTGGATGCCGACACAGAGCAGATCGCCGACGTGCTGATCCGCTACGCCACCGGAATCGACTCCAAGGACTGGCCGCTGTTGCGTAGCTGCTGGACCGACGAGATTGACGTCGACTACCAACAGCTGGGCCACTTCACCAGCCCCGACGCGCTCACCGACGTGATGAGGCAGCTGCACGAGAATATGGGGCCGACGTATCACCGGCTGTCGAACTTCGTCATCAATGTCGAGGGGGATCAGGCGACGGTGCGCTCCTATGTCCACGCCGTACTGATGCTCCAACCCGACGATGACACCAATTGGGTTGACGCCCTTGGCCATTACGACGACGTCTTCGTGCGTACCGCCGATGGCTGGCGCATCAACAAGCGGGTGTCCAGAACGGCACGAACACTCGCCGGTGGCGACTTCGCCACCGCGGCGCTGAAGGGACAGTCATGACCGATTTCGCGGATAAGTACGGCCGATGGGCCGTGATCGCAGGCGCGTCCGAAGGCATCGGCGCCAGCCTGGCCGACCAATTGGCCGCGCGCGGACTGGATCTCGTGCTCATTGCTCGCAATGAGGCGTTGCTCAACGAGGTAGCCGCCCGGGCTCGTGACGAGCACGGAGTCCAGACGCGCGTCGTCGTCCAGGACCTCACCGATCCGGACGCGGCTGCGAACGTGGCCGAGGCTACCGACGGCCTCGACGCCGGGCTGTTGATCTACAACGCAGGCGCCTCAGACCGGGTGACGACCTTCCTCGAAACCGAGGTCGAGTACTCGGTCAAGCAGATCAAGCTCGACTGCATCGGGCCCATCAGCCTGGTGCACCACTTCGGAACCGCGATGCGGGGGCGTGGCCGCGGCGGCATCGTGCTCGTCGCGTCGCTGGCCTGCCTCGCGGGTTCGGCAACCCTTGCGGTCTATTCGGCGGTCAAGGCGTTCCAGCACAACTTCGCCGAGGGGTTGTGGTCCGAGCTCCGCCCACACGGTGTGGACGTCTGCTGCACCCCGCTCGGCATGACCTACACCCCCGCCTTCCAGCGCATGGGCATCGACTACGACCCCGCTGCGCACATGCTTCCCGCGGATGTGGCGCGCGAGATCATCGACAACATCGGCAACGGCCCGGTCCACGTCGTCGGCGAGAACAATCGCGCTGCCGCATCGGCTGTCTGGACCATCGACCGGCGCGCACTGGTCGAGATGATGAGCACCGCCTCATTGGATTTCGCGTCCAGGACGAACACCTGAGATGCGCGCAGTAGTCCTCAAAGGCGGCGCGCTGCACGTCCGCGAGACGGCCGATCCGGTGCCCGGTAAGGGGCAGCTGCTTCTCCGGCCGCTCAGCGCCGCCATCTGCGCGTCGGACGTGCACTACATGGACCATCCGAACTCGGCGCCGCGCTTCGTTTGGGACTCCGACCGCGACACCATCATGGGCCACGAGTTCATCGGCGAGGTTGTCGGCCACGGCCCGGATTGCTCGGGCGACTTCCCGATCGGGTCCCGCGTCACCAGCCTGCCGCTGCTGATCCGCGAGGGCGCCGAACCGCATGTCATCGGACACGATCCCGACGCGCCGGGGGCATTCGGCGAGCTCATGCTCGTGTCGGAGGTGCTTGCGCGCACGGTGCCCGACGGTGTCCCGAACGACGCCGTAGCGGTCGTCGACGCATTCGCCGTGGGGGAGTTCTACGTTCGCAGTTCTGCCATCGGACCGGGCGAACTGCCGCTCGTCATCGGTGCGGGTGCCATCGGCCTGTCCGCGGTGGCGGCCCTGGTCGCGCGCGGCGTCGGCCCCATCATCGTGTCGGACTACAGCGCCGGACGACTGGAGTACGCCAAGAAGTTCGGCGCAGACGTCCTGGTGAATCCGGCCGAGCGCTCACCCTACGAGGTGTGGCGGGAAGTGGCCAGGGACAACGGAATTCAGAAGCCGCAGGTGATATTCGAATGCGTCGGCGCGCCGGGCCTACTTGCGAGCATCATCGGATCGTGTGAATTCCTGGCTCGGCTGTTCGCAGCGGGGGGCTGGCAC
>DASRJA010000659.1:0-4594 GCA_035649695.1 Mycobacterium sp. | reverse complement strand
GGAGTACAGCCCGAACGGCTCGATGTGCACCGGCGCCACCGGCACCAGCCGGTTGCCGGTACGACGGTTGAAATCGTCGAGGAACGGCAGGTATTGGAAAAAGTTGGCGTGTAGCCGGCCCGCGGCCAGCAGATCGTTGGGCTCGTCGAAACTCTCGAAGATCTCGATCTGCAGGTCGATGTCGCACGCGGCGAGTGGTTCGCGAACGAAGTCGAGGATCTCGGCGTGAGGCACCGGCGTGGCGCCCACGCGCAGCGGCCGCTTGCCCTTGCCGCCGACGGCGCGCACCGAGCTGCTCACCGCCCGAACACTACCGACGCATGCTTTGGCCGCAAGCCCGGCGGATCAGCGAATGTGTCCAATTGTGACAACATATGACTCACGGTGACTCCAGATGTGGTGCCGCCCATGGCGTTCCTCCTATCGTCCGTCCTAACTACCACCGACAGGACGGTCACGCATGTCCGAAACCACCACCACCCCAGAAGCTTTGGGGGAGTCACCGGCACCGGTACGCCAGCTGAAGGGCAACCTCGGCGTGGCCGCCATCGTCTTCATGGTCGTCGCCGCGGCGGCGCCACTCGGCGTGATCGGCGGCGTGGTGCCGCTCGGTATCGCCTCGGGTAACGGCGCGGGCTTCCCGGCCACCTTCGTGGTGTCCACCGTGATCCTGCTCTTCTTCTCGATCGGTTTCACCGCGCTGACGCCGTACGTCGAGGAAGCCGGGGCGTTCTTCTCGTATGTCCGCAAGGCCCTTGGGTTTCCGATCGGCATCGGCATCGCGTTCGTTGCGCTGGTGAGCTATGTGGCGATCGAGGCCGGTGTCTATGGGCTACTCGGGCCCGCGGGCGCAAGCATCTTTGAGTTGTTCCACGGCCCCACGCTGCCGTGGTGGGCGTTCGCGGCGGTCGCGTTCGCGGTGACCACCTACCTCGGCTACCGCAACATCGAGCTGTCCAGCCGGGTGCTGGCGGTGCTGCTGACCGCCGAGATCGCGATCGTCGCCGTGCTCGACTTCGTCATCGTCGTGCAGGGCGGTGACCACGGCCTGTCCAACGGCATCGTCAACGCCAGCGCGATCTTCTCCGGATCAGTGGGCATCGGACTGCTTTTCGCCCTGATCAGCTACGTCGGTTTCGAGGCCACGGCGATCTTTCGCGACGAGGCCCGCACCCCCGAGCGCACCATCCCGCGTGCCACCTATGCCGCACTGATCCTCATCGGCGTGTTCTACGCCGTCACCAGCTGGGCGCTGATCTCGGGCTGGGGCGACGCGGAATCGGTGCAGCGGGCGACCGACTCGGGCTCGACGTTCCTCGCCGACACCGCCGAACGCTACATCGGCCTCGTCGGCACCGACATCATCACGGTGCTCTACTTCACCAGCCTGTTCGCCTGCATCCTGTCGTTCCACAACGTGGCGTCCCGATATGTGTTCGCGCTGTCACAGCGTGACGTGCTGCCCGCGTCGTTGAGCTATGCGCATGGCAGGCACGGTTCCCCGCATCTGGCGTCGCTGTGGATCTCTGGAATCGTCGCGGTGAGCATCGTGTTGGCCGTCGCGTTCAACCTCGACCCGGCCGCGCAGTTCTACACCTGGTTCGCGGGGGCCACGACAGTCGGATTCGTGGTGCTGTTGATCGCCACGTCGGTGGCGGTGCTGGTGTTCTTCGCCCGCGACCGGCGCGGCCACTCGCACTGGCGGGTCCGCATCGCGCCGGCCCTCGGGCTGGTGGGACTGGCCGCCGGGCTCATCTTGATCGTGGCCAACCTCAAGGATTTGGTCGGCGGTTCGGCCGTGCTGGGTTGGGTCATCGTCGGGCTCCTGGTAGTCGCGTTCGCGTTGGGCGTCGTGGTCGGCGCCCGGGTCGGCGACAAGGCGACGCAGTCATGACGCAGACGGTCGACACGTCGGCATCCGAAAGGGAACTGCTCAACGGTCTCGAGGACGGTTCGCTGACCGAGATCGAGGTGGCGTGGAGCGATCCGTTCGGCCACGCGCAGGGTAAGCGGATCCCCGCCGCGCAGTTTCTTGACCGCGCCAAGGGCCATGGGTTCGCGTTCTGTGAAGCCTCGTTGGGATGGAACACCGACGGCACCGTCATCGATGGCTTGGGGTTGACCAATTGGGACGGCGGCTATCCCGATGTTTTCGCGGTGCCTGACTTCGGCACGTTCCGGCTTCTGCCGTGGCGGCCCGGCGTCGGCCACGTCATCTCGGATATCGTTGCGCACGAACGCAATCCGTCTCTGCTCGACCCGCGGGCGGTGCTGAAACGGGTATTGGCCCGGCTGGCCGGGCTGGGCTACACCGCCAAGGTCGGCGTCGAGCTGGAGTTCTATCTGCTGAACCCCGACGGGTCGCCGTTCCAGAACGATATCCACGCATACTCGTTGGAGAACGCCAACGCGCTCGATCCACTGATGACCGATCTGAATGAAACACTGGGCGGCTTCACCAGATTGGAGGCCATCCAGACGGAGTATGGCCCAGGCCAGGTGGAGACCAACCTCATCTACACCGACGCGCTGGAGGCCGCCGACGACGCCGCACGGCTGAAGTATGCCGCCAAGGAAGTGGCCCGCAGGCACGGCAAGATCGCGAGCTTCATGGCGAAGCCGTTCTCGGAACATTCCGGCAGCTCGCAGCACCTGCATATCTCGTTGTGGCGCAACGGCACAGCGGCGTTCGCATCGGACGACGGCACCGAGAACGATCTCGCGTTGCATGCGATCGCCGGCCTTCTCGAGCATCTGCCGTCGATCACGCTGTTCGGAGCGCATTCGGTCAACGCCTACCGACGTTTCGTCCCTGACTCGTTCGCGCCCGCGACCGTGACGTGGAGCCGCGACAACCGAAGCGCGGCGATCCGTTCGCTGATCGAAGCCGATCCGGCCGCGACCCGCATCGAGCTGCGCAGCGGCGCATCGGACGCCAACCCGTACTGGTTGGTGGCTTCGGCGCTTGCGGCGGTGGTCGCGGGACTCGAGGCAGGGCGCCGGCCGCCGCAGCCCGAAGGGGGCAATCTGTACTTCACGGGCACCCCGCTGCCCGAGTCGCTTGGCATCGCGCTCGCCCTCTCCACCCAGGACGACACGATTATCGACATTCTCGGCACAGAGTCCGTGCACGACTTCGCGGCCATCGCTCGCAGCGAGTGGCAGCAGTACTCGAACCACGTGAGCGACTGGGAACGCCAGCGCTATCTGGCGACTTCGTGAGCTCCCCACGGTTCGGCGTGTGGGCGCCCGTCTACGGGAACCACGGCGCGCGTAACCATCCGGCCGATAAGCCGGATGCCGGATACCGGCGCAACCGCGACCTGCTGGTCCGGGCTGAGCGGGCCGGCTTCGACTCAACCCTGCTCGCACAGCACGTCATCCATCCGAGCAATGTCGAGGACGATGTGCTCGAAACGTGGTCGACGCTGGCCGCGCTCGCCGAAGCCACCAGCCGCATCGAGCTCATCGGCGCGATCAAGCCGCTGCTCATCAACCCGTTGGTGTTCGCCAAGATCGCGGCCAACATCGCCGACATCTCCGGCGGACGATTGGCCATAAATGTGGTCAGCGGGTGGTTTCTGCCGGAACTCGAGGCGCTTGGCCTCGACGCCGCCGACCACGACGACCGCTACGTGTACACGCGGAAATGGCTCGACACGGTGCTGGACCTGTGGGCCGGCAAGCAAGTGGATATCACCGGCCATGGCGGCCATCCCGCGCTGGTCCGCCCGACCCCCGACGACCTGCCGCAGGTGTATGTCGGGGGAGAGTCAGAACCCGCCCGCGCGCTGGCCGCCCAACACGCCGACGTGTTCTTCATCAACGGGCGGCCGCGCAGCGACACGATCGATGTCATCGAGGACCTGCGCGCCCGTCCGCGTGACCGCGCCCCATTGCGGTTCGGCTTGTCCGCCTTCGTGATCGCCCGCGAGACCGAGGCCGAAGCGATCGCCGAACTGAACCATTTGCAGTCGCTGGTCGATGCCGAGCGACGGCCCGAGATCTCATCGGGGACCGACCCGAAGACGCAGATGTACAAGGTGCTGGCGGGCACCAACAGGGTCGGGTCCAACGGCGGCACGCTGGCCGGCCTGGTCGGCAGCTATGGCCAGGTCATCGAACGCATCGAGGCGTTCCATACGGCGGGCGTCGAATTGTTCATGCTCCAGTTCCAGCCTCTGGACGCGGAGCTAGACCGGTTCGCGGACAAGATCATTCCGCATTTTCGCTAGGCGCAGGAGACAACAGTGACGCTTGAAGTGGTCGGGGCGCGCCCCGCGTTTTCCGAAGAGCCGCTTGCCGGCTCGACGGCAGACCGGCTGGCCCGGCTGCCCGCGATTGTCGAGGAGTTGCGCCGTCATGACGCTGCCGCCGAGCGGGACCGCGTGCTGCAGTACGGCGCGGTGGAGCGGCTTCGCCACGCCGGCCTGCTCAGCCTGCGCGTGCCCGCCCGCTACGGCGGACCCGGCGGCAGCGCGCGCGACGTGTTCGGCGTCGTCATCCAGGTCGCTCGCGGCAGTTCTAATGTGGCGCAGGCACTTCGACCGCATTACGGATTCTCCGAACGTCTGTTGAGTAACCGCGCCACCGA
>DASRJA010000658.1:0-2015 GCA_035649695.1 Mycobacterium sp. | reverse complement strand
TCGGCGAACCGTCGCACGCTGGACAAGTCGGCCAGATCAAGATGACACACCTCGACGTTGCCTGCCATCTCGGCGGCGGCCTGCTCGGCCTTCGGAATGGTTCGGCACGCGATCGTCACGCTGTGGCCTGCAGCGGCCAGCGCCCCAGCGGTCGCTTTACCGATGCCGCTGTTGCCCCCGGTGACGATGATGCGCAATGTGGTCCCGTTCCTTCAGCGTGGACCGATTTATCTGTGAATTGAGTGTGCTCCGCGTCGCCGCAATGGACGTGAGTATGTGCGTACTCGATTTCGAACCGATGCGAATACCTGGTAGCGGGGGTTCGTTGACGGGTGGCAGCGGGGACGGCGCGACCGTCTGCGACGGTGACAGTTGAAGAGGTGCCGGCTGTACTTCCCGATCACTTGCCAGTGACACAAGATGCGGGCAGTGCGCTGTTGCGCGTGCTCTACGAAGAACACTCGGCCGAGCTGTGGCGCTACGTCCTGCGGTTGACCCGTGACGCGCACCAAGCGCACGACGTGGTGCAGGAAACGCTGCTACGCGCATGGCGGCACCCCGAAATCACCGAAGAAGGCACCCGATCGCCACGGGCCTGGCTCTTCACCGTCGCGCGCAACGTCATCATCGACGACCGCCGCACCGCTCGGTTCCGCAACGAAGTAGCTATGCCGGAGGGTGCCGATATCCGCGAGGCCGTCGATCTGCAGGACACAAACGCCACCATCGACCGGCTGATGGTCAGGCACGCGTTGGCTCAGTTGTCCGCCGATCACCGCGCCGTGCTCTGGCGCTCGTATTACCTGGGCTGGACGCTGGCGCGGATCGCCGAGGATCTTCAGATCGCCGAAGGCACCGTGAAGTCGAGGCTGCATTATGCGTTGCGGGCGCTAGGGCGGACCCTGCAGCAAGGCCGAGAACCAGACGGCGGATGACCGGGAGGTTGCGGCATCCATACGATGTCCCGCATGCCTGAGCCGCTGATCCTGCCCATCCGGGGACGTGCACCCCAGCTGCACGCCGAATCCTGGGTCGCGCCCACCGCGAGTGTGATCGGTCAGGTCACGCTGGCCGCCAGGGCGAGCGTTTGGTACGGCGCGACACTGCGCGCAGAGGCCGAGCCAATCGAGATTGGGTTCGGCACCAACATCCAAGACGGCGTCACAATCCACGTCGACGCGGAGTTCCCGGTCAGCATTGGCGCCGGGGTCAGCGTCGGCCACAACGCGGTGCTGCACGGCTGCGTCATCGAAGACGACGCGCTGATCGGGATGGGCGCGGTGATCCTCAACGGCGCGACCATCGGCAAAGGCTCACTGATCGCGGCCGGCGCACTCGTCCCGCAGGGAGTTGTCATTCCGCCGCGGTCGCTGGTCGCCGGTGTGCCGGGCAGTGTCCGCCGCGATCTGTCGGACGCCGAGATCGCAAACAACCGGCACAACGCGCAGGTGTATCAGCGGCTCATCGAGCTGCACCGCGATGCCGTCAATTAGCTCCCGATCTGGTCTTTGCCACGAATTCCTCACCCGCACAAGGCCTCTGGGCGCAAAGGTTTCTGAGCGAGCAGTCGATGATGAGATTCCTGTAATAATTGGGATTTCGATTCACCGGGTTCGGGTATCTCCGTACGGTGACAGCCGTGCGAATCCTGGTTACCGGTGCGACCGGTTATGTTGGCTCGCGGCTCGTCACCCCCCTTCTCGACGAGGGGTACGACGTCGTCGCCGCCACCCGGAATCCCGACCGACTGGCCGACTTCGGCTGGGACGGCCACGTCAGCGGCGTCACGTTGGACGCGCACGACGAGACATCGGCGAAGGCGGCGTTCGCCAACGCCGGCCCGATCGACGTCGTGTACTACCTCGTGCACGGCATTGGCCAACCGGATTTCCGGGCAGCGGACAACCGAGCGGCTGCCAATGTGGCGAGGGCGGCCAGGGACGCCGGGGTCCGGCGAATCGTGTATCTGGGTGGATTCGTCCCCGATGACGACGACCTGTCCGAGCATCTGACCA
>DASRJA010000657.1:0-3180 GCA_035649695.1 Mycobacterium sp. | reverse complement strand
GACGCCGTGCACAGTGATACGCGGTCCCAGGGGCAGCGCAACCACGACGCGCTGAAAGCCATGGGGCGTGCCGCATTGGCGTCGGGGGAATTGGGCAAGCACAACGGGCTGCCGGCCACCATCATCGTGTCCACCACGCTGCAGGACCTCGAGTCCGCCGCCGGTGTTGCGGTCACCGTGGCGGCACGTTGTTGCCGATGCGCGATGTGATCAAGCAGGCTTCCCAGGCCCATCACTACTTGGTGATCTACGACAAACACACGCGCGAGCCGCTCTACTGCGGCCGTGCCAAACGCTTCGCCACTCCGGGGCAGCGCATCGTGTTACACGCGCTCGATCGCGGCTGCACCCGCCCGGGCTGCACCGCGCCGGGCTACTGGTGTCAGGTCCATCACGTCGAGGGCTGGGCCAACGACGGCCAAACCAACATCACCGAGCTCACCCTGGGCTGCGGCCCGGACATCCGCCTGGTCGAAGAGGGCGGCTGGCGAGCTGGCTGCTGCCCGGCCCGCCGCCGTCGTCCACGCGCAGCGCCGCCAGAACGTCGGCCTGGGTCACCTCACCCGTCCGGTGGAGCTGCCGGGCGACCCTCACCACGAGCCAGGCCCGCTCGATCAGCGGCGTTACCGACATGCCGAGGTAGGTGCCGCCCGCCAGGCTGAGGACGTCGCAATCGCCGCGACCGCCGCCGTCGAACAGCGCGAACAGCGCGCGCTGGGTAGGGCGGCGACCCCCGGCCTGGAACTTGGCTTCGCCGTATGGGCCGGAGTACGCGATCTCCGGCTCGCGGCCCGCAGGCATGTCGTGCTCGGCATTCCCGTGGGGGTGGTCAAACGCCGGTGCGCTAGGGCTGACTATAGCCGCTGACCTGGCAAAAGTGTCTGCACACGCGTCGCCCTGGCGCGTCGTCTTTACCAGCCCACCGACAAGCTATAGCCCCGTTAGTAGTTCGTTGATAGCGGCGCTGTCCGTGATCCCTGTTAACATCCCGCCGTCTGGTACACCCGTCTTACGAGGGGAGTCAAGGAGACACCGATGCGCCTTGATAAAACGCCGATATTCTCCCGCGTCAAAGTCACCGCTGCCGGTTCCATCAACACAACTGAGACAACACATCTGTTGGGGTCAGAGGTAATTGCCTGGACGAGCCTGGAACCGAGTGATGATGTCTTCGCTGAAGTCGATGTGCGCGGCGTTCTCGTTTCGGGGTCTGAACTTCATTGGATGGCGGGAGACGCCGAAGTTCAAATGATCGAATTGCCGCATTACGCGGGCATGCCAGAAGAACTCATAAAGCAAGCACGCCCCGTAGCGAGTCCAAGTGGCTCGAAAGCGTATTCCGACAGCCCGGATGGATGGCCACCACTCATCTGGGCGTCTGAAACCCTGCACCGCGCATTCAAGTACACCGACTACGACACGGCGGTCGAGATCTTCCTGTGCGCTCTATCGGTGGCACCGGACGACCTACGCCCGATGCTGCTGGCGGGCCTGAAGGCAAATCACGCCAGAGTGTTGCGCCATGAGTATCCCCAGCCGTGGCGTACACAAAAAAAGCCGGACAAAGACATGCTGAATGTTCTTCGACTATGACCCCGTCTCTACGCTGTCCCGCGTGAGGCAGTGGTGGAAACTGCACTCGGGTCTGCTGGCCATCGTGTTGGCGCGCCTACGACGTTGCTGCTTGTCGTGATCGTCAGGTGCCAGGCGGCGGTGCTACACGCGCGCGGCTGGCGCATCGACCTCGGGACCGCTCCGGCGTGGCTGGGGCGACGAGCCCGCGACCGAGTACGTGTAAATAGTTTGTCGGCGGCGGTGCGGCGAATGGATCCCACCACCACACCTCGATACCGGACAATCACGAGTCAACGACTACCACCACCCCGAGAAATACCTCAGGCCGCAGGACGACGACGACCCATAGCTACCTGGAGGCGGTGAATCGGCGCAGTCTTAGGCTGTTGCTGACGACAAACACGGAGCTGAAAGCCATTGCAGCGCCGGCGATCATCGGGTTGAGCAGGCCCGCCGCGGCAAGGGGCAGCGCAGCGACGTTGTAGGCGAACGCCCAAAGCAGGTTGCCCTTGATCGTCGTCAATGTCTTGCGCGACAGCCGGATTGCGTCGGGGACTGCGCGCAGATCATCACGCACCAATGTGAGATCGCTCGCCTCGATAGCGACGTCGGTGCCGCTGCCCATTGCGAGGCCGAGATCCGCTTGTGCCAGCGCGGGGGCGTCATTGATACCGTCGCCGACCATTGCGACCACCCGGCCATCGGCCTGCAGTCGCTTGACGGCCTCCACCTTGTCACGGGGCAGCACCTCGGCGAACACCTCGTCGATACCGACCTGTCTCGCGATTGTCCGGGCGGCCGCCTCGTTGTCACCGGTGAGCATGATCGGCGTCAGGCCCAGAGCCCGCAATCGCCTGACAGCCTCCGCAGACGTCGGCTTCACCGTGTCGGCCACGACAAGCACTCCGCGTGCCGTGCCATCCCAGCCGACCACGACTGCCGTCCTGCCTTCAGACTCGGCCTCCCGCATGGCCTTTGCGAGTTCGTCGGGCAGATCGAGCAGCTGCCGCCGCCCGACCAAGACCTTGTGATCATCCACGACGCCCTGCACGCCGAGCCCCTCAAGGCTCTTGAAATCGACCACGCTCGGAAGCTCGCCGAGCTTATCCCGCGCGGCGGTCGCGATCGCCGTGGCGATCGGGTGCTCGGACGAATCCTCGAGCGCCCCCGCCAACCGCAACACCTCATCGGGTTGTTCACCGCTCGCCGTGATCACGTCCAGCAGCGTCATCGTGCCGGTGGTCACCGTGCCCGTCTTGTCCAAGACGATGGTGTCGATGCGACGCGTGGACTCGAGCACTTCCGGCCCCTTGATCAGGATGCCCAGTTGGGCGCCCCTGCCGGTGCCGACCATCAACGCGGTCGGCGTGGCCAGCCCAAGCGCGCATGGGCACGCGATGATCAGCACCGCCACTGCGGCCGTGAACGCTGCCGCCACCGATCCGCCCGTTCCGATCCAGAACCCCAGCGTTGCCACCGACAAGGCAATCACAATCGGCACGAACACGCCGGAAATCCTGTCCGCCAACCGCTGGGCCTGGGCCTTGCCGTTCTGCGCGTCCTCAACGAGACGCGCCATCTGCGCCAGCTGCGTGTCGGAGCCAA
>DASRJA010000656.1:0-8895 GCA_035649695.1 Mycobacterium sp. | reverse complement strand
GGCGCCGCGCCCGAACCGCTCCGGTGTCTTGGAGCGCCGCTTCTCCATGGCGTAGGCCACGATCGAGGACAGCACCGCACCACCGCCCGGCAGCACTCCGAGCACGAACCCGATGAATGAGCCGCGACCGATGGCGCCTGACGATTGCTTGATGTCCTTGCGCGACGGCCAGACATTGCCCACCTTGGCCGGCGGTTGGACCCTCCGATGTCGCTGCTCGAGGTTGTAGAGAATCTCCCCGACGCCGAACAAGCCCATCGCCACGACGACGAAGTCGATGCCGTCGGCGAGTTGCAGGCTATCGAACGTGAACCGGGATGCGCCGCTGAAGTTGTCACGCCCCACGGTGGCGAGCAGAAGCCCCACGGCTCCGGCGATCAGCGCCTTGAGTTTGTTCCCACTGCCGATCGTCGCGACCAGCAGTACACCGAGCAACGCGAGGGCGGCGTACTCCGGTGGACCGAAGTCCAGCGCGATCCCCGCCACCACCGGCGCGAGCAACGTCAGGCCGATGATCGAAATGGTCGCGCCTACAAAGGAACCGATAGCGGCGATGCCGAGCGCGGTTCCCGCCTTGCCCTGTTTGGCCAGGGCGAAGCCATCGAACACGGTGACAACCGACGACGCTTCACCGGGCAGGCGTAACAACACCGAAGTGACGGTCCCGCCGTACTGCGCGCCGTAATAGATGCCGGCCAGCATGATGATCGCCGACACCGGATCAATGGTGTAGGTGATCGGCAGCAGGATCGCGATGGTGGCGGCTGGGCCCAAGCCGGGCAGCACGCCGATCACCATGCCGATCAGCACGCCGATCAGGCAGTAGAGCAGGTTGTGGGGCTCGACAACGACTACGAACCCGTTCAGAAATGCGTTGAAGTCCATGACTTTCAGAAGGCGATGAGGTGAGGCAGCGGGATGCGCAGCCCGTACAGGAACAGGAAGTAGAAGACGGCCGTCGTCAGCACGCTGATGACGATGGTGTTGCGCCAGCTCTCGCCACCGAGGAACCGCAACCAGATCACGCAGAGCGCGAGCGCCGGAATCTCGAAGCCCGTCAACGGCATCAACAGACCGAACGCGATGAAGGTGGCAACTCCGACCACCGGCAGCACGCTGCTCCGCGTGAATGCCTCGCTATCGGTGAGTCCGCGACCAACTACCAGCAGGACGATCGACAATGCGGCGATCAGAACGCTCACGACGAACGGCCACAGGCCAGGGCCGGGCTCGTGAAGCGACCCGAGCCCGTAGCCGCAGGCCAGCACCGCGCCGCCGACCCCGATCGCGATTCCGATCAAGGCGCCCACTGTCTGATAGGCGGGTCCACCCGGCTGCGGGCGCTCCTCCTCCAGTTCGTGGGTGACCTCGGCCTCGATCTCGGCCAGGATGTCGCGCGTGTGCGCGGGTCCGTCGTTCATCGGTCAGCCTTCGTCACGCAGGCTGATGCCGTACTGCTTGACCATGTCGGCATAGCGTTTCTGATCCGCTTGCAGCTGAGCCAGCACCTCGCCGCCCGGCTGCTCCATGGGCGTAAGGCTGTTCTGCTTGTTGAACGCCTTGTAGTCCTCGGTCTTGAAGGTGGCTTGCATGCCTTCGATGAGCTTGTCCTGGACCTCTTTCGGAGTTCCCTTCGGCACCGTCATGAACCGGTACTGCGCGACCTCGACGTCCAGACCCTGCTCTTTCGCCGTGGGCACGTTGGGTAGGTATTCGATGCGCTCGGGACCGAAAACCGACAGCGGAACGAGCTTGCCGGACTGAATGTTCTCGATCGCCTCGCCAACTTGTAGCGAGGCCACGTCGATCTGATTGCCCAGCACCGCGGCCAGAGCCGGCGCGCCGCCGTCGAACGGCACGGCCTGCGATTCGACGTTGGTCGACTTGAACAACAGCGCGGCGGCGAGCTGCGCGCCCGTGCCGACGCCTGTAGTGCCGTAGCGGGCCACGCGGTTGGCGTTCTCGAGGTCCTTGAGCGTCTTGAAGCCGCTTGCCGGGTTGGTGACGAGCACATAGTCGTCCCGGGAGACGCCGTAGACGACGTCGAAATCATCGATGTTGGTGACCTCATCGGGGCTGACGGCCAGCGGCGTAATGGCGAACAGCGACGCGTTCTGGATCGCGATGGTCGAACCGTCGGGTTTGGCCTTGGAGACCTCGGCCGCGGCCAGCGCCCCGTTGGCGCCTTCGCGGTTGATCACGGGGAACGACGCGTGCAGGTTGTCGTTCAGGCCCTTGGATACTGCGCGGCTGATGAGGTCGCTTGAGCCGCCGGGCGAGGCGCCGACGTACATTTCGACCGTGCCGTTCGGATAGTTGCCTCCGCCGCTGCCGGCACCGGTGCTGGTCTGCACACCACCGCAGGCGGTCAGGACCAGGCCCGCGGCGGCGGTCGCCGCGAGGGCGGCGCTGAGGCGAGGGCGGCGGAAGGCGTTGGTGATGACCATGCGCGTTCACTCCTGTGTATTGGCTGACTAAAGGGCGCCGATGTGGCGGCCGTCACTCAATAAACTAAAGAGCGTTGGCGATACCTGTCCAAGCCTGATATCGCATGGGTCGATACCTTTACCGCATTAAAACCAGCTGTCTCGCATCTCCAAGGTCGTGCGGTCCAGGCTTTCCAGCAGGTCCAGTTGCGGCGCCGTCTTGGGCAGTTCGTATCTGAAGAAGTACCGCGCCGCCTGCCGCTTGCCATCGTAGAAGTCGCCGGTCCGGCCGTTGGCGGCCAGCAGTTGTTCCAGCCACATCCACGCGACGACGATGTGGCCGAAGGCTTCCAGATAGACCACGCTGTTGGCGAGCGCGGCCTCGACGTCGCCGGAGCCGAACATCGCGGTGGTCACGGCCACCAGGCGCTGCCATGTCGCGTCGAGCTGTGCGGCAAGCTCGGCCGCCTCCCCGCCGGCGGCGTTGGCGGTGGCAACCGTCGCAGCCACGGCGTCGCCGAGCGCGGCCAGGCTGGCGCCGCCGCGTTGGGTTACCTTGCGACCCAATAGGTCCAGGCTCTGGATGCCGTGGGTGCCCTCGTGGATGGGGTTGAGCCGGTTGTCGCGGTAGTGCTGCTCGACGTCGTATTCGCGGGTGTAGCCGTATCCGCCGTGCACCTGGATGGCCAGGTTGTTGGCCTCCAGACACCATTGCGACGGCCAGCTCTTGCCGACCGGCGTCAGGATGTCGAGCAGCAGGCCGGTCGAATCCCGTTCCTCCTCGGACTCGGCGCTGTGCGCAAGGTCGACGAGCTTGGCGCAGTACAACAGCAACCCCATCCCGCCTTCGACATAGGCCTTCTGCGCCAACAACATTCGTTTCACGTCGGCGTGTTCGATGATCGGCACCTGTGGTGCTGATGGGTCCTTGGCGAGCACCGGCCGGCCCTGCGGGCGTCCGCGCGCGTATTCCAGCGATTTGAGGTAGCCCGTGTAGCCCAGCGACACCGCACCCATCCCGACCCCGAGCCGTGCCTCGTTCATCATGGTGAACATGTATGCCAGCCCGCGGTGCGGTTCGCCGACCAAATAGCCGACCGCGCCGGGCTTTCCGCCGGGTGTGAACCTGCCCTCGCCGAAGTTCAGCACCGTGTTGGTGATGCCGCGCTGGCCCATCTTGTGGTTCAGCCCGGCAAGCGTCACGTCGTTGCGCTCACCCACCGAGCCGTCGGCGTCGACCAGAAACTTGGGCACGACGAACAGCGAGATGCCCTTCGTGCCCGGCGCCCCGCCAGGGATCTTGGCCAGCACCAGGTTGACGATGTTCTCGGTGAGTTCGTGCTCGGCCCCGGATATCCACATCTTGGATCCGAACAGCCGATAGGTACCGTCGTCCTGCGGTTCGGCGCGGGTGAGGATGTCGGCCAGCGACGAGCCCGCCTGGGTTTCGGACAGCGCCATCGTTCCGGAGAACCGGCCGGCGAGCATCGGCTTGAGGAACGCCTCGACCTGCTCGGCCGTGCCGAACTTGGCCAGCAGGTTGGCGTTGGCCATCGTCAACATGAGGTAGCCCGTCGTGCTCACGTTGGCTGCGGAGAACCAGGCGAATCCGGCTTCGGCGATGGTGGCCGGCAGCTGCGCGCCTCCCAGCCGTTGGTCCATCGACATCGCCATCAACTCAGCCTGGGCGAACGCGTCCCACGCGTCCTTGACCTCGCCGATGACGGTGACCTTGTCGCCGTCGAAGCTCGGCTCGTTCGCGTCGCTCTTCTTGTTGTGCGGCGCGAAGTACCGGGTGGCCAGCTGCTCGCACAGATCGAGGACGCCGTCGAAGGTCTCCCTGGAGTGCTCGGCGAACCGCTCGCGCTTCGTGAGCTCGTCGATGCGCAGCCATTCGTAGAGCAGGAAGTCGAGGTCGCGCCGCGACAGCAGGTTGGACTTCACATGTCCATCATCGCCGAGACTGTCCCCGGCTTCGCGTGGGCCCAGTGAGATCGCGCAAATCACCAATTCGGCGATCTGGCCGCAGTCTGGGCGCGTGGCATGCTGGCCAAGAGGAGGAAACGATGACGACGACCAAGGTCGACTTCAGCTCCGTGGGCTGGCGTTCGGTGGAGTGGACGAACCTGGTCACGCTGTACCTGCGCGCATGCGAAAGCCGTTCGCCACTGCCGATTTTGGGTGATCACGCCGCGGCGGAAGCCGTCGACCGCATCGACTACGACTTCAAACGAGTGCATCGGGCAGCACAGCCGTGGGCGAATCAGTTCCTGGTGGCGTTGCGCGCCAAGAAACTCGACGACTGGGCGGCCGCCTTCCTGCGCCGCCATCCAGATGCGGTGGTGCTGCATCTCGGGTGCGGCCTGGACACCCGGGCGTTCCGAATCAACCCGCCGCCGACCGTGCAGTGGTTCGACCTCGATCAGCCCGGGGTCATTGAGCTCAGGCGGAAGTTGTACGACGAGACAGACACCTATCGCATGATCGGCTCGTCGGTGACCGATCCCGGATGGCTGGACCAGATCCCGACCGGCCGACCTACGCTCGTCGTCGCCGAAGGGCTCCTCATGTACCTCACCGAGCGCGAGGTCTGGGAGCTGCTCGAGCGGCTGACCGACCGATTCGGCAGTGGTGAATTACTTTTCGACACGCTCTCACCCGCCGGTCCGCGACTGTCGAAGATCGCCACAAAAGGAATCGTGAAGTGGGGAATTCGCGACGCCCGCGCGATCGAGGCGTGGGGCCTTGGCCTCCGCTTCGTCGAGCAAGTCTCCGCGGTCGCGGGCTACGAGTCGATTCCGTTCACGCCGCAGCGGTTGGTGTACCGGCTGATGTACGCGACGCCGATGCGCAACTACGACGTGGTCAACCGGTTCGCGTTCTGAGTCAGCCGCGGCGGGCCGCCTCGACGGCCGCGCACTGTTCGGCGGAGAGCGGCTCGCACGCCTCGCGCAACGTCACACCCGATGCACGCGCGGCACGCGGCAGCAGCCATTCAAAGACCACGTCCGGGCGTTTGCGCGCGGTGTCGCGCAGCACCCAACCGATCGCCTTGCGAATGAAGAACTCCTTCTCATCCAGAATCGCGTCGGCGTACTTGCCGAACCGTTCGAAGTCGCCCCCGCCTCTGCGCAGTGATTCGAGCAACGCCAACAGCGCCGAGCGGCGGATCCAGAAGTCGTCGTCGACCGCCCACCGGTCGAGCACCGCCGCAGCGGTCGGCGCGCGCTCGACGAGCGGGCCGACCACCGACCCCGCAAGCCCGTCAACCAGCGCCCACGTCCGGGATTCCCGCAGCAGCCGTTCGAGCAGCACCATGTCGGCCGGCACGAGTCGGTCGGCGTAAGCGTCGAGCAGTTCCACCGCGACCATGCGGCGCTCGTGCACGGGCGCGCTCCAGAGCGCCTCGACAACGTCCACAAGCTCGTCGTGCGAAAGGTCGGGAATGAGCTTGCGCACGCCCTTGGCGACCGCGCGGATCGCCGGCACCGGCACCCCGTAGTGCTCAAGCGCACTCTTGAGGTACGCCTTCTCGTGTTCGGCCGGCCCGACACCACCCGCGCGCGCAGTTGCCCGTCGACCTCCGCCACCAACCCGTCGAGATCCATCACGGGTGGGTTGTCTCAGCCCGTCGGCAGCTGACCGGTGTCCACGCCAAGTGGCGACTCCGCGCGCACGGTTTCGTCACGGATCAGGCCGCGCAAGAGTGCGGTGCTGAACTCCTCGGCGATTTCCTGCGCGGTGCGCCGACCCTGTGGTCGCAGCCACCGGTAGGAGCCCAGCGTCATCCCGATGTAGCCCAGCGCCAGCACATGCGAGTCGCAGTCGTAGAACTCGCCGCTGGCGATACCGCGGTCGATCACGTCCCGCACGTGTTCGTAGACCTGGGTTTCCTTCTCGCGGATGTAGGCGACCTGGTCCTCGGTGAACCACTCGGTGATGTAGGGGCCCTCTTGGAAGTACACGGCCGCACGTTCAATGTTGCCCGCGATGCCGACGAGTAGCCGTCGGGTGAAGTGGTAGATGGTTTCGCGCGCGGACGCCGTCGGGTCGTCGTGCAGAGCGTCGACCGTGAAGTCGGCTGCGCCCTTATAGATGTCGTACAGAATCAGCGACTTGCTGGCGTAGTAGTGATACACCGTCGCCTTGTTCAGGCCGACCGCGTCGGCCACGTCGTCCATCCGGGTGCCGTGATATCCCCGCGCGGCGAACAGCTTCGTGGCGACGGTCAGCAGCTCGTCGCGGCGGGACATCCCGTTGGCGGTGGCTTCGGACATGGCGACTCACTATATGCAGGCCCGGACGTCGTCCGGGCATCAATCAACTGGTTGGACAGTTTAGGTCTTCGGACTGTCGCGGCTGTGCCGTCCGGTCTAGACTTCAGCGAGAACCAGCCGGTACGCGAGAGGTGATGACGTGGATCCGAACCCGGACTATGACGCGAGCGACGAGCTGGAATACGGCTTCAACTGGTTCGCCTGGATCCTGCGGGGCGTGTATCCACCGCCGGCCTATCCCCCGGTCTAAGCCTTAAGCGGCAGCCGCCTTCACCGAGCGCCCCACTTCCGCGCGCAGCTCACCGTATTCGGCTGAGCGACGCAATTCATCGGGGTCGACGCCCGTGCGGGGCAAGTCGACCGGCAGATCCAGCGCCACCTGTCCCGGCCGTCGCGTCAGAACCACGATCCGCGAACCAAGAAAAGCCGCTTCGTCTGCACTGTGCGTGACGAACACCGTTGTGCGGCCGGACTCCGCGCTGACCTGACGGACGTCCTCCTGCAGCCGCTCGCGGGTGAGCGCGTCGAGCGCCGCGAACGGCTCATCGAGAAGGAACAGCGGCGTCTCGGCGGCCAGCGCCCGCGCGATGGCGACGCGCTGCTGTTGCCCGCCGCTGATCTCCCAGATCTTGCGCTTGACGGTGCCCTCCAAACCCACCCGCGCCAGCAGCTCATCGCGCCGTTCGGCCCGCCGCTCGCGAGGCACGTTGGCGTACTTGAGTGCGAGGTCGACGTTGCCGCCGACCGTGCGCCACGGGAACAACCGCGGCTGCTGGAACACCACGCCAGCCGTAACCCCTGGCGTCGGCGCGGCACCAGAGACCGCGACCGTGCCCTCGCTGGGCGACTCGAAGCCGGCCAGCAGCCGCAGCAGCGTGCTCTTGCCACAGCCGGACGCGCCGACCAGGACCAGAAACGATCCCGGGTCGACGGTCAGGTCGACGGGTCCCAGCGCGGTGACCTCGTCGCGGCCGCGGCCGTAGCGGTGCTTGACGTTGCTTATCCGGATGGTGCCGTCACTGGGTGATGGCACCGGGCAACCCCTTGGTGTAGATCGCGGCCTCGAACGTCTGCAACGGCGCGGCCGACGGAATCTGCTTCTGGTCGGCGAGGAACTGTGACGCACTCTGCAGATTGACCGCGATGTTGCCCGGCTTCGCGTCGGAGCCAAGCCATTCCGGAGAGACAACCTGTTCCGGCGTCAGGTAGACGCCCTGCTTGAGCTGGCCCGCCACCTCGCCCGGGCTCAGCCCGATCTCGGCGGCGATGGCCTTTGCGGCTGCGGCGGGATCGTCGTGAATGACCTTGAGCGCGCGGGCTTCCTGCTGACGCCAGATGTCGACGACGTCGGGGTGCGCGGTGGCGAACTCGTCACGCACCGCGCCGAGGTCCAGCGTGGGCTTACCGTTCTTGGCCAGCTGGCGGCTGGTGATCAGGTCCTTGCCGGTCTTACGCAGCTGGTCGAGGGTGGGCAGCCAGGAGTAGGCGGCGTCGATGTCGCCGCGGTCCCATGCTGCCAGGATGGCCTGCGGCTGCAGATCGACTAGCTGAACGTCGTTGGCCGACAACCCATTCTGTGACAGCGCGGCCAGCAGGCTGTAATGCGCTGTCGACGCGAACGGGGTCCCGATCCGCTTGCCCTTGAGATCGGCAATCGTGTTGACGCCGCTGCCGTTGCGCGCCACGAGTGCTTCGTTGTCGCCTGCGACGTCGAGCACGAACGCGACCTTGTAGGGGATGTTCAGCGGCGCCGACAGCCCGCGCGCGACGGGGCTGGAGCCGAGCGCGCCGAAGTCCAGTTCCTTGGCGATGAACGCGGTGTTGACGTCGGCGCCGGAGTCGAACTTCGTCCACTTGATGTTGTAGTTCGGCAGCGCCTCTTCGAGCCACTTGTTGTTCTTCACGACCAGGTCGCCGCTCGGAAAGCTTTGGTAGCCAATGCGAATCGTCGGCTTGTCGGCTCGGTCCCCTGACCGGTCGACCGAGCAGCCCGCCAGCGCCAACGCCGAAGCCGCCAGCACCACAATTAGGGCCTTGAATTTCACTAGATCTTTCCTCTCCAGGGGACAGCGCGCCGTTCCACGGCGCGAAGCAGACCGTCGATTACAAGGCCGGAGATCCCGATGGCGAAGATGCCGACCAGCACGACGGGGGTGTTGTTGTAGTTACTCGCGTCTTTGACAAGGCCGCCG
>DASRJA010000655.1:0-3601 GCA_035649695.1 Mycobacterium sp. | reverse complement strand
CACCACCGTGACGCCGTCGGGGAACCGCGCGGTGTCGGGATGCCGGCTGACGGCGCGCACCTCGACTCCGGCTGCTGCGAGTTGGTTGACCAGTGGGCGGCCGACGTTGCCGGTTGCGCCCGTGACGAGAATTGCATTCATGGAGACAAGGACGACGCCGCGACGGCAAAAGTTACACAGCGGCCCGGGTAACTTTTCGCTTCGCCGTTTCGTCATTACTGCATGAGCGACTCGTTGTCGGTCGAAGCGGCGTGGCGCAGCCATCGGGCATACCTGGTGAACCTCGCGTACCAGATGCTCGGCGATGTCGGCGCGGCCGAGGACGTCGCGCAGGAGGCATTCCTGCGGCTTTCACGCGCCGACCCGTCACAGATCGACGACGTCCGCGCCTGGCTGACCGTCGTCGCGGGCCGGCTCTGCCTTGACCAACTGCGGTCCGCGCGCGCCCGCCACGAACAGCCCGACGTGTCAGGGGCTCTCGATGTCACCCCGTCGCTGGAGGCCGACCCCGCCGATCGCGTCACGCTCGACGACGAGGTCCGCACTGCGCTGCTGGAGGTGTTGCGGCGGCTGAGTCCCGGTGAGCGCGTGGCGTTCGTCCTGCACGACGTGTTCCAGATGCCGTTCGAGGAGATCGCCGAGACGGTTGGCAGGCCGGTCGGCACATGTCGTCAGCTTGCGCGACGGGCTAGGGCGAAGTTCGCGGGCGCATCGCCGAGGCCGGCTGATGTCACGGAGGTCGAGCACCGGATCGTCGCCGAGAAGTTCATCACCGCGTGCGCGAACGGCGACCTGCAGTCCCTGGCCGCGGTGCTGGATCCCACGGTGTGGGGGGTGGCGACGTTTGTCGGTGGCGGGCCGCCGCAGGTCAACCACGGACGGGATACGGTGGCGCCCAACCTCCTTCGGTTCCTCGGTCACGGTATGACTCTGGTCACCGGGCCTGCGGGCGAGGTGCTCGGCTTCGCGGGCCATGCGCTTTCCGTGGTGCTGGTGCTGACGGTGCGCGGTGATCGAGTCATCAAGATCGAAGCGACGGTCGATCCTTTTGCGGCTACTCGTGGGTGACCACGTGCACCAGGACAGGTTGGTCGCGGTACAGCTCCGGAAACTGTTGCCTCAGGTCGGCTAGCTTGGGCATGTCGTTGATCGCGATGTACGCCGCCGTCGGATGAGAGTTGACGTAGTCCTGGTGGTAGTCCTCGGCAGGGAAGAAGCCGGAGTCCTTGTCGGTGCGCGTGACGACGGGCCCATCGAAGACCCTCGCCTGGTTGAGCTGCGCGATGTAGGCGTCGGCGACCTTCTTCTGAACGTCATTCTGCGGAAAGATCGCCGAGCGATACTGCTCACCGACGTCGGGGCCCTGCCGGTTCAGCTCGGTCGGGTCGTGGACGACGCCGAAGAAAACGTGGAGCAGCTGTCCAAAGCTCACCTGGCTGGGGTCGTAGGTGATTTGCACGGACTCGGCGTGCCCGGTGGTACCCGTGCCGACCGTCTCATACTGGGCGGTCGCTGCTTCGCCACCGGCGTAGCCGGACACCGCCTGGGACACACCCTTCACGTGTTGAAACACGCCCTGGACACCCCAGAAGCAGCCGCCCGCCAGCACCGCCGTCTCGCTGGCGCCCGGGCTGCCTGCGGGTTCGTCGAGCACGGGAGCCGGAATGGTGGTCGAGGCGCTTGCGGGGAACAGCACGAAACCCAGTGCCACCAGCACGGCCAGGGCGGCGAGTCCGCCCATCTTGGCGGTCAACCTCATCCGGCAAGGTTAGCGACGTTCGTTGCGCACGCGGTCGGATCATTCCTTACTAAACTGTGACACTGCTTTCTACTGCAACGGGTAAGGACGCCATTGCGGTTTAGATTCGCCCGAGGACAACACGTTGACGGAGGCCGGGTGGGATGGGCGTGACGAGACGGCGATTCCTGGTCGGTGTGGGCGCGGCGTCGGCCACGATCCTCACGGCTGCCGCGTGCACGCGTTCGGCGACGGCCAGCCCGGCCGGCGACCTCGAGGTCACCCATACCGATGCCGAGTGGAAGCAACTGCTGAACGGCGATCAGTACGACGTTCTGCGCCGAGCCGGCACCGAGCGGCCATACAGCAGTCCGCTCAACGAGGAACACCGGCGTGGCACTTTCAGCTGCGCCGGTTGCGCACTGGAGTTGTTCTCGGCGGACACCAAATTCGACAGCGGCACCGGGTGGCCGAGCTTCTGGCAGCCGCTGGACGGTGCCGTACTCGAGCGCCCTGACGACAGCATCGGCATGACACGAACAGAGGTGCTCTGTCGACGCTGCGGTGGTCACCTCGGCCATGTTTTCGACGACGGTCCACCACCCACCGGCCTGCGCTACTGCATGAACGGTGTTGCGATGACCTTCCGCCCAGCATGATTCAGCCGTAGGTGAACGAGAACGCCTGCAGCCCTTGGCTTAACCGCACCTCTACCAGCATGCGCTCAATCTCGTCGTCGCCGACGATCTGGCGCAGCGTCGGCGGCCCGCTGACCGGGATGTCCTTGGACTCACCGTTGCGGATGACCGTGACGGTGCCGGTTCCGCCGACCACCAGATAGACGTTGCGGGCACGGTAGTTCAGCTTGATGCTCGAGTTCGGGGCATTGGCGGTCGCGCCCTGATAATCCAGCGCCCAATCGCCTTGGAGGGCAAAGGTGTCGTCGGGCAGACGGCCCGGATAGCCGAACGTGGCGCTGCCCTCGTCATACCTGCCGTTACCGCCGTAGTTGACAACCTTGCCGACACCCAGATACGTCTCGGGCGTCAGGTCCGGTGGTGGAGTCGTGTCTGCGGCTTCGGTTGGCTTCGGCAGCGTGACGCCGGGCTTGGCGTCCGAAAGCAGTTGGCGAATCAGGGTTTCCGTCTGTGCGTAGTCACCCTCGCCGAACTTGATGTGCCGGACGGTACCGTTCGCGTCGATCAGGTACTTGGCGGGCCAGTACCTGTTGCGGTAGTTGGTCCACGTCGAGTAGCTGGGGTCGAGCGCGATCGGATAGGTGATGCCGAGATCTCGGGCGCCGCTGGCGACGTTCGCAGGCACGCGTTCGAACGCGTACTCCGGTGTGTGCACGCCGATAACCTCGAAGCCGGCGTCCTTGTACGCGGCGTACCAGTCGACGATATGCGGGACCGCACGCTGGCAGTTGATGCACGAGTACGCCCAGAAGTCCACCAGAACGACCTTGCCCCTTAAGGATTTGAGGTCTATGGCGGAGCCATTGGGGGTGTTCAGCCAGCCGGTGATGCCGGTGATGTCCGGCGCCGTGCCACAGCTTTCCAACTCGGGCGCGCCGTTCGTGCAGTTGGACAGTTCTCTGTTCTGGTCGTTGACGAGGCCGCCGAGGTTGAGCTTCTCGCGCAGTTGCTCGTCGCCACCGACGGTTTCCTGCAGCTTGCTCGTGTAGTCGGGGATGGCACGCTGCAGCGCGGCGGGCAGATTGAGCACCAGCGCCACGGCGAGCAGGATCGTGACAACGCCTGCGGCGATGCGGATTTCACGCTGGCGGCGGCGGAACGACGCCACACGTTCGGCGACACGGCGACCGGCCAGCGCGAAGAACAGCAGTGGCAGCGCGGCGCC
>DASRJA010000654.1:0-16299 GCA_035649695.1 Mycobacterium sp. | reverse complement strand
TCCAACTCTCACAGTAAGGAAATTGCGACATGAAGGTTCACAAGGTAATAGCAGGATCGGTTCTCGCCGCAGGTCTGGGCGTGGCCGGAATGTTCGGTGCCGGGACGGCTTCCGCTCTCGGCTTCGCTGTTGATCCCGGCGCGGGCGATGGCTTCAGCGTTGGCACCGGGGCCACGGCCGATGTGAGCGAGGGCAATACCGGGGTTGCGATCAGCGTCTTCGGGACGGCCTCGGCCACCACGCAGGGCAACGCCAGCGGCAACAACCTGCTTGCCATCGACGGCAGCTCCACGGCGAGTGGTAATGCCACCGGCAACAACGTCGTCTCGGTGTTGGGAGCGTCTTCGGTATCCGGTAACGCCCACGACAACACCCTCGTGAACGTCGGCGGCGTGGTCACGGCCTCAGGTAACGCGAGTTCCGCCACCAGCCTGTCGGCGTGCGGAACATCGTTCACCGGCCAGGCCGCGCACGTCACGGTCAGCCCCGGCATCTGCGGGTAGCAGACCGCTCAACCGAACGGGGAGTCTCGTGCGGGGCTCCCCGTTTTGCCTGCCTGCCCCTGCCTGCACCTGACTGCCGACGAGGAGCGCGAACTGGCCACCGGATTGCTTCACGTCGCCAATCAAGTCGAGGGCGGAACCGGATAACACCATTCACCGTCTGATCTAGTGTTCGGCCCGCCACCCGCTCCTTGGTGGCGGGCCGACTATTTCAGATCAGAGGTACGCCGAGCGGCGGCTGCCGCCATGATTGCACGGTTCTGTCGGCTCAACAGAGGACGTTGGGGCCGCTGCCGCCGCAGCCGCCATCCCAGCCCAGCCGGTCGGCGAATGCCAGACAGTCTTCCAACTGGCGGGCCACGCCAGCACGCTCACCGGCGGCGTCCTGGCTGATTTTGGTGTAGGCGGCTGTCCGCATGTGGCCTAAAGCATCACCCGAATGTTCTTCGTCTACAACCATCTGCACACCGTGCATGCGATCGCGTCGTGCAACGCCGCGGAGATCGCGATGGGAATGCTTATGGAGGCCACCGTGCCGACCAGCCACCACTGGATCCCGAAGGCGATGAATGTGCAGTACCGCGAGAAGGCGACGACGTCGCTGCGGGCACAGGCCCGGCTGGAGCCACCGGACTTCGCCTCGATCACCGAGGGCGCGGAGATCGTCGTGCCCGTCAGCGTCGTCGACAAGTCAGGCACAGAGGTCGTCCACGCCGACATCATGACGCGGGTGACGCCGGCCTAAGCCAGATACGTTCCGTGGCCTTCGCGCACTTTGTCGCCGTCGAAGGTCAGCACCTCGTTGACGAGTTCGCCCCGGTGATTGCGGTAGTTGATCACCAACGTGGACTCGCCGCGGTAGACGCCAACGACGTCGAACTGCAGGTCGGGCTGCTTGGCCAACGCAGCGGTCCAGTAGTCCCGCAATGCGGGCTTGCCGTGCACCACTCCCCCGCTTTCGGGCACCACCCGGACGGCTACCGGCGACGTGAACACGACGTCGTCGTGAAAGTGGTCAAGCACCGCCTCGATATCGTGTCCATTCCACGCCCGCACCCACTGATCCGCATAGCTTTTCGGGTCGGGAGTCGGCATGCCAGTCAACCTTTCAGGCTCGCCCAGAATGCGCACTGGTGCGTTTTGTCGTAGTCGGTGGTCACTCTGCTCCCGTCAGACTGAAACGACAACCGCTTTTCGTCGGGACCGAACGCCGGCCACTGCGAGCCGGGATCTGCGGTGTGCACGAAATGCGCCCAGTAGTCGATCATCTGGTCGGACAACACCTGCTGCGCGGCGTTCAGCGGCTGCGCGTCGCCGATGTCGAAAAGGTAGCGCAACTCGAGAGAATGGCTGGCGCCCACCGGAAATGGCAGCGTGCGCATCGGCTCGGAGGTCGGCGCGTTGCGGTCGTTGAACTCGTAGGCGTAGACGGGTTGAGTCCGCGCCATCGCCTTGGCCATCCGATCGGACACACAGGCGAACACTCCGTCCGTGACGGCCGCCGAATATGCAAGGGGCACACTGCTATAGCGCTGCAAGGGGTAATGCTCCTCGACCGCGGCGGCGTAGTCGCCGAAGGTCTCGCGCAGCAATTGTGGGTACTGATCGGTCGTGTATTCCCGGCCCAGCCGCAAATACTGCAGCGCCACGAACAACGTGAATTCGTCGTGGTTGGTGCCGATCAATACCGGCACGCGGGCAGAACGCCCGTCGGCGAAGGCGGCCATGGGGTCCACCGGCAACGATCTCGTATCGGTCACCGGACCGCTCAGGGCATCATCGCCAATCTTGAAGTACCAGACCGGGTCTCGTAGCTTGCCGGCGGGCAACGCTCGCAGACACTGCGCTGCGGATTGCGGATCGGCGCAGCCAACTGTAGCCGCATAGTCCAGACTGCTCTTCTCCGCCGCCGGCAATGCGAGTTGCGCCTGGCACGGTGCGCTTTGGATGATCGCCGCTCTGAACAACCCAGCCGAATCCGGCGCAACCAGGTGGTCGCATACCGAGATGCCGCCGGCGGACTCACCCGCCAGCGTGACCTTGGCCGGATCACCGCCGAAGTCGGCGATGTTGTCGCGCACCCAGCGCAGCGCCGCCTGCTGGTCGGCCAGGCCGTAATTGCCGACGTCACCCGCGGGACCGAGAGCCGGGTGCGCCAGGAACCCGGTCGCGCCAAGCCGGTAGTTGACGGTGACGACGACCATGTCGCCCCGGGCTGCCAGCCAGCGCGAGTCATAGATCCCGCCGCTGCCGTTGACGAACGAGCCGCCGTGGATCCACACCATCACCGGCCGCTGGCCGCGGCTCGGGTCGACCGGCGGCGTCCAGACGTTGAGGGTCAGGCAATCCTCGTCAGTTTGCCGCCCTAATTCCAGGTCACCGCCCGGATCCTGCAGGCAGCGTGGTCCGACGCGGGTGGCGTCGCGCACCCCCTGCCATGGCGCCGCAGGATCCGGCGGCTGCCATCGCAGGGGACCGATCGGCGGTGCGGCATAAGGGATTCCAGCGAACAGCCGGTGGTCTGGCGCGACGATGCCCCGCAGCGTCCCGTCGGCAGTCTGCACCACCGCCGGATCCGACTGATGCGTCGGGGCCGCCGTCTTCGGAGACTCACCGCCGCCGCGACTACACCCCACCGCCAGCAACAAGACGAAGGCAAGCGCCAACAGGCGGTGAAGCGATCGGGCCGGCACGACGTTAGAGCCTAGTGGTGGTAGATCCACACCTCTCTTCCCCAAAGTGGCGGCGGTCACATAGACTGCGAACTTGACACCCGTCAAGTTCTGTCAGCTCGCAGTGAGGAGCCCGAATGAGCACGCCGACGATGGATGACGCCGCAAAGGTCTTGGCCGATCCGACGGCCTATGCCGACGACGCGCGACTGCATGCGGCGCTGACCCATCTGCGGGCGAACAACCCGGTCGCCTGGGTCGACAATCCGCCGTACCGGCCATTCTGGGCCGTCACCAAGCACGCCGACATCATGGCCATCGAGCGCGACAACACTCTGTGGATCAACGAGCCCCGGCCGCTGCTGGCCACCGCGGACGCAGACGATATGGCGCAGGAAATGCTTCAGGCCGGCGGCGGCCTGCGCACGTTGATCCATATGGATGACCCGCAGCACCGGGTGATCCGTGCCATCGGCGCCGACTGGTTCCGTCCGAAAGCCATGCGCGACTTGAAGATTCGTGTCGACGAACTCGCCAAGATTCACGTCGACAAGATGGTGGCGGCCGGCGGCGAATGCGATTTCGTCCACGAGGTCGCCGTGCACTTTCCGCTGTATGTGATCCTGTCGCTGCTCGGCCTGCCCGAGTCGGACTTCCCACGGATGCTCAAGCTCACCCAAGAGCTATTCGGAGGCGACGAGGAGGAGTACAAGCGCGGCACCACGCTGGAAGACCAGAATGCGGTGTTGCTCGACTTCTTCGGCTACTTCACCTCGTTGACCGCGTCGCGCCGCGAACATCCCACCGAGGATCTGGCGTCGGCGATCGCCAACGCCCGTATCGACGGCCAACCATTGTCCGACCTGGAGACGATGTCCTACTACGTCATCATCGCCACTGCGGGACATGACACCACGAGCGCCACGATCGCGGGCGGACTTCGGGCGCTGATCGATAACCCTGGCGAGCTCCAACGGTTGCAGCAGAATCCGCAACTGCTGGGCACCGCCACCGAAGAGATGATCCGCTGGGTGACGCCGGTCAAGGAGTTCATGCGGACGGCGACGGCCGATACGACAGTGCGCGATGTCCCGATCGCTGAAGGCGAATCCGTATATCTCGCTTACGTTTCAGGCAACCGCGATGAAGAAGTCTTCGATGACCCATTCAGGTTCGACATCGGCCGGGATCCCAACAAACACGTGGCATTCGGCTACGGCGTGCACTTCTGCCTGGGAGCGGCGCTGGCCCGGATGGAGATCAACAGCTTCTTCTCCGAGCTGGTGCCCCGGCTGGAGTCGATCGAGTTGGCCGGTGAGCCCGAACTGGCATCCACTACTTTTGTCGGCGGCCTGAAGCACCTGCCGATCCGCTACTCGCTGAGGTGACGTTTCTCGCCTTCGCGTGGGTGGCCAGAAAACCGTCAACGGCGGCCCCGGCGCACGTGCGGTAGTCGAAATCGGCAAGCGTGGAGAGCCTTCCGAGGATCAGCGGCCCGATGAGCAGGGCGATTGCCTGAACACGGTCCACGTCGCCGAGCTCGGCAGCGGCCTGCGGACTGTCGAAGATGGCGTCGAACGGCGCCGAGTACATCTGGATGATCCTGGCCCGCAAAGTACCAACGGCGTCTGAATCGGTCTGGCGCACTTCGGAATACGCTCCTGCATCCGGTCCCGACGCCAGCCACGTCATGGCCGTGATGGTGGTGGGCACCTCGGCAATCGACTCAGCCCATCCCACCACCACCGCAATCAGCTGATCACGCAAGGAGCCTTCAGCGGGTGGCATCGGCGCAGGCTGCAGCAGGCCCGTGAACGCGGCCGCAAGCAGATCGTTGGCGCTGGAGAAATGGCGGTACAGCGTCGCCCTCGCGACGTTGGCGCTACGGGTCACCGCATCGATGGTGACCGCGCTTGGGCCGCCCGATCGCAATAACGCTGTCGCGGCGTCGAGCAAACGAGCCCGTGAGCGGGCAGGCCGTGGATCGTTACCTATGGCGGTCATCGTTTACATCACCTCCAACGAGGGAACAAGACTATCGGTCTCGGACCGAGACTGTTAGTCTCGAAAGTATCCACCGAAGGAGCGACGCCAATGGTCGACACCCTCGCACGGTCTGATCAGGATATCGACGCCAGCGCCGCCACCTTGTCCAAGCGCGCACGCTTCTGGTTGTTGACGGTCGCTGCGCTCGATGTGTTGTTGGTCATCTCGTCGATGGTCGCCCTCAACGCGGCGCTTCCTGACATCGCGCTACAGACCTCCGCCAGCCAAACGCAACTGACCTGGGTCGTCGATGGCTACACCCTGGTGCTCGCGTGTCTGCTTCTGCCTGCGGGTGCGCTCGGCGACCGGTACGGCCGCCGCGGCGCTCTGCTCGTCGGCCTCGCCATTTTTGCGGTCGCCTCGCTGTCGCCGACCATCTTCGACAGTCCAGTTCAGATCATCGTCGCCCGAGCGGTCGCGGGTATCGGCGCGGCATTCATCATGCCCGCGACGCTGTCGCTGTTGACCGCTGCGTTCCCGAAGTCCGAGCGCAACAAGGCCGTTGGCATCTGGGCCGGTGTCGCGAGCTCCGGGGCGATTGTCGGGTTCATGGGCACCGGACTGCTGCTGAAGTTCTTCTCGTGGCAGTCCATCTTTTACGGGTTCGCGGCCGCGGCACTCGGATTGCTTCTTTGCACCTGCACGATCGCCTCGTCGCGTGACGAAACCGCTACGCCGCTGGACTGGCTTGGAGCGGTGCTCATCGGCGGTGCCGTCGCGGTGTTCGTGTTCGGCGTAGTCGAAGCGCCGGTGCGCGGCTGGACACATCCGATTGTGTGGGGCTGCATGCTGGCGGGTGTCGCGCTGGCCGGCGCGTTCGCGGCGGTCGAACTGCGGCGCAAGCATCCCCTTCTCGACGTAAGGCTGTTCGGCAGGCCCGATTTCGCCACCGGCTCGATCGGCATAACGCTTCTGTTCTTCGCCAACTTCGGATTCTTCTTCGTCGAGATGCAATACATGCAGCTGATCCTCGGCTACAGCCCGCTTCAAACGGCCTTCGCTCTGACGCCATTGGCGGTACCAATCATGGTTCTCGGCGCGACAATGCATCTCTATCTGCCGAGGATAGGCCTTCGGGTCGCCGTGTCGCTTGGATTGTTCCTCATCGCCGCGGGCCTGTTCTCCATGCGCTTCCTTGATGCCGGGTCAACGTACCTCGACCTCGTCTGGCCGCTCCTGATCACCAGCGCGGGCATCGGTTTATGTGTCGCACCAACGACTTCGGCGATCATGAACGCCGTGCCCACCGAGAAGCAGGGGGTCGCGTCGGCGGTCAACGACACGACGCGGGAAGTCGGCGCCGCCGTCGGCATCGCAGTCGCAGGATCTGTGCTCGCCGCCCAATACCACAATCTGCTCTCGCCCGGCGTCGCGGAGTTTCCCCAGCATGTTCGCGAGTCGGCACTCGACTCCCTCGCCCATGCCCTCGCCGTCGCGGCTCAGATGGGTCCGCAGGGAGCGCGATTGGCGGAACTCGCCGAGTCTGCGTTCATCGACTCGATGGACCTGTCGTTGCTAGTGGTGTCCATCGTGTTGGCCGTCGCCGCGGCGTTCGTCGCCGTGTGGGCACCGGGTCGCGACGGTCGGCAGTTCGGCTTCCTCAGGCGGAGGCCACTAGCCGACGATGAACTCGGCCGCCCGGTGCCCAATCATCACGATCGTGGCGTGCGGCCCGCGGCTGGTGATCCCCGGCAGGACCGACCCGTCGACGACCCATAGGTTCTCGACTCCGCGAACACGGCACTGCTGGTCGACGACGGCATGCGCATCCCCGTCGAGACCCATCGGCGCGGTGCTCGAAAGGTGTTGCGACGTCGACCATGACACCCGTCCCAGTTGTGCTGTCGCACCGACCAATTCCCGCGCCAGCTCGGCTCCCGCATCGAGCTGGGCGACGTCAGCAGGCGCATGGTCATAGCGGTGTTCGATCAGCGGAGGCGTGTCCGGATCTGCTGACGTCACGGCCACGCGGCCACGTGACTCCGGCTGCATGAGCGCCACACCGATGTGCGGATGGTCGCCCGGATCATCCCGCCGCCCACTGACCATGGCACCGAATCCTGCAGTGTATGGCCGGATCTCGAGAGTGTCGGTCGTCAGCACCGCTTCCAGCGGCGGCAGCCCGTGGGTTTCTGACCAGTCGACCGGCAAGACCCATTCCGGATGATCGACACATGCCACACCGACGGGCAGGTCCGCCACCACCGGTACCTCTGCTGCTCGCAGCACCTCCCGCGGACCCAAGCCGGACAACATCAGCAGCTGCGCAGAGCCAATTGCCCCGGCAGACAGCACGATCCGATCCGCGGTCAGATCGCCGGACCCGTCGGGTCCGACGCACTCCACGCCGACGGCCCTGCCACCGGTCAACCGCACTCGTCGAACCCTGGTATTGGTCAGCAGCGTGAGGTTGGTACGGTCCATCGCAGGTTGCAGGTACGCGCCACCCGGGCCTACCCGGGTCCCGCCGTTGATGTTCAGCGGCACCGCGCCGACACCTGGCGGCAACGGCTCTTCCGGCGTGGCGCCGTTGAGGTCGTCGATCCACCGGTACCCGGCTTCACCTGCTGATCGTACGAACGACGCTGTGCACCCGTCGAATTCGTCAACACGACGGACGAGGATCGGACCGTCTGACCCGTGTAATGGATTGTCAAAGTCAAGGTCGGTTTCAATCGCACGAAAGTGCGGTAGCACGTCTGCCCATGACCAACCCGGCAACCCCCAACTGTCGAAATCCATTGGTAGACCGCGACAAAAGTAGCCGCCGTTCACGGCACCCGAGCCACCCACTACTGCCCCGCGCATGATCTGCGCTAAGCGCTTGGGGTCGTCGGTCAACGTCGTCGGGTATCGCCGTACCACTGAGCTGGCGTCACCGATCGGCAGGTGCAGCCCATTGATCTGGCTGAGCACCCGCGGGTCGGACGGCCCGGGTCCGGCCTCGACGACGGTCACCCGGCACTGCGGGTCGGCGGAAAGCCGTTCGGCCAGAACAGATCCAGCGCTTCCGGCACCGACGATCAGCACGTCACTGTGCAACGCGGCGTCAGGTCCGGATCTGGGGTTTGAGGGCGCCGGCGTGCCGTTCGCGCACCACGCCGGTCCACAGCCCGGCGCCGTACGCGATGTCGTCGAGACGCTTCAGCAGTACGTAGCTGAGCAGGCCGACGCGCTTGGTGTCGTCGTCGGCGTTGCCGTTACGGGTGATCCAATCCACCACCCCGTCGACGACAGCCGCCACCAGCACCACATGGCGGCAACGCTGGGACAGCACCGCCGCGATCAACGCGATCGGCCAGTAGTGCCGGCAGATCGCGGATGCCAGCTGCAGGGCGGCCGACCAGAGGCCGTGCGCGGCGACCACCGCCACTTCCTTGGGCTCGGTCTCGACGGTGCTCAATGACTTCGCGATGCGACGCCCGGTGACGGCGGCGACGACCATCGACGCCAGGTATCCGATGCCCGATCCCATGGCGAGCAGGATCCACACCACCAGCGTCCAGCCGGAGATCACCAGTGGCGCGGTCTTGCCAGGATGGCGGATAGACAGTGGGGCCGCCGATTCGCCGTAGAAAGCCTTGCGCACGAACCACTCTCGCATTTGGGTGCGGTGATCGTGCGCGACCAGCGCGATGGGTTCGTAGCGCAGCCGGGCGCCGGCCTCGATGAAGCGCCAGCACAGGTCGACGTCCTCGCCGGTCTTGAGCGTTTCGTCGAACCCACCCAGGTCCTTGATCACGGCGCGGCGGCAGATGATGGCCGCGCTGGGGACGTAGGACACCGTGCCAAAGGGCACGACTGGGGCCTCCCGCAGACCCAGATCGAGCGATGACCGCACCGCCTCGTATCGGGCCACGAGGTTGTCGGCCTGACGCAGCCCCACTATCCGCGGTGCAACCAGCGCGACAGCGGGGTCACAGAAGTGCCCGAGCAGCGCCTCCAGCCAGCCGCGCCGCGGCACCACGTCGGAGTCGAGGAAGGCCACGAAGTCGGTGGTACACGCCACCAGGCCGGTGTTGCGCGCCGCCGCGGGCCCCTTGCTACGGGTATGGCGAAGCACCTGAATGTCGCAGTGCATGTCGGCGAAGTCGCTCTGTTGCACCGGTGTGGCCGAACCGTCGTCGACGACCACAACACGCATGCCGCGCAGCGTGCCGACGAGGCGCAGCAGTCCAGAAGTGTTGTCGCGCACGGGTATAACGACGGTGACGTCTCGGTGTGACGGGCCAGTGGCTGGTCGCGGATGGGCGACCGTGGCGTCGAGCAAGGTGCGCGCGAGCTGTGCGCTGACCGCGTCGTGCACCTCGAGCCGGCCACCGGTGAGCATGGTCTGCGCTGCCGGGGCCAGCCGCAGCAGCCGCGTGGGTGAACCGCCGAGCAGCGCGGAGCCCTCGCCGAGCACCTTCACCCGGCGATCCACCTGGACGGCGAACCCATCGGGCAGCCGCGGTCCCGTCATGTCAGCATCCCGTCGCGATCCGGTGCCCAGCGGGTGATACGAAGCAGACACGCGTCGACCATCTCGGCGAGGATCCGTTCACCTTCCTCAGCCGTTGCGGTCGTCGGGTCGCCGAGCACGCCGAGTTCGCTCACTGCGGCGACACCGCCCTGGCGCATCTGTGGCATCAACTGCGCCAGCGGCTCACGGTTGCCGGGGAGGCGCTCGTCGACCCATACGTCGGCGGGCGAAATATGTAGCAATACAGACGTTTCGGTGTGACCGGCGTGTGCATCGGCGTTCGCCGCGGTGCACGAACACCAGGCCACGTCGCGGCCCTCGTACCGAAGCAAAGCAACCGCGGCCGCCAGCGCCTCGACGTTTCCGCCGTGTCCATTGACGAAGACGAGGCGCGACGCCCATTGCGATGCGGACCTGCCGAACTCCACCAGCAAAAGCCGCAGCGCTGACGTCCCGATCGAGACGGTGCCAGGGAAGCCCTCGTGTTCCCCGCTTGCGCCGTATCCGATCGCGGGTGCCAGCGCCCAGTTGGATTCATTCGCGTCGGCGAGCCGGTCAGCAAGCAAGCGAGCGACGGCGGTGGCAATCCGGGTATCGGTGTCCAGCGGCAAGTGGGGGCCGTGCTGTTCGACCGAACCGACAGGGATAATCAACGCGGGCGACGTGGTCTGCAGCTGTCTCGACGTTAAGTTCGCGAGCTCGCTGGGGAAGGCCACCCGCCGATGGTAGGCCGAATTCACCTGGCGTGCGCCAATTGTTGGCGCATGCGCAGCAATTGATTTCCGTGATTTTTCCTCTGGCACCTCAGACCAATCACGCCAGCCCCCTCCGCCACGCCAGTACCAGGGCGTTCGCGCCGGCCCGGTTTGCCGGTCAGGCGTTGGACGCGGGGGGCACCCCGAGGGCTCGGGAGAAGTCCGGCGGGACGAGGACGTCGCCGGCGACAAGATCATGGACTGACGCTCGGCCCAGACCCATCAACGCCGAGTCGATGCCTCCGCGCAAGACGTCGAGCACGTTCTCTACACCGGCTTGGCCGTTGGCCGCCAGGCCCCACAGGTACGCGCGACCGATCATGACCGCCCGCGCACCGAGCGCCAGCGCCTTCACCACGTCGCTGCCACGCCGGATGCCACCGTCCAGCAACACTTCGATCTGGTCGCCGACGGCGTCGGCAATTGCAGGCAGTGCTCGAATTGACGCGGGCGTTCCATCGAGATTGTTGCCGCCGTGGTTGGACACCGAGATCGCCGAAACACCCGCGTCCACAGCATGTTTCGCGTCATCGACGCGCATCACGCCCTTCAGCATGAACGGCCCGCCCCACAGCTCACGCAGCCAGGCGATGTCCTCCCAGGTCGGCGGCGGGGTGGCCATCCATTCACCGTAGGCGGCAAAGAACGGCGGCCCGGGCTCTCCGCGCGGTGCCTGGTTGGGTACCCGCAGGTCCGGTGGCCGCATGGTCTTGGCCCAATCCAGGAACCAGCGCGGACGGGTCAGCCCCTCCGGCAGCATCCGCACCGTGGTCCGCAGGTTCATCTCCTCCGGGATCTTGGGGCTGCCCCAGTCCCGGCCATGCGAGAAGCTCCAGTCGGTCGTCACGATCAGGCCGACGGCGCCCGCTTCCCGGGCGCGTTCCACCCGCGCCGCGATCGCGTCGCGGCCGCCGAGCCAGTACACCTGGAAGAACAACTTGGGGTTGGCGGCGATGACCTCTTCGATCGGCTTGCTGGCGAACGATGACAGACCCATCGCCGTTCCGCGCGCGGCTGCGGCGCGGGCCACGGCGACCTCACCATCGGGATGGACCGCCTGGACTCCTGTCGGCGAGATCATCACTGGAAGCGAAATATCTTGTCCCATCACGGTTGTCGACAGATCACGCTTCTCCAGCGCGCCTATGACGTGGGGCGCGAAGCCGAGCTCGGCGAAGGCGTCGACGTTGTCGGCGACCGTGACGCCTCTCTCACTTGCGCCCAGCAGCGCGCTGTACACCGACTTCGGTAGCCGCTTCTTGGCCGCCTGCTGGCAGAACGCCACCGTCTCGAACCATTGGTCGCGTGCCATGACTTACACCGGGCTTTCGTTACAGAGTCGGACCGGGGGTTTGGTGAGCAGCTTCAGCATCACGGGCCCACGGCGGGAGTGGTCGACGCTTGGCTTGGGTTTGACTCGTTCTCGAGCGAGCGCGGGAGCGCCATAACCCTCAACGCATTCCGGGTCCGGCCCGTCGAGCGGCAGACCGGTGAAGAACTTGGCGGCCATGCAGCCGCCACGGCAGCTGTCGTAGTGCCCGCAGCTGCTGCACGCACCGGCCGACTGCGGTTCGCGCAGCTCCCTAAACAGCGGCGCGTTCTTCCAGACGTTGTCAAAACCGCTGTCCGACAGGATGTTTCCCGCCAGAAACCGGTCATGGATGGCGAACGGGCAAGCGTATACGTCACCTACCGGGTCGATGAGGCACACGACGCGGCCGGCGCCGCACAGGTTCAGTCCAGCGAGTGCGCCGGGCTCGCCCAGGCCCGACAGATGAAAGAAGGAGTCACCGGTGAGCACGCGGTCGCCCTTGGCCACCAACCAGTCGTAAAGCTGCACCTGCTGCTCGGCGGTCGGATGAAGTTCGTCCCACACGTCGGCACCGCGACCGGACGGACGCAACCGGGTGATCCGTAGCATCGCGCCGTAGCGCGCTGCCAGAGCGCCGAATTCGTCTAGCTGGTCCACGTTGTGCCGAGTCACCACGACGGAGATCTTGGCGTCGGAGAAGCCGGCTTCGGCCAGATTCTCCAACGCACGAATCGCCATCGCGAACGAACCTTGGCCGCGCACAGCGTCATTGACCTCAGCCGTCGCACCGTCAAGGGAGATCTGCACGTCGACGTAATCGCTTGCGGCCAGCCGCTCCGCCACCTCGCGCGTGATGCGTACCCCGTTGGTGGAGAACTTCACGCCGACGTGATGAGCGGTGGCGTAGTCCACAAGTTCCCAAAAATCCGGGCGCACAGTGGGTTCGCCGCCGCCGATGTTGACGTAGAACACCTGCATGCGCTCGAGCTCGTCGATGATGTCCTTGCACTGCTGGGTCGTCAGCTCGCGCGGATCGCGTTTACCCGACGATGACAGGCAGTGCACACAAGCCAGGTTGCAGGCGTAGGTGAGTTCCCAGGTCAGGCAGATCGGCGCGTCGAGCCCACGCTCGAACTGCTCGACGAGGCGGGGAACCGGTGCTACAGACGTCATGCTTCTCCCGTTACGAGCATCTTGGACTGGGCCAGCACGCCGAGCGCGTGCAGATAGGGCGCCTGCTGCGCGTCGTCGATTCCGGCGGCGCGGCATGCCGAGCGGGCGTCGGGGTGGTCGCTCAGCGAGTTGACCACCTCAACGATCGTCCGGTTCTTCAGGAACGTCAGCTTGCGCGTGCCGAAGTGGTACAGCAGCGCACCGAACGGCTCGGGCCGCACCGCCACCTGGTGATGCAGCCGCCAGCGCAGGTCCGGATCGAACGCCGCCGCAGGCGCCGACACGATCAGTAGACCCCGCACATCCCGTCGATCGACACCTCTTCGACCAGGGTCTCGGTGACGAGTGCTTCGCCTGATGTCGCCGCCGTTGCGGCTCCGGCCTCGGTCCCTACCTCTTGGTTAGGCTCCATGAACAGCACCTTTCGTCGCGTTGGGTCTCGACAATGTGACCGAGGTCGCAATAATATGGCATCGAGTGCCGAAATGGAAGGGTGGGGTCTATGCGGCCGGTTTCCCAGCACCGGGTGGGCCGACGGCGCTCCACGACGTGGGACCACATTTCCAACGTGGCCATCGACCTGTTCGCCGCTCACGGGTTCGACGAGGTCAGCGTCGACGACGTCGCCGAGGCATCGGGCATCGCACGCCGCACCCTGTTTCGCTATTACGCCTCCAAGAACGCGCTGCCGTGGGGCGACTTCGACGCGCACCTGGACCACATGCGCGACCTACTCAACCATTCGGAACCCGACGTCCCGATTCGGGCCGCGCTGCGCGCAGCGCTGTTGGCGTTCAATACCTTTGACGAAACGGAAACCGCCCGGCACCGGCAGCGGATGCGGGTCATCCTGGAGACCGCTGCGCTGCAAGCGTATTCGATGACGATGTACGCGGGCTGGCGAGCGGTCGTCGCCGAATTCGTCGCAAAGCGGCTGGGCACCAAGGCCGAAGATCTGGTGCCGCAGACCGTGGCGTGGACGATGCTCGGGGCGGCGTTGTCGGCCTACGAGCATTGGCTCGCCGATGAGTCGGTGCCGCTCATGCAGGCGTTGGGCGATGCGTTCGACACGGTCAGTGGCGGGCTGTCGGCGCTGGACACCAAGGCCTCGCGAAAAAATTCGCAATAGGGGCGTCGGAGTTTGGCCTCCGACGGCGACGATAAGGGTGTGAGCGCCGAACCGGATGGCAACGAGGGTCCGCGGGCCCTGCTGGCGCTGTACGACGATGCGCTGCCGGTTGTGTACGGGTATTTCGTCAGGCGCTGCGCCGACCGCGGAACGGCCGAGGACCTGACGTCGGAAACCTTTCTGGCGGCGATGGACGCCGCTCGCAAGGACTCACCGCCGCCGATGACCGTGCCGTGGCTGCTCGGGGTGGCGCGCCACAAGCTAGCCGACCACTACCGGCGTCGGCATGACCGGTTCAGCATCCCAGTGGCCGAACTGCCCGAGCCGGTCGACCCGGCGGACAATTGGGACGCCGCGCTGGACCGCATCGTCGCCGAGGGCGTGCTTGCCAGACTGCCCGAACAGCACCGCACGGTCTTGGCGCTGCGCTACATGGATGACTGCTCGGTGCCCGAGTGCGCGGAGCTGATCGGGCGCACCGTGCACGCCACCGAGGCGCTGCTGGTGCGCGCCCGCCGCGCCTTCAGATCTCACTACCCGGAGCGGGAAGGAGGGAAGTCATGAACAACAGCCACGATCCGCTGTCCGTGCTGCATGGCGACGAGCTTCCGGTCCAGCCCGATCCGGGGTTCGCGGCCCGCCTGCGCACGCGCCTGGAATCCGCAGTGTCTCTTCCCAATCGAACGCAAGGAGTTGTCATGACTGGCACCGATACCGCCATCGCCGAACTCAACGAGCCTGCCGCTTCGGTTGCGTCGGCTCCCCCGCGCCCCGCCGCGCTGCCATACCTGGCCGTGGCGAACGCGCGCGAGGCCATTGCCTGGTACGTCGACACCTTCGGCGCTTCGGTGGTCGGGGCACCGTTCGAGATGGACGACGGCCGTATCGGTCACGCCGAGCTGGCGATCGGGGGCGGCGTGCTCTACCTCGCTGATGAGTACCCGGAGCTCGGACTGAAAGCGCCTGACCCGCAGGCGACTTCGGTGAGCCTGATGCTGCACGTCGCCGATACCGACGCGACGCTCGAACGTGCCCGCGACCGCGGTGCGCACGTACAGCTGGAGCCGTACGAGAACTACGGGGCGCGCAATGCCACGATCGTCGACCCGTTCGGGCATCGCTGGATGCTCAGCGGACCGGCGACTGGAGCCGCGACGCCGATCCAACATGGCGACGTCGGCTACGTCTCGGTGTGGACGCCCGACGCCGAGCGCGCCGCTGCGTTCTATGGCCATATCCTCGGGTGGACCTACGACCCGTCGACCCATCAGGTCACCAACACCACCCAACACATCGGGATCTTCAGCGTCGACAGTCGCCAGGGCATGCTCTGCTGCTACGCCGTCGCCGACCTGCAGGGCGCCCGGCAGTCGATCCTTGATGGCGGCGGCGCAGTCGGCGAACCACAGCAGTTCGACTTCGGCACCGTGCTGGACGCGACCGACCCTGCAGGTATGGTGTTCGCGGTCTTCCAGCCAGCAGCAGGCGAGCCACGCCCGGCCCTCAACGGCAGTGGGCCAGGCGAACTTTCGTACATCACCTACGAGGTCACCGACTCGACCGCCTTCAAGGCGTTCTACAGCCGCGTGCTGTTCTGGACGTTCGAGCCCGGGCGCATCGACGACGGCTGGGGCGTTCAGCAGACCCATCCGATGGCAGGTGTCGCGGGCGGCAGCACCGCGCATGTGACCGTGCCGATGTGGACAGTCGAAGACGTCGACGCCGCGGTAGCCCGGGTGCGCGAGGCCGGCGGCAGGGTCATCGAGGAGCCGTCGCAGCAGGCCTACGGGAAGATGGCGCAGTGCACCGACGACCAGGGCACCCGCTTCTACCTCGGCGAGTTCTGATCGCTCAGCCGAGGACGTCGGCGATCGGGGCGCCCGCGGCGATCTTGTTGCGGACCTTCATCACCTTGCCCGGCATGCCGCCGCCGACCACCCCGGCGACCACGCCGTCGCGCTCGTAGAACGCGAGGAACTTGCGGCCGTCGTCCTCGACGACATGCACGGTGTCGGTGGCTTCCGGTTCACCGAGGCATTGGATCTTGACGTCGTACTGGTCGCTCCAGAAGTACGGCACCGTAACGGTGGCCGGGACATCCTTGCCGAGCATCGCCGGCACCATCGCGCGGGCCTGGTCGGCGACGTTGCTCCAATGCTCAACGCGCACTTGGTGTCCCACCGGGTGACGCCACGAGGCCACATCGCCGATCGCCCACACGTGCGGCGACGCCGTGCGACCGACGTC
>DASRJA010000653.1:0-5958 GCA_035649695.1 Mycobacterium sp. | reverse complement strand
CCGCGGGTCGTGGCGGCTCGCCAAAACCACGCTAAGCAGCGGCGGTCGCCGCGAAAGCAGCATCTTCAGCTGTGCCAGCGCCTCGGTGGAGCGAAGCTCGTGCAGATCGTCGATCAGCAGAACGACCGGCTCCTTAAGCGAGCCCAGCTCGGCCACCAGACGGTCGACCACCGCCTCACCGTCGAAGAAGGGGGTGGGTGTCAACTCATCCATGAAGGCATCCGCGCCAACCGTGCCCCGCAGCTCATCGATCACCGACCGCCAAAAGCGCTGAGCGTCGCGCTCGTCGTGTTCGACCGACACCCATCCGGTGTGATCACCCAGGTTGGCGTGGTCAATCCAGGACCGCAGCAACATCGTCTTGCCGCTGCCGGCCGGCGCGCACACCAGCGTTACACCGCCCCGAGCGGCGGCCCCCAGGCGCTCGAACAACGGTACGCGCGCCATCACGGGTGTCCGGGTGCTGGCCCTCACGCCATCGCCGGGTTGTGCGGTGACGCCCACGATGCCCACGCCTCCACCCCGACTAGCTCACAGGTCCTCTTGATCGACGCAGTTCAGCGGAAGGATGATCCCTCGAGGAGCGCGCCAGCGGGCATGGGAACTCCTCTGGCAGTGCTTGACCTAAAACCAACACTCATGCATGATATATCATCAGCGTCCTGATATGTCAGCTGGTTTGTCTGCTGACCCGCGGAGGGGAGCGCCGGTGTCGACAAGGTGCAATCAACAGCTGACCTTCGACATTCCGCCCTACTCGGCAGGGGCAGCAAAGTGCGCGCGGCCGCTCTCGGCTAACGGCACCCAGATGATCGTCGCGATTACCGAGAACGACCCCGAGCGCCAGCTCAGGCCGGTGCGCGAGCTGGCGGGGAGCCGGGTCGCCGCTCGGTGATCTCGCCCAGCGTCCACATGCTGAAGAGACGTGCAGGCTGCTCGTGGGGCTACCGGTCGCCGCGATGAGCACCAACGATCCCGTTCGAGCTGGCAGCGACGCCACCGCGGGAGCCCCGACCGAACTGCGCACCGTGTTCGGCGCATTCCCGAGCGGTGTCCTGGCGGTGTGCGCCCAACTCGACCGGCATCCCGTGGGATGGCGGTCAGCAGCTTCACCCCGGTCTCGCTCCACCCGCCACTGATCTCGGTGTGCATCCAGAGGACTTCGAGCACCTGGCCGCGTCTGCGAGAAGCGCCGAACCTCGGGGTGAGCGTCCTAGGCGAGCACCACGAGCGCGCCTGCCGACAGCTTGCCCGCAAGGACGGCGAGCGGTTCGACGGAGTCGACGTAGTTGTCTTGTCGTCGGGCTCAATCCATCTGCGCGAGTCGTGTGCCTGGTTCGACTGCTCGATGGAGTCCGAGTTCACCGTCGGCGACCACCTGATCGTTGTGCTGCGCATCCAGCAGACCGGTCTGTCGAACGCCACCGCCCCTCTCGTTTTCCACCGGAGTCGATTCCGCCGCCTCGCGGACGCATCATGATCAATCTCGCCGTCCCACGTGTGCGCGTCGTACCGGACTCTTCGCCGGCGCACGCGCCGCTCGATGAGCTGCGCTGCGGCCGTCCGGTTTTCGTCCTGGACGCCGTAGGCAGGGACGACGAGGGCGACTTGGTCTTCGCGGGAGTGCTCGCCACGCCGAAGGTGCCGTTGTGTGTCGTCCGGCACAGGTCAGGGTTCGTCCGCGGCCGCGTGCGCGCGGATGCGGCGGGACCCGATGACGGTCCGGGACGGCGACGGGCAGACAGCGCGGACGGTGTTTGGAAGATTGCGCACCGGATAGTGACCGACGACTGGAGCATGTGGGCCGACTGTACGGAGAAGGTGGCTCGCCTCGGCACCCACACGGGTCTGGCGTCGAAGGATAACCCCTCCTACACCGCCTGGGGTCAAGGCTTTATCGCAAGAAGCAACGAGAGGCCATCGATGAAGCGACCAATAGTCGAGACCTTGCGAGAGACCGTGGCGTGATGGGTACAGCGAGAAACTGTAGAGCCGACCTGCTGGTCATCGGTGCAGGTATGGCGGGCCTCACTGCTGCGGCGCGGGCGGCGCGCGATGGCGCCAACGTAGTTCTCGTTGAACGCGCTCAAGCCCTGGGCGGATCCGCGGTATTCGCTCAATATGTCTGGACAACGCCAACATTCGAGGGCCTGCAGGCGCTGGATCCAGGCGGGGATCCGGAGTTGGGCCGTGCCCCCTGACGGCGACTCCGGACGTTTGCGCAATCACGCGGATCCGTCCCGCAGATCACTCTGATCTTGCCTGTCGTCGCCCGTGCATCGCTCGTCGATACATCGACGCTGCCACATGATGCCGCCCTCACGTCGGCGTTCGCTGAGTCGGCGCGCTGCTAATCGATCATAAGCGGCGGGACACGATCGCTCGCCTCTGCCGTACACCGTCTACTGCTCAGCCGCATCTTGAGTTCCCAACGGTCGCAGGGTCAGAGGCAGTTCCGGCCAGAGAACAGCCCACAGTGACCACGTGCCCGTTGCACCTGAAGATCGGCTTGTTGCAGGCTGCCGCAACTCGGGCGGACGTCCGGGCTGAGCACACGGCACGGCGCCGCCGCAATACAGCGGTGTATGGAAGGCGGACACCGCTCTCGGCGTCGTGGCTGATGGCCTCGCAGGCCTCTTCGCGTCGCTCAATTGCCGTTAAGGTGGTTCTGCTGCACGCCGCGGGGCTTGTCTGCCGATTCCCGCGCTCACGGTTTGCGTGGCCGGCAACGATTCTCGGGGCACAAGCTGCTGAGCGTCCATAATGCTTGATGTGCCGCTGTCGGCGGCCTAACGATCCGGATCACCTCCAATTCGTCTCTTGCCGGCGAACGCCAGCCACGTACTTCGATTTTCGACACCGCCTTGCGCGATGCCCAGCGCAGTAAGCCGTCGCGGTCTGCCCAGGGTGGGCGGTCACCTAGCTGCAGGTCAACGACGTTCAGCCGCCAGCCTTTTCACGATGTTGCGCTCGTGCCACCGACTTCACCCAGTTCTCTTCCCCAAGCTCGCTCCCCAACACCGCAGGCAGCAAGTTGCAAACCGCCTCCGCGGGACAAAAGCCAAACGAGGGGGCGGGAATCGCCGCGGCGCTTCCGCTACACGCCACCCCACTAACCGGTAGCGAGTAGCCCTTTCGGATGTGAGTCAGGACACCGCTGACCGCGCCTGGGCCTACGCCACCCCTGCAGCTTCCGAAATACTCGGACAGGTAGTGACTTACATCATCCTCACCGTTCATTGTGACATCCACCACCGCATGCGAGGTGATTGCAGTCGCCAAAAACCTCGCATACCGCGAACACTCGATGAAGGAGAGAATCGATGGGTCCCATGAACTTCCACCGTCTTCGTGGCAACTGGAAGGCGCTTTCGGCAGCGCTGGGCGTCGGCGTCTTCGTCACGATGGGCGCGGTAACTCTCGCCTACCCGACCATGGAGGGCGGCGCTAGCTCAGATAGCTGGAATGCAGAAGCTAATCTCACGCTGGTTCCGGCGACACGTGTGCAGCCCTCCTTCGCCCCGAAGCTCATCGCCGACCCATGCACCCACGCCGCACCGCACGCTCGCGCTCACGGCGTCTGCTAGGTGGGCTTCCCCCTATGGAATGGCGAATTTTCGGACCGCGCGATCGCCACTGGAGCCGTCAGCTGAGCGCGAATGACATTACGACAGTTCGTGCTGATCACCTCTTGCTTCTCGATAGCCAGTGATATCCGACAGAGTCGACCTGCTCTGCGGTCAACCCGACAGGCCGCGGGGCTAGCCCGATCGCGCCCAGGAAAAAGACAACTGAATCAACTGAACAGTTTGTCCAGTGAGTCGTCAGTGACGATCGGCTCGCCACCCGGGACGCCTGGTGTCACGTGCTACGGCAATGACAACCTCCGCATACCGCGAACACTCAATCAAGGAGAGAATCGATGAATCCCATGAACTTCCACCGTCTCCGCGGCAACTGGAAGGCGCTTTCGGCAGCGCTCGGCGTCGGCGTCCTCATCACGATGGGCGCGGCAACTCTTGCCTACCCGGTCAGTGCGGTCGGCACTAGCTCAGATAGCTGGAAAGCAGACACCACTATCACGCTGACGCCGACACCTGCGCCGCCCTCCTTCGTCCCGAAGGTCAAGACGTCGCAATGCGACTTCGAATCGCCGCACGCTCTCGTCTACGGCTGCTCCTAGCGGACTCGCCCGCTAGATCGTCGGTGGTTATGAGGCGATTCGGCGGTTATGCGGCGATTCGGGTGCTGCCCGATGAGGTGTTCGACATCCCGACCTGGACTCATCCCAAGGTGGCCCCGGATCGGCATGCGCAGGTGGCCAAGGCGCTCTACAGCCTTCCCGGCGAGCTGGTCGGACGCCGGGCTGGATGCCCGCGTCGATGCGCACACAGTGAAACTGTATTGGCGTGGTGAACTGATCAAGGTCCACCCGGTCATGGCACCCGGGTGCCGGCACACCGATCCCGCCGACCTGTCCGCCGAGGTGTTGGCCGATGCGATGCGGGATCTGAACACCCTGCAGCGCAAGGCATCCGCACATGGTGATCATGTCGGCGCGTACGCCGCGGCGGTGTTGGAGCATCCGCTGCCGTGGACCAAGAAGCGCCAGGTCTACCGCCTACTCGGGCTGGTACGCCGCCACGGCGCCGATGCGGTCGACGACGCTTGTCGGCGCGCGCTGTACACCGAAGCCATCGACGTCGGGTTCATCGACCACATGTGCTCCCCACCGACGGCGAGCAGTTACCGTTCCTGCCGGCACCGCCAGCGGCGTCATGGCTCGTCCGCGCCAGCACCGATTTCGCCGTCCGAAGGCCTCGCCGACGCTTACAACGTGCTCATCATGGGCCCGGTCGGCGTCGGAAAAACGTTACTGGCCAACGCCTTAGGGCACATCGCCGTTCGGCGTCATCACAGCGTCCACACCGAACGCGCCGACAAACTCTTCAAACGCCTACGCGCAGCAGCGGCTGGACGCCACCTACGAAGACGAGATGCGCAAACTGCACCGCGTCGAGCTGTTCATCATCGATTTATCCCTACCCCGCAATTATTCCGAAGTGTGAACGGGCGGATGCAGGTGTTGTTTGGGACGCTGCATGTTTGGCGCGAGGCGGGGACTCAGGGTCGGTGTAATAGCGGCACCGCTCGCGACCTTCTGTCGTGGGAGCAGGGCGCTCCCGCGAGAGGAGGAACGATGCCAACGATTGCCTGGACGTGCAGCGACGGACCACCGGTGGGTTCGCTGGCGGCCTGACCGGGCCCAAGACCGCCGCGCGGGGCAACTGGGTCGCCGCCGGCGGTATGGCGATCGCGGCGATCGCCACGCTGATCGCGATCCGGCACACCGAGAACTGGGCGCTGATCATCGCCGGCCTGCTGGTCGGTGTGGTGTGCTGGGCGTGCCCCTGCCCGGCTGACGAAGATGACCGCCACGCGCTGTTCAACGGCGTCGGAGGCGGCACCGTCGCACTGATCGCGCTAGCGGAATTCATTGACACCGAGGGTTTTTCGGCGTTCAAGCATGGCGAGGCGCCGACCGCGTGCACATCGTGGTCGCTTCGTTGCTCGCCGCAATCATCGGTTCGGTGTCGTTCTGGGGCTCGCTGATCGCGTTCGGCAAGCTGCAGGAAATCCTGCCCGGCCGCCCAATCGGCATCGGCAAGGCGCAGCAGCTGTTGAACCTGGTGCTGCTCGCCGGCGCGGTGGTGGCGGCCGTCGTCATCGGCCCCGCCGCCCATCCCGGCGGCGGGGCGTGGCTGTGGCGGATGGTCGGGCTGCTGGCCGCCGCCGGTGTACTGGGGCTGATGGTGGTGCTGCCGATCGGCGGTGCCGACATGCCGGTGGTCATCTCGCTGCTCAACGCGCTGACCGGACTCTCAGCCGCGGCAGCGGGATTGGCGCTGAACAACACCGCGATGATCGTCGCCGGCATGATCGTCGGCGCGTCCGGTT
>DASRJA010000652.1:0-9283 GCA_035649695.1 Mycobacterium sp. | reverse complement strand
GCGCTACAGCGGCTTCTCCATCGGCTACAACGTCTGCGTCGCCGCGTTCGGCGGCACCACGCCCTACGCGGTCACCTGGCTGACCGCCGAGACCGGCAACAACGTGGCGCCCGCCTACTACGTCGTGGTGGCCGCGATCGTGTCGCTGCTGACGATCCTGACTATCCGCGAGACCGCACGGCGGCCGCTGCCGCAAGGTGTAGCGGACGAAGTGTTCCAATCGGGCACCGATGTTCGCGGGGCTGCGACGGCCGGATAGCGACGGAGTTACAGTTAGGGCGTGCCGCAGCAGACCGACCGCGCGACGCGGCCCAAGTTGACATCACGCGGTGCAGCAACCCGCAACCGCATCGTCCTTGCCGCCGCCGAACTGATGCACGTGCAGGGCGTCGCAGCGACCACGATCGACGACGTGCTGGCGGCCAGCGCGTCGAGTAAATCCCAGTTCTACCAACACTTCGACGACAAATCGGAGTTGGTTTACGAGGTCATCACCATGCGCGCCGACGAGATTCTGTCGTGGCAGCGCCTGCGGCTGGAGAAGGTGGATTCTTTCCGTGGCCTTTACCATTGGCGAGACGCGATGGTGCAGCGGTGTGCGTTGCGACGCGGGCTGTGGGGTTGCGAACTCGGTTCTCTGGCAGCCGAATTGTCCGACACGGACGACAAAGCCAGGGCATCGCTGTCCGAGCATTTCACCGAATGGCGCGGCCTGCTCGCGGCTGCGGTCGAGCGGATGCGCGACAACGGCGCGCTCGTCGCCGACGTCGACGCGAAAGCCCTTGCGACGGGGCTACTTGCGGCGGTGGAGGGAGGCTATCTGCTGTCGCAGACGGGCCGTGACCCGAGGCTCATGCAGTCGGCGCTGAACATGGCCATCGGCCATGTGGCATCCTTCGCGACCGCCGGCACAGCATTGCGGTGACGGGCGGCCGCGAAGTGGACCGCAGCGACCAGTCCGACGGTTAGTTGTCGCCGGGGACGCCGGTCGGCGCCGGCGGCGCCTTCACCGGAGGCGTGAACAGGTTGCCACCGGTCGGGTTGATCGACTTCTCCGTCGGCGCGGGCGGCGGCGGAGCAGGGGTGGCCTCCGACGTAGTCGTTGTGGTGGTCGTAGTGGGCGTGGTGGTTTCCGGCGCCTTCTCCTCCTTCGCGCAGGCGGAGAGCGCGCCCATGGCGATGATCGCGCCAATGCCGGCGGTGGCGGCGAGACGACGAGCCGTAAGGCCTGACCTCATGATGAGTCCTATCTGTTTCGAGAACTGAACTATATCGTCCAGAAAACGTCCTCGTCAACGCGGAAACTGCACGATACGCCACAATTGTCGGGTACTCCCAATATTGCGGGGGAGACGAATCGGTCCAAATCGAGACGCCCTGTCAAGGCCGCACGGGGATTAGCAGCAAGTGCCATCGTTCTTCCCAGCGTCCTTCCAGCCCGCGACTCTAATCTCCTGTGCACAAGACACTCAGTGTCCGCAAAGCACAACCACAGCTTCATCACACGGAGGTCGCACGTGAAGAAATTGGGTGTTTACGCCATCACCGCTGTCGGTGCGACGGCCGTGTCCATGGCGTTCTTCGGAAGCGGCGTCGCCGCGGCCGACGACTACAGCGGCCAGACCTACGGCGATGCGTCGAAGGCCATCAGCGATGCTGGCAAAAAGGCCGTCATCGCCAGCCGAGCCGGTGACACATTGACGGACGACAACTGCATCGTGACTCATTCGCAGTCGGCGCCATGGATCAAGGGCGACGATTTCGCGCCCGTGACCGACACGGTGCTCGTCTACCTGAATTGCAATGCCACGGTGGCGACCGCCAAGGATCCCGGCAACTCGGCCGCGAGCCCCGAGGGCAAGGCCGCCATGCAGAAGGCGCAGGAGGACAAGTCCAGCGGGTCCGGCTGATAGCTCGGTCAGCGCCACCCCAGTAGGGTGATGCCAGGCATCCACGAAGGGGAGGCGCTGAGATGAAACGTCAGGTATTGCCCTACGTCACCGTCGAGGTCGACGATCGGCTGCGCCGTCGGTTGCGCCGTGCCGGCGAACGGTTGCGGGTCAATGTCAGGGCGTATCTGCTCAGCGCCGCCGACGATGTCGATGCGGCCGGTGACAAGGTGCGCGATCTGTGTGACCGGGCCGTGAACCGGGTCGACTCGGTGGTCGCGACCGTCAATGACCGGCTCGGTGCCGACGAACCCAAGCAGCTGCAGCTGCACCTCGTCAGCAGCCGCGAAGCCAGCTAGCCGCTACGGCGTCCGCACGCCGGCCCGGCCCCCGACGAAGAACGAGCCGGCTAGCACCACCAGGCCCACGACGGCCACCGGAATGGTCCACGCTCGTCGACCCGACACCGCCGATTGACACTGGGTGACGTAGTCGGTGTGCGGGATGATTTCGTTGAGTATCGGCAGGTTGACAGGGTTGTTGTTGTCCGCCTCGCGCGCGGCGGATGAATCCTGAACAAGGCCATTGCCGCACCCGATGCTGCCGTTGTCAGGGCCCGGCACCGACACGGGCATGAGCAGTCCGATGACGCCGACCAGCAGCACGACCGCCCCCACCAGCAAAATTATCCGTCGCACGTTCATGTGCTGTTCTATGCCCGCTCGGCCCGGTTCGAAACCATGTTGAGACCGGCCTGCGCTGGGCGCTGTGCCGGCGAATATGTTGTTCTTGTTCCGTGTGGGGGCCGTGGCCCGAAAGGAGCTCGACGCTTTGGTAGGGCATGGTCTGGTCGTACTGCTCGCCGTGCTCGCCGCGGTGTTCCTGGCGATCGGCATCGTCGTGCGCCAACGCGCCACCATGGACGTCCCCCAAGAACACGGCGTGAGCTCGGTGATGTTCTTGACTCTGCTTCGCCGGCCGCTGTGGTGGGCAGGCACAGGGGCGGCCGTCGCGGGCTACGTCTTTCAGGCGTTGGCGCTCGCGAAGGGCTCGCTGCTGTTGGTGCAGCCGATCCTGGTGTCCGCCCTGCTGTTCGCATTGCCCTTGAGCGCCCGGTTGGCGCACCGCCGCGTCACCCGCGGTGAATGGGTATGGGCGGTGGTGCTGACGACGGCGCTAGCGGTGTTCGTCGTGTTGGCGAAGACCCGGCCTGGCGACTATGAGGCCTCGCTGACGACATCCACTTTGGTCGCCGTCATCTGCACGGCCGCGGTCTGCGCATGCGTCATCGTTGCCACCCGCACCATGGGATGGAAGCGGGCGGTGTTGCTCGCCTTCGCGGTGGGTGTGCTGTTCGGTGTCGTCGCCGTACTCACCAAGCTGGTGATGCACGTGCTGACCCATGAGGGCGTGCGCGCTGTATTCGCCACGCCGGTGGTGTATCTGCTTGCGGTGATCGCCGTCTTCGCGACGTTCCTGCAGCAGTCCGCCTTCCACGCCGGCTCGCTGCAGACGTCAGTGCCCACGATGCTGGTGCTCGAACCCGTCATCGCCGTGCTGCTCGGCGCGGTGGTGCTCGGGGAAAACCTCGACGTCAGCCACCTCGATGCCGTGGTCATCACGATCAGCACGGTCGCGATGGCGGCGGCCACCATCGCGCTGGGCCGCGACGAGGGCGCCTACGAGGAGCAGCTCGAGGCGGCGGTGGTGCGTCACTCCACCTGAGGTTGCTCCGAATCTGTTGCCTGCGGCGGTGTTTCGGGCACCTCGACCGGGCGCAGCAATGCCCACCCGATGAACACGATCGCCACGACGATCAACGCGAGGCCCACCCACCAGTTGGCGTCGGTGCCGACGTACAGGTCGACGGGGTTGTCGGTGGCGCCACTGTGGTGATCCCCGAGCAGGCCTGGTGCAAAGCCGGCGATGGTGAGCACGACACCGTAGATTCCCAGCAGTGCGCCGATGATGTTGCGAACGTCAAACAAATGCCGCATCACAGTTCCTTATCAGTGGAAGACGATGTTGAGGACGATGACCATGGCGAGCGAAACCGCGGCGAGCGGGACGGGCCGGTAGTACCAAGCCTTTCCTACGCTCTCGGGGTCGTGGAAGGCCTCTCTTGGTGTCTCGGAGTACACCAGTCCCACCAACTCATTCGCCGGCTTCGGCGTGGTCACCATGGTGACGGCCACGCTGACGATGATGTCGACGACAAACGCCACCGAGGCGGCGACGAAAGGCACACCCTGCCCGGGAAGGCTGAACACTCCGACCTTGGACAGAATGAAAATGAAGATGGCAGAAAGGGTTCCGGAGACGAGGCCGACCCAGCCCGCGGTCGAGGTCATCCGCTTCCAGAACATGCCGAGGATGAACGTGGCGAACAGGGGAGCGTTGAAGAAGCCGAACAGCGTCTGCAGGTAGTCCATCAGGTTGGAGAAACCGGCCGCGATCAACGCGGTGAAAATGGCGAGGATCGTCGCCCCGATCGTGGCGATACGACCTACCAGGATGTAGTAGTTGTCGGGCCGGTCCTTGACCACATAGTCCTGCCAGATGTCGTAGCTGAACACGGTGTTGAACGCCGAGATGTTGGCCGCCATGCCCGCCATGAACGAAGCCAGCAGACCCGCGACAGCGACACCCAGCAAGCCATTCGGCAGGATGTCGCGGATCATCAGCAACATCGCATCGTTGTAGGTGATGTCACCTTCGCCAGTCGTTTTCAGCCGGATCATGTCGCCGATTGCGGCCGCGGCGATCATGCCGGGCACGATGATCACGAACGGAACGAACATCTTCGGGAACGAACCGATGATCGGGGAGCGACGCGCCGCGGAGATCGAACTCGAGGCCATCGCACGCTGCACCTCGACGAAGTTGGTCGTCCAGTATCCGAAGGACAGCACGAACCCGAGCCCGAAGACGATGCCGATCACCGACCACACCGGGCTCTCGAAACCGGACAACGCCTGACCGGGCCACGTGGTGACCTGCTCGTGCACCGAGGCAGTCACCTTGCCGTCGGTCACGGTGTCAATGACCTTGTCCTTCAGGCCATTCCAGCCGCCGATCCTGATCAGCCCGAAAACCGTGAGCGGAACCAGCGCCGCCAGGATCACGAAGAACTGCAGCACCTCGTTGTAGATCGCGGCCGACAGCCCGCCGAGTGTGATGTAACTGAGCACCACGAGGGCGGCGACGATCAGCGAGATCCAGCGCGGCCAGCCGAGTAGTGCATTGATGACCGTCGCCAGCAGGAACAGGTTTACGCCGGCGATGAGCACCTGGGCGGTGGCGAAGCTGATCGCATTCACCAGATGGGCGCCGGGGCCGAAGCGGCGTCGCATGAACTCGGGCACGCTTCGTACCTTGGAGCCGTAGTAGAACGGCATCATCACCACGCCGAGGAACAGCATGGCCGGGATGGCGCCGATCCAGTAGTAGTGCATGGTCGACAGTCCGACCTGGGCACCGTTGGCCGACATGCCCATGATCTCGACGGCGCCGAGGTTCGCCGAGATGAATGCCAGGCCGGTCACCCAGGCGGGCAGCCGGCGGCCGGACAGGAAGAAGTCCAGGCTCGTCGAGATCTGGCTTCGGGCGATGAAGCCGATGCCGAGGACGAAGACGAAGTAGATCGCGACAAGTACGTAGTCGAGCCAGCCGAGGTTGAGGCGGAGCACATTTTCTGCCGCCAGTGTCGTGGTGGTCGTGGTCATCAACTCCTTCATCGGAGGCAGCACAAGTTCGGTCAGAAGCAACCAGAAACTAACAGTCCAGACCCAGCCAACTGACCCAAATCGAGAAAATTTGTTTGATATTGTGCGTTCCCATGCTCGCCGCTGAACGCCGATATGCCATCCTGCGGGCGTTGAACGCCGGTGGTGCGGTCCGGGTCGCCGACCTGGCCGCCGAACTCGACGTGTCGGAGATGACCGTCCGTCGCGATCTCGACGCTCTCGATGCGCAGAATCTGCTGCGCAAGGTGCACGGCGGCGCGGTCACCCGGCACAACCGCGGCGAAGAACCGGGGTCGTCGGTGAAGGCGGCTCAACAGCGCGCCGAGAAGGCCGCGATCGCGGCGGTCGCGGCCGAAACCGTTGAGGACGGGATGACGATCGCGATCAGTGCGGGCACCACTACCACCGAGTTGGCTCGCCGACTGCGGCGTCGGTCATCGATCACCGTCGTGACGAACTCGATCAGTGTCTTCGAGGTGCTGACCGATCCCGCCGCGGATGCCGCCGACGCACCGCAGGTATATCTGTCCGGCGGTGTGCGCACTCCGTCGGATGCGCTCGTGGGGCCGATCGCCGACGCCGCCATCGGGTCCTTCCGGGTGGACGGCACATACCTCGGAGTGCACGGGTTCGATCCGGAGGCTGGCCTGACGACCCCGAATATCGCTGAGGCGCAGACCAATCGGACCCTGATCGGGATCGGTGCACAACTCACTGTGCTCGCCGATCACACGAAGTACCGCGAAGTGGGCACGAACGTGTTCGCTCGGATGCGCCGGGTGGACAACCTGATCGTCGACGACGGGCTGACCATCGGAGACCGGGGCATCATCGAACAACACGTCGGGCGGCTGACCATCGCCCCGGTGGAACGACAATGACCGATCCCGCAACCAGGTGGCCGCTGGCCGACGGGCGAGAGCTGTTGTTGTTCGCGCTTCCGGGGCACACCCCGGCGCCGGTACCTGACGAACGCCCGCTGCCAGAGCGCGGAAATCAACAGTCCGAGTTGCGATTCGACCGGCAGACCGGCCAATGGGTGATCATCGCGGCGCTGCGTCAGGACCGCACCTACAAACCGCCGCCCGACCAATGCCCGCTGTGCCCCGGACCATCCGGCCTGACGAGTGAAATCCCCGCGCCCAGCTACGACGTGGCCGTGTTCGAGAACCGGTTCCCCAGCCTGTCCGGTGCGAGCAGCGCGCCGTTCCACCTTCCGGCGGTTGGCGGTGACCTGTTCCTGTCCGCGCCGGGTCACGGCCGATGTGAGGTGATCTGTTTCTCCAGCGATCACACCGGCTCGTTCAGTCAGCTCGAACTGCCGCACGCGCGCCTCGTCGTCGACGCATGGCGACACCGCACCGCCGATCTGATGGCCCGCCCCGGCATCGCGCAGGTGTTCTGCTTCGAGAACCGCGGCGAGGAGATCGGCGTGACGTTGACCCATCCGCACGGCCAGATCTACGGCTACCCGTATCTGCCCCCGCGTGCCGCTGTGATGTTGCGCGAGGCGCGCGCTTACGCCGACCGCACGGGCGGCAACCTGTTCACCGACATCCTCGCCCGCGAGGTGGCCGACGGCAGCCGCATCATCGCCAGGACAGAGCTGTTCACCGCGTTCGTACCGTTCGCCGCCCGGTGGCCCGTCGAGGTACACATCTACCCGAACCGGTTCGTGCACAACCTGGTTGACCTGACCGACGCCGAGCTCGACGGCTTCGCGCAAATGTATCTCGACGTGCTAAGCCGGTTCGACCGCATGTATCCCACTGCGCTGCCCTATATTTCGGCCCTACACCAATACGCCAACACATCCGAACAGCGTGAAGGCTACTTCCATACCGAGCTGATGTCGGTGCGCCGCAGCGCGACCAGGTTGAAGTACCTGGCCGGTTCCGAGTCCGCGATGGACGCCTTCATCAGCGATGTCACCCCGGAAAGCGTCGCGCAGCGGTTGCGGGAACTCGCATGAGCACCCGAAGACGACCGCGAGTGAGGATCGCAGCGAGGTGCGAGCGAGGACCGGAGCGAGCGGGGAGTCGAGGCATGGATGACGCTTGCGAGCGAATCATCAGCACCGAATGCGCCGGCCGAGCCTGCGAGGTCGGCGGATGACTCCGATCAGATATACGGCACCGGGCCGGATCAACCTGATCGGCGAACACACCGACTACAACCTGGGTTTCGCGCTACCGATCGCCCTGCCCGAGCGCACGGTCGTGACCTTCCTACCCGACGACGGCGACGCCGTCGGGGTGCGTAGCGACCAGGAGGACGGCGACGTTCGGATTCCGCTCGACACCGCGCCCGGCGACGTCCCCGGCTGGGCCGGCTATGTGGCCGGTGTGGTGTGGGCGTTACGCGAGGCCGGCCACCATATCTCCGGCGGGACCATGGCGATCGCCAGCGACGTCGAGATGGGCTCCGGCGTATCGTCTTCGGCGGCACTGGAGTGCGCGGTACTCGGCGCGCTCACGACCGCGACAGGCCTTCGCATCGATCGGATCGAGCTGGCGCGCATCGCGCAGCGGGCCGAGAACGATTATGTCGGCGCACCCACCGGAATGATGGACCAACTCGCGTCGCTGTGCGGAGAACCACGCAAGGCGCTGATGATCGACTTTCGGGAGCCGATCGTGCGACCGGTGGCGTTCGACCCTGACGCTTCCGATGTCGCGCTGCTGCTTGTCAATTCGCGTGCGCCACACCAACATGCGGGTGGAGAGTATGCGGCGCGCCGGGCGTCGTGCGAACGGGCAGCGGCCGACCTCGGGGTGTCGTCGCTACGAGAGGTGCAGGACCGCGGCGTGGCGGCTCTCGCCGCGGTGTCCGACCCTGTCGATGCGCGGCGTGCCCGCCACATCCTGACCGACAACCAACGCGTGCTGGATGTCGTTGTCGCGCTTGAAAAGTCCGATTACTCCGCGATCGGCCGACTGTTCAACGAGTCGCAGGCGTCGATGCGCGACGACTTCGAGATCACCACCGAACACATCGATCTGATCGCCGACGCCGCGGTGCAGTCGGGCGCGCTGGGTGCGCGGATGACCGGCGGCGGGTTCGGCGGCTGCGTGATAGCCCTCGCGCCCGCAGCGAAAACCGAGCACATCGCCGACTCGATACGGAAAGCCGTTGCCGCCGCTGGTTACAACGCCCCGACGATCAGCCGCACCCGGGCCGGCCAGGGCGCGACACTACTGCGGTAGCGGAGCCTCCGACAGCGCGGCCCACATCAAGCGGGCGGCCTCGCGAGTGCGCTCGTCGGGTGTGATCGGCGTTTCGGCGCCGGGCTGTTCGGCAGGAGCGCCGCTGATGTGCTCGACGATCGCCACGGAGAGCTCCCGCAGCTTCACGTTGAACTCCTGGCTGCCGCGGCGCAGCATCTTCCACGCCTGGTCCGCGTCGCAGCGGACCAGGCCCATCAGCGCGCCCTTCGCCTGCTCGATGGCGCCGCGGGACTGCAGGACCGTGATGATGTCCGCGATGGCCGAGGCGTTCTCGGCCGCGGTGGTGATCAGTGCTGCGGAGACCAGTTGTTCGTACGTGATCAGGCTCGCTACGGTCGCGGCGCTGGCGGGCTGGCTGAGCGTGCAGCACACGACGACCGTCGCATCGTCGGCCCAGACACCGGGCACCGCCACGGCGCCG
>DASRJA010000651.1:0-8172 GCA_035649695.1 Mycobacterium sp. | reverse complement strand
CCCACGTTCGCCGCAGAAACTTACCCTTCGAGCTTGTAGCCGAGCCCGCGCACGGTGACCAGATGCACCGGGTTTGCCGGGTCGGCCTCGATCTTGCTGCGCAGGCGCTTGACATGCACATCGAGCGTCTTGGTGTCGCCGACATAGTCGGCGCCCCATACCCGATCGATCAACTGTCCGCGAGTGAGCACCCGGCCGCTGTTGCGCATCAAGTACTCCAGCAGGTCAAACTCCTTGAGCGGCAACGTAATCTGCTCGCCGTTGACGGATACCACGTGCCGCTCGACGTCCATCCGTACCGGCCCGGCCTCCAAAATGCCGTCGCCGATACCGGAGTCGTCGTTGTCGCTGCCGCGGCGCAGCACCGCCCGAATCCGGGCGATCAGCTCGCGGGCCGAGTACGGCTTGGTGACGTAATCGTCGGCGCCGAGTTCGAGCCCTACGACCTTGTCGATTTCGCTGTCCCGCGCCGTCACCATGATGACGGGAACGCTTGAGCGCGAACGCAATTGCTTGCACACGTCGGTTCCGCTCATTCCCGGCAGCATCAGGTCCAGCAGGACGATGTCAGCGCCGGCGCGCTCGAATTCGGCCAGGGCCGCGGGGCCGTCGGCCACCACGGTGGCTTCGAAGCCCTCCTTGCGAAGCAGAAAGGCCAGGGGATCGGCCAAGGACTCCTCGTCCTCCACGATCAACACGCTGGTCATTGGTCTTGCTAGTCCTCTCGCTCGTCCGATTCATCTTCATGATCGGGGTAGGCCGGAATCGACAAGGTGAACGTCGATCCCGTTCCCGGCTGACTCCACAGCCGGATGGATCCGTTGTGATTGGCGGCGACGTGCTTGACGATCGCCAGGCCCAGGCCGGTGCCGCCGGTGGCCCGCGACCGTGCCTTGTCGACGCGGAAGAAGCGTTCGAACACCCGCTCCTGGTCTTCGCGCGCGATGCCGATACCGCGGTCGGTCACGGCGATCTCGATGTTGCTTCCGCGCCGACGGCGGCTGATGGACACCGAAGATCCGTTGGGCGAGTAGGCGATTGCATTGGACACTAAGTTGGCGATCGCGGTCACCAGCAGCGACTCGTCACCCATCACGCGGTAGCCGGTTGGGGCGTCGGTGGTGATCGCGATGTCGGCATTGTCGGCGGCGACCTTGTAGCGCGAGAGCGCCTCTGCAACGACGCGGTCGACGTCGACGGCCTCCAGGTCGGGCAGCCGTTCGCCGCCCTGCAGCCGCGACAGGTCGATCAGTTCGCCGACCATGTTGGCCAGCCGGTTCGATTCGGTGAGCATCTTCTCGGCGAACCGGCGCACGGTGTCGGGGTCGTCGGCGGAGGCCAGCAGCGCCTCGGCCAGCACGCCCATCGCGCCGACCGGCGTTTTCAGTTCGTGGCTGACGTTCGCAACGAAATCCCTGCGAGTCGCTTCCATCCTTGCGTGCTCGGACTGGTCATCGACGTACACGACCGCGAACCGGCGGTCCTGTTCGGTCAGCAGCTGCACATGCCCGCGGACCGACAACCCGGACCGGCCGGGATTGGCGCGTTTGCGCGGCGACAGGTCGACCTCGCGGTCCTCGCCGGTCGCCAGCGTGCGCTCCGCAGCCAGCCAGGCGCGGTCGTCGAGCAGCCGGTCACGGACCAGCCCCAGCTCGCGGGCCCGGTCATTGGTGTAGACGACGTCACGGTAGGTGTCGACCACGACGATCCCCACCGGCGAACCCGAGACGATGTGCTCGAGCATTTGCGAGACGGTCAGACCGGACTGCTCGGTGGCGCGGCGTTGCCTGCGTTCGAGGATGCGCGGGGTGAGGCTCGCCCCCAACCCGACACCGATCGCCAGAGCGAGCAGTGCCACGACCCCCACAAGTAGGAGCGCCGATACCACACTCACGCGAAAATCGTACGCATCCGGTGAACGTCATCCCAGCAGCGTGCGGCTAAAACGGGACATGTCACACGGCCAATCGCAGGAGTTCGATAGCCGTTTACCCAGTGTTTGCCGTGCGGCACCGTCGAGCGCCTTACTTCGCGCCCTGGGCCGCGACTGCGGCCGCACCTGCCGCAGCCGCCTCGGGGTCCAGATACTCGCCGCCGATGACTAGCGGCTTGAGGTCACCGTCCAGGTCGTAGCGGAGCGGGATGCCGGTCGGGATGTTCAATCCGACGACGTCCTCGTCAGACATGCCGTCGAGATACTTCACCAGCGCACGCAACGAGTTGCCGTGGGCGGCGATCAGCACCGTCTTGCCGGCCCGGATATCGGGGACGATCGTCTGCTCGTAGTACGGCACGAACCGCTCGACGACGTCCTTGAGGCATTCGGTCAGCGGCCCGCCGTTGATGTCGGCGTAGCGGGGGTCAGTGTCCTGGCTGTACTTGCTGCCCCGTTCGATCGGCGGCGGCGGGGTGTCGTAGCTGCGCCGCCAGGCCATGAACTGATCGTCGCCGTACTTCTCCTTGGTCTCGGCTTTGTTCAGACCCTGCAGCGCGCCGTAATGGCGTTCGTTGAGCCGCCAGTTGCGGTGTACCGGAATCCAATGCCGGTCGGCCGTGTCCAGCGCGAGGTTGGCCGTGTTGATCGCCCGCCGCAGCAGCGACGTGTAGAGCACGTCGGGCTGGCGGTCCAGCTCCTTGATCAGCTCACCCGCCCGGACCGCTTCGGCCCTGCCCTTCTCGGTGAGGTCGACGTCGACCCAGCCGGTGAACAGGTTCTTCTCGTTCCAGTCACTCTCGCCGTGGCGGAGCAGGATCAGCGTCGCCGACGAATCTGAAGCCATGACGCCGATCCTCTCATGACGCCCCGGTGTCGTCTTCGTCGATCAGGTGCGCGAACGCCTCCAGGTTCTTCAACGATTCGCCGCGGGATACCCGCCATTCCCACTCTTTTTGGATCGAGGACCGAAAACCCAACTCCAGCAACGTATTGAAGTCGGAGTCCGCAGCCTCGAGCACCTGACCGAGCAGGCGGTCGATCTCGTCGGCCGTCACCGACTCCAGAGGGATGCGCCCGACCAGATAGATATCGCCGATGTTGTCCAGCGTGTACGCCACGCCGTACAGCCGGCGGTTGCGCTTGAGCAGGAACCGGTACACGGACTCGGTGTTCTCGTCGGGCCTGCGGCAGACGAAGGCCTCGATCCGCACCGAATGCTCGCCGATGGTGAGCATGGTGGGCGTCTTGAGCCGACGCTCACCGGGCAACTCGACGATCAGGCCCTTGGCGTGATGGGTGAATGTCAGCTCGCGTTCGTCGAGCGCATCTTCGATGAGCTTCTTAACGGGGCTCACGCCCGCACTCCGCGCCGCATCGAGAACCGGCGCCCGTTGCGTCGCGCCGTCGCATCCCGACGTGGGTGGCGGGCCCGGTAGTCACCGATCGCCCGGCTGTAGCTGGCCAGCAGCGCGTCCACGGTGTGCGTCCACGAGAACGTCGAGGCGTGCTCGACGGCGGCCGCGCGCATGGTTTCGGGGCCGCGCCGCAGCAGCGCGTCGATCGCCGCGGCCCAGTCGTCGACGTCATGGCCGTCGACGAGGGTGCCACTGACCCCGTCGCGCACCGCGACCGGCAGCCCGCCGACTGCGGCGGCCACCACCGGGGTGCCGCACGCCTGCGCCTCGACGGCGACGAGCCCGAAGGACTCCGAATAGCTCGGCACCGCGACCAGATCGGCAGCCCGGTAGACGTCGACAAGCTGATCGCGGGTCTGCGGGGGCAGGAACGTCACCCTGTCGGCGATGCCCAGTTCGTCGGCGAGCCGCAGTAATCCGTCCGGCGCGGCGAGTCCACTGCCCGACGGGCCACCGGCCACCAGCACCCGCACGCCCGGCAGTTTGGCCGCCGCGCTCAGCAGCACGTCGGGAGCCTTGAGCGGCTGGATGCGGCCGACGAACGCGAGCACCGACTCGTTGACGTCGAGCCCCAGCGCGGCGCGCGCGGCGCGCTTGTCCCCCGGCGTGAACATTCCCAGGTCGACGCCGGGATGCACCACGTCGATGCGGGCCGGGTCGGCATGGTGCAGCGAAACCAGTTGGTGCGCTTCATGTTCGGTGTTGACGATCAACCGGTCTGCCTCGTCGACGACCTGCTGCTCGCCGACGGCGCGCAACGGCGGTTCGGGCGAGTCGCCGTCGGCCAGCGCGGCATTCTTCACCGCGGCGAGCGTGTGCGCCGTGTGTACCAGCGGCACCGCCCAGCGATCCCGGGCCAGCCAGCCGACCTGTCCGGACAACCAATAGTGCGAATGCACGATGTCGTAGTAGCCGGGCTCGTAGGTGGCCTCCGCGCGCAGCACGCCCGCGGTGAAGGCGCACAGCTGGGTGGGCAGGTCGTTTTTGTCGAGCCCCTCGAACGGCCCCGCCACCACATTGCGCACCAGCACGCCGGGCGCCACCTTCACCACCGGCTGATCGGTCGAGGTTGTCGCGCGGGTGAAGATCTCGACCTCGACGCCGCGGCGCGCCATCTGCAGCGCACTTTGCAGCACGTAGACGTTCATACCGCCGGCATCGCCGGTGCCCGGCTGGGCCAGTGGAGAGGTGTGCACCGATAGCACAGCGACGCGGCGGGGCAGATCCGTGGCTAGGCGCACACAGACATGTCTACACCGTGGTTCCGCGGGCTCGTCAGGCCTGCACTGGTGTGGCGAGTGTGCGGTTTCATACGCGACAGGCCGACGACGCCGTATGGATACGCACAGTCACCACGTCCTCGGGCAGCCGCGGGCGATAAGAGCCGCACCCACGCGATCAAGAAACCGTTGCGGAGTGTTGTGCAGTATCCCGCTCGTCAGCCTGATGTCAGTCCAGCCGAGCTCTGGGAGCAGGTGGTATCGCTCAATGTCCCACGTCCGGCTCTTCGGATCGGTCCAGTGATGGGCGCCCTCGAAGTCGACGCCCACGAGATATTTCCGCCAGCCCATATCGATTCGCGCGATGACGCAGCCGTCCTCGTCGAGCACTCGGATTTGTGTCTGCGGCCGCGGGAAGCCGGCCTGCACGAGGAGCAGGCGAGTGAGCGATTCGTAGGGCGACTCGGCGCCACCGTCCACTAAATCCAACGTCTGGCGTAACTGCCGAAGGCCTCGCACGCCAGGATGTGTCCCCGCGACGGTCTCAATGTTGTCGACCTTGACATCGGTCGCGTTCATCAACGCGTCAATGCGCTGCACACCGTCCTTCAGGCTCAGGCGCCGCCCGAGGTCAAACGCGGTCCGCGCAGGTGCCGTCACGGGCAGTCCACGAATTGTCTGTGTCTCGCCAGAGAGCAATTCGTCCGTGTGGACCGTGATTAGCGGCGGTGATCGCCGATTGGTGTGGATGAGCTCGACCGCCAGGTCGTCGTCAATCCACTTGGCTCCCAACATCGCTGAGGCAGACAGGCCAGCGATTACGCCGTCGCGTCGCGACCACAGCCACGCCGCTTTGGCACGGTCGGTCGCCGACAACTCCACTCCGCGCGGCGCCCACACTCCCGGATAGACCGCCTGATGGAAGCGTCGTAGCTCGCGAAACGTCAGCGCTCCGTCTTCGAGTGCTTCTTCTGCTCGAAATGGCCAGCCGATCGTCTGCATGCCGTGACGGTCGCATCGCGATCCGACAGCAGAGCCGACACTTCGAAGGGTTATCCCCAGGACACGAGTCCGCGACTGTGCATATCGATACGCCCACCGCAGCGTGTTGCGTATGAAACCGCACACTCGCGGCGGCCGCCGAGCGGTCAGTCAGGCAGTGGCTTCCGGGCGACGGCTCTGGGCTCGCCGCATCGCCCCGATCGGGTCTGCGTAGAGGCCGCCGAGCGACACCACTCCGGCGCCCGCTTCCTGCACCCGGTTGCCGAACACGGTGACGCGAATATCGCGGGCCGGCAGCACCGACCGTTCGGTGTACGCCGCCTCGACGAGATTCATGCCCTCGGGGTACTCGGTGAACGCCTGGCCACCGACCACGAGGTCGTCGGGGTTGAGCATGTCGCGCAGCAGCGCGACCGCTTCTCCGAGCACCCGGGCCCGCTCGGCCAGCAATGCGCGCGCCTGCTGATTGCCCTGTCGGGCCGCCCGCAGTACCGCCGTCACCGTCGACGCCGGACCCTCGGCCGGGATGATGCGGGCCTTGCGGGCGGCGATCAGCACCGCCTCGTCGCTGACGGTGGATTCCAGCTGGCCGGTGCCGCCGAGCAGTTCCGAGTGGGCGGGCAGCGCCGCGATGGTCCCCGGACCGCTGGCCGGCGAGTGCACCCGCCCGCCGATCGACAGCGCATAGCCGACGGTTTCGCGGGCGTACACGTACAGGCTGGTCGGCGCCGGCGCCGGAGCCCCGGCGCGGGCGACATCGGATCCAGTCAGTTTGCGCACCCCGAGCAGCAGCTCGGCGCCCGCCATCGCGTCGACGTGCGAGGCCACCGACACCGGCAGGCCGAGCGTCTCGGCCAGCACCGGGCCGACCGGCGCGGCGGACCAGCCCAGCCGCGGGTGGTCGAGGTATCCGGTGCTGCCGTCGACGACGCCACCGGCAGCCACCCCGACCCACAGCGCGCGGCGGCGGTGCCAGCGGCTCAGATAGCGGCGGGCACTGCCGGCCAGCGAGGCCAACGCTGCGGCCTGGGTGCCGCGCGGGGTGGGCGTCTCCACCGCATCCAGCGTGCGGCCGAACAGGTCGGTGGCCACGATGCTGGTCGTGCGCGCACCGATGTGGACGCCCAGCGTCAGGAACGGCTCGTGGTTGACCTCGACCGGCACACGCGGCCTGCCGATGGCGCCGGAGACCGCGAGGTCGGCGCGCTCACGCAGAATCCCGGCGTCCAGCAGCGCGGTCACCTGGCGGTTCACCGTCGCGATGCTCAGCTGGGTGACTTGGGCGATGGCGTCACGGGCGATCGGCCCGCGCAGGCGCGCCGCGCCGAACACCGAGGCCGCCGCCGCGTCGGCGACCTTCAGCGAGGGCGCGACGACGTGGGGCCTCGCAAGCAGCGCCCGCTTGGTGTGGGCGGCCGAAACGGCGGAAGCCGCCGGCTGGCGGAGCGCGGTGGTGGTGGAGGAAGTGCGCACGGGATCTGTCCTTTGTCGAAGTCGGCTGGTGGGTCCGTGCCACACCTGGCGACTCAGTAGGACAGGAAACGTCCGGTATCAGTCAGGCGCGGCGAAGTGCGCAACAACAACAGTGCCGCGTGGCGACTGCAGCCTGACCATTCCGGTACACACGGTGAACTTAGCACGCCAACTAAAGTTGGGCAGATGACGAGACCAACAGCCTCCGAACGGGTCGCGGTGGTCACCGGCGCCAGTGCCGGCATCGGTGAAGCGACCGCGAAAACGCTTGCAGCCCAAGGCTTTCACGTCGTTTGTGTGGCCCGCAGGGAGGGCCCCATCAACGCACTCGCCGAGCAGATCGGCGGCACCGCGATTGTGGCGGACGTCACTTCCGACGAGGACGTAACCGCGCTGGCCAGCGCCCTGGACCGGGTTGATGTGCTGGTCAACAACGCCGGCGGGGCCCGCGGGCTGGAGCCGGTGGCCGAGGCGGACCTCGACAATTGGCGCTGGATGTGGGAGGCCAACGTGCTGGGCACGCTGCGCGTCACCCGCGCATTGCTGCCCAAGCTGATCGAGTCCGGCGACGGACTGATCGTCACGGTCACCTCGATCGCGGCGGTCGAAATCTACGACGGTGGCTCCGGGTACACGGCGGCCAAACACGCCCAGGGTGTTCTGCACCGCACGCTGCGCAGCGAGCTACTCGGAAAACCGGTGCGGCTCACCGAAGTTGCGCCCGGAATGGTGAAAACCGACTTCTCGTTACGCCGGTTCGAAGGCGATGAGGAGCGCGCCGCGAAGGTGTATGAAGGCGTCACCCCGCTGGTGGCCGAGGACATCGCCGAGGTGATCGGATTCGTTGCCAGCCGGCCGTCGCATGTCGACCTGGATCTGATCGTGGTCAGGCCGCGCGATCAGGTCAGCGGGGCAAGCGGGTCGCGCTTTGACCGCCAGGTCGCCCGTTGACCGGCTGAGGCGCGTCCGTCGGCGTGGCAGGCGCTGTGCTCGGGATCTCGCTCGGTGAGCTCTGTGGCGACAGCGCCGACATTGCTACCCAGTCGTCCCAGCTGACGGCCCAGTCCCAGAGGTCCCCGTCGGAGTAGGACAGCTCGATCGAGGTGCCGGTGACCTCGACCGGGTC
>DASRJA010000650.1:0-5065 GCA_035649695.1 Mycobacterium sp. | reverse complement strand
CTGTCCGCGCCAATGGCCGACGTTATGGGCGGGGGCCGCGGGCGTTTAGGGTTTGGGCGTTGAGCTTGAATCCGAGGGTGTCTGGGGTGCGGTTGGCTCGATACGGGCGTGGCGTCGGAGGAAGTCGACTTCCCACTCGATGACGTCACCGAAGGCGGCGCCACCGTCGTAGACGTCGTAGTGCCCGCCTGTGCTGCGGTGAAGCTCCGCTCGGGGTGCGCGATCGGCCATTGCGAGTGCGGGACCGACCGGTGCCTGGGTGTCGTGTTCGGCGACGATGAGCAGGATCGGGATGTTGATGTCGCGGGCGTGGCGGACGGGACGGTGGGCCGGGATGCTCAGCAATGACCGTGCTGCCATCCGGTTGTGCCAGTCGATCGGCTCGCGCGGGTGCATGACTTGCTTGCCGAACAGCGCGTCCGATGTGTCGGCGATGCCCCATTCGCCGGGCGCCACATTGACCGGCAGATAGATCGTCGCGCGGCCAAGGAATGACCCGAGGCGATCGATGATCGCCGTGGCGAATAGCGCAAGGGAACGGGTGGGTCGCACCAGCCGTGAACCGGCAAGACCGTCAACCAGCGGGCATTGGGCGATCGCTCCAGCCAGGCGGTGATCTGAGGCGGCCAGTGCAGTGGCGTGCATGCCGGCAAATGAGGTGCCCCACACGAAGATTCGGTGTTCGTCGATGTTCGGTTGGGCCGCGGCCCACCCGATCGCAGCGCTGTAGTCGTCGCGTTGGCGTGGAACGTTCAGTTCGTCGCGGGGTTGCTGCCCCTCCGAGCCGCCCCATTGGCGGTAGTCGATGACCACCGCGGCGAACCCTTCCCGGCAGAATCGTTCGGCGAACGATGCCAGTCCGCCGACCTTGACGGCACCGAGTCCATGGCCCATCACCACCGCCGGAAACGGCCCCGGCCCCTCGGGTAGGTAGAACCAGGCCTCGATATCGAACCCAGACGGCGTCGGGATGCGGACGGTGGTGCGGTTGATGTCGGTCATCGATACTCCATACTTCGTCAGCGTGTAGGGATCACTGCGCGCACCGGTCCGGCTATGCGTTCGCGTATGAGCCGAAGGCGATGTCGTCGCCGACGTCGGTGCGTTTGGGCGACCAGTCGAGGAGCTTGCGCGTCTTGTCCGAGGAGAGCCGTTTGTTCAGCGACAGGCTGATACCCGATGCTGCGCTGGGCGGCGGTGTGAATGATGCGCCGATGTTCCCGACTGTGTCGGCGTCGATGCCAAGCATCTGCAGCAGCGAGAGGCTGTCGGTGTGCTCGTCTGTTCCGATCATCCGGTTGATGGCGCGGGCCAAGTCGCGCTGGGTGACGTCGCCGGCGACGCCGTGCAGGATCGCCCCGTGCGGCGCGAGTTCGACTGCCAGGCCGAATAACTCGGCCAAATCGTCGACGTGCACGTAGCTCTGAGTTGTGCCACCGCTTCCCCAGTGACCGGCATGGCCCTCCTTCCGCGCCCGGTCGATCAAGGACCGAAGGTCCGAATTGCCGCCGCGTCCGTAGACCAACCCGGGTCGTACCACCACACCGCGCACGTCCCCGTCGGCCAGGACGGCCCGTTCGGTCTCGACGCGAGCGGCCATCGCCGCCCCGAAACCGGCGGCCAGCAGCGGGTGCACGCCCGCGGAATCGGGCGCGAAAACCGATGCCGGAAGCGGTAAGCGGGTGTCTTCGTCGTAGACGGTGTCGGTGGCATCGCCGCCGTTGAAGACCCCGAAGACCGCGGACCCACTGGTGAAGACCAGAGCGCCGCCGTGATCAGCAAGCGCTTCCCGCATGGCGCGTACCGCCTCACCGTCCCGGGCGAAGGCGGCTTGGTCCCCGCTCGCCCCGCCGACGCTGGCGGTGCTCACCACGACGTCGGGTCTGGCGTCGTGAACGGCGTTGGCCAGGCTCACCGGGTCGCCGAAGTCGCCCATGACGGGTTCGAGGCCGCGCTCGCGCAGTGCACTAGCGGACCGCTCGGATCGGGCAAGTCCCAAGACTTGATGACCTCGTGCGGCGAGCGCCTCGGCGGCGACCGCACCTAGGTAGCCCGTGGCGCCGGTGACAAGAACCTTCATGATTTTCCTTCTCGCATAGTTCATCAGTCCTGTTTCGCATTGCTCTTGTGTTCCACGGTGAGGAAGGCCAGTTCGCTTGGGCCGTCGTTGTACAGGTCGTGGAGGATGTACTCGTCACCGGGGAAGGAGAAGTGCCGAGTTTCGCCGGCTCGGTAGGCGACGCGGCGGGTGGTGCCGTCGTCGTTGTGCTGCAGGCTAATTCCGTCGGTGAGGGCGGTCCAGAAGTAGTCCAGCACGTGCCGGTGCGCCGGGACCCGTTCACCGGGCGCGAGCCGGATGCTCCACACCTTGACCTGGTCGGTCTCCGAGAGCAGCACCGATCCGACCTGGCGGTTGTGGGCGTTGTCGACGAACTCCTGCCGGATTTCGGCGCTCCAGCCGGCGAAGTTCTCGGCGATGACCGTTCCGGCAAGTGGTGATGTACGCGGCGAGTTCGGTTCTGCGATGGGCGAATTCATCGGATTCTCCTTGTTGATGGTGGGGTCAGACTTGGCGCTGCGCGCCGCCGTCGACGCTCCATTCGGCGGCGGTGACCTGGCGCGAGAGCGGTGAGACGAGGTACGCGACGACCTGGGCGATGTCGTCGGGCTGGCCCATCCGGCCAGTCAGCAGTGGTCGGATTTCGGTCACCATGCGGGTGATCGCGGTTTCCTTGTCTGTGCCCCACAGCGTGGCGGCCTGGTCGCCGAAGCCGCCCGGCCGGTCGTAGAGCGGTGTGCGGGTGGGTCCGGGGACCACGACGTTCGACCGGATGCCTTGGGGACCGAACTCGGTGGCCAGGGATTTGGACAGCGCCAACAGCGGAAGTTTGGCCGCCGCGTAGTCAAGGTTGCCGACTTCCGGCAGCCGCGCGGAGTCGCTGCCGAGGTGGACGAGGCTGCCGCCACCGCTCGCGACCATGGCGGGCACGGCGGCGCGGCTCATGCGGCGGGCGGCGTGGAAGTTGAGGTTGAAAGTGGCCAGCCATTGCTCGTCGGTGATCTCGAGGAAGCTGGTGCGGGCATGAAGTCCGCCGGCGTTGTTGACGAGAGCATCGATCCGGCCATGCTGTTCGAGCACGGTGGCGATCACGCGGTCTGGTGTGGCGGGGTCGGTGAGATCCGCTTGGACCGCGGTGGCGGGGGCGCCGGGTTCGGTGTCGATCGGATCGCGGTCGACACCGACGACGACGGCTCCTTCGTGGGTGAGCACGCGGGCGCTGGCTTGTCCGATGCCTGAGGCGGCGCCGGTGACGACCACGACCTTGCCGGTGAGTTGTAGGTCCATGGTTCTCCTTCGGGGATGGGTTCAGCGGTAAGGGCAGGTCGCCGCAGCGCCGGGTCGGGGGAAATCTGAGGTCAGCGGGGCGCCAACTTGGGAAGTAGGAGGTCCCGGGCAGTGGTGAGCAGGGCGATTACGAGGGCTACCGCGGGACCGCGTCGGGGCCGCACGGCCCTGCCACGGCCCATCCGGGCGATCTGCTGCTGGTGCCAAGCGCTGTTGAGGAGGTCGTCGATGTTCTTGTGGCCCAGGGTCTTCGGCGTCACCAGGCTCTTCTCGGCAGTTCCATCCAGGAGGCGTTGGGGCAGATCCGGCTCGTAAGTAATCGGGCGGGCGAGGCCGACGACGTCAATGGCACCGCTGTCCAATGCGTCGTTCATGCCCTGCCGGGTGCGGAATCCGCCCGTCAGCATGATCGGAACCGACACTTCCGTGGAGAACCGTTCCGCGAATTCGAGGAAGTAGGCCTCCCGCGCCCGCGTCGATTCTCGCTGTGGCATGCCCGTGACCATGGCGGTGCTCTCATATGTGCCGCCCGAGATCTCCAGCAGGTCGATGCCTTCCTTGTCGAGGGCACGGGCGACGGTGAGGGAGTCGTCTGAGTCGAAGCCGCCGCGCTGGAAATCGGCGGAATTCAGTTTGACGGCGATGAGGAACCGAGCAGAAGTCGTCGCCCGGATCTCTCGGACCGTCTCGACGAGCAGTCGCATACGGTTCTCCAGCGAGCCGCCCCAACGGTCGGTGCGCTGGTTGACTAGCGGCGAGAGGAACTGGTTGAACAGGTAGCCGTGCGCGGCGTGGATCTGCACGCCATGGAAGCCGGCATCGGCGGCGATCTCAGCGGCGCGAGCGAAGCGGGCGATGATCGCTTTGATCTCCGCGTCAGACAGAGCGCGCGGCGCCTGGAAGAGCCGGTTGCCACCCACAGCGAGGGGCACCTCTGACGGGCCGACGACGTCGTGACGACGCCCGGGCAGCCGGTTGCCGCGCATGGTCTGCCGCCCTGGGTGGGACAGCTGCAGGATGAACTTCGCATCGGTGCCGTCGGTCACCGCGGCCCACCGACGCAACTGCTCGCGGTGTCGGCCGTCCTCGATCACCACGTTGCGCGGTGCTTCCAGAGCCGCGCCGTCGACCATGACGTTGCCGCTGATCAACAACCCGGCGCCAGAGCGCGCCAGCGCCCGGTAGGCGGTGATGAGCTGGTTGGTCGGTGCCCCGCGACGGTCGGCCAGATGCTCGCTGGTCGCCGCCTTCGCAAGCCGGTTCGGCAGGGTGATTCCGCTGCGCAGGGTAAGTGGCTCGGACAGCGCCGTCCGGAGTGCCGTTCGGTTCTCATTCATCTCAGTCCGCCGTTCATGTCGTTGTATGTCGTACATGTACATCGTACAGGTAAGCATGTACATAGTACAGTTGTCAAACGGCGGGGATGAGAGGCGCCCGTCCTACTAGGTCAGGCCGGGTGTGCCTCGGGCTAACCTTCGTCCGTGATGGCGGTGACGCCGGCGATCAGCATGTCAAGTCCGAGGCTGAAGTAGGCATCTGGACTCGGGCACGCGGCCAGCACGCTGGCGGATGACACGATGTTGGGATAACGCCGCACAGGCAGCCCGCTCAACGACGCGGTCTTGCGGCGGATTGCATCGTCACGGGCGTCTGGGTCCGTGCCATGCTCTCGCCCCGGCTCGGTGGTCACAAGCATGGCCACCGCGTTCAGCAGATATC
>DASRJA010000649.1:0-7459 GCA_035649695.1 Mycobacterium sp. | reverse complement strand
CCCCCGGTCAACTGCGTAAACCTCGAGCCGCCCCGACAAGAGCAACATGCAAAACGGGGACCCTTGATAGGGTCCCCGCATTTTGCCGGCATTGCCGTATCAGCCCTTGATGTAATCCTCGAGCTGCGCGCGGGCGATGTCGTCGGGCAGCTGCTTCGGCGGGCTCTTCATCAGGTACGCCGACGCGGCCACCACCGGGCCGCCGATGCCGCGGTCCTTGGCGATCTTCGCGGCACGGACCGCGTCGATGATGACGCCCGCCGAGTTCGGCGAGTCCCACACCTCGAGCTTGTACTCCAGGTTCAGCGGCACGTCACCGAAGGCGCGACCCTCGAGCCGGACGTAGGCCCACTTACGGTCGTCGAGCCAGCCGACGTGATCGGACGGACCGATGTGGACGTCCTTGGTCTTGAACTCGCGCTGCAGGTTGGAGGTGACGGCCTGGGTCTTGGAGATCTTCTTGGACTCCAGCCGCTCGCGCTCGAGCATGTTGAGGAAGTCCATGTTGCCGCCGACGTTGAGCTGCATCGTGCGGTCCAGCTGCACTCCGCGGTCCTCGAACAGCTTGGCCATCACACGGTGGGTGATGGTCGCACCGACCTGGCTCTTGATGTCGTCGCCGACGATCGGCACGCCGGCATCCTCAAACTTCTTGGCCCACACCGGATCCGACGCGATGAACACCGGCAGTGCGTTGACGAACGCCACGCCGGCGTCGATGCAGCACTGCGCGTAGAACTTGTCGGCCTCCTCGGAGCCAACCGGCAGGTAGGACACCAGCACGTCGACCTTGCTGTCCTTGAGCACCTTGACCACGTCGACCGGATCGACGTCAGACACCTCGATGGTGTCGGCGTAGTACTTGCCGATGCCGTCGAGAGTCGGGCCGCGCTGCACCGTGACGTTGGTAGGCGGCACGTCGGCGATCTTGATGGTGTTGTTTTCCGACGCGAAGATCGCCTCCGAGAGGTCGAAGCCGACCTTCTTGGCGTCGACGTCGAAGGCGGCGACGAACTTGACGTCCCGGACGTGATACGGGCCGAAGCGCACGTGCATCAGACCGGGCACCGTGGCCGTCTCGTCGGCGTCCTGGTAATACTGCACGCCCTGCACCAGCGAGGACGCGCAGTTGCCCACGCCGACGATGGCGACCCGGATGTCGGTGTTCTCAGTCATGACGACGTTCTCCCTCTCACTTACTGCGGTCATAGCTCACGGTTGCTCGGCGCGCCCCTGCGCCGTGCGTTCGGCCGCGATCAATTCGTTCAGCCACTTGACTTCGCGCTCGCTGGACTCCAACCCGAGCTGGTGCAGCTGCCGGGTGTAGCGGTCAATCGAGCTGCTGGCCCGCGCCACTGCTTCACGCAGGCCCTCACGACGCTCCTCCACCTGACGGCGGCGCCCCTCGAGGATCCGCATCCTGGCCTCGGCCGGAGTGCGGTTGAAAAACGCGAGGTGAACGCCGAATCCGTCATCGGAGAAGTTCTGCGGGCCGGTATCGGCGACGAGTTCGGCGAAGCGCTGCTTACCGGCGTCGGTCAACTGGTAGACGCGCCGCGCGCGGCGCATCTTGGGGATTCCCTCAGGCGCGGCGTCCTCGACGATCAGGCCGTCGGCCTGCATGCGTCGCAACGCCGGGTAGAGCGAGCCGTACGAGAACGCCCGGAAGGCGCCGAGCAGGCCGGTCAGCCGTTTGCGCAGCTCGTAGCCGTGCATCGGCGATTCGAGCAGAAGACCCAGGATGGCGAGCTCCAGCATCGAACCACCTCCTTTGCTTGGCCGCTACGACGTGTCGACACCTCGGCCCATAGTATCGCGCCGATATATTCGGCGCCAACAAAAGGTTGCGCACCGCTGACCAGCTGTGGACGTCAGCTGTTGGGTTGGTTGATCTGTTTGACGCTTCCGTCGCCGGACATCTCGATGTAGCCACTGCCGAAATCGCTGGAGACGTAGACGGTCACAGTCAGCGGGTCGGGGTTGGTGGGATCCTTCGCCGGATCGATGTTGATGTAGCTACTTGTGACATCGGACTGCTTGATGTGGAGGGTTTGGGGTGCGCCACGGAACACACCGACAATCGCCTTCGGGTCGAACTTGCCGAGGTCGACGAGCACGTCGTCATCGGAGACAGCAGAGGTGCTCGTCGAATCGCCCCAGCCACCGCGGTAGGTGTAGCTCACCTTCCGACGGTTGTCGTTCGGATCCGCACGATCCAGCACCGCATACTCGGGATAGATGATCATCCGGTAGCCCATGGTGTCGCCGAAACGCTTGCGGGTCTGCTCCATCAATCCGGTGAGGCCGCCCAGCGACTGGAGCTGCGTGGGTGGAGTGAGCACCACCGGCCCAATCCCGTCGGACTTGGCACCAGGGTCAGAGGTGAAGCTCAGCGGCGACGGCGTATTGCCGTACAGCCCCCAGCCGATCGCGACGCCGAGGAGGACGAGAACGCCGGTCACCGCAAGGCGCATGCCCCATCCGCTGGCCGCGCCCGGCACCTTGGGCCGCTTCTTGAGGTCGGGCAGTTGAACCGGAGCGTTGTTGGTCTGCAAGTCCGACACCAATGACTGCAGATCGCCCAGCGTCTCGGCTCCGGTCGCCAGCGCCACCCGCGTCCGGTGCTCATCCATCGACAGCTGCCCATCCGCCAGCGCACTGTCGAGGATCTGGCAGGTGTCATTGCGGTCGCTGTCCTTCGCCCGCGTTCCCGGTGTATGCCGCGTCGCCACGACGATGATCGTAAGAGTTCGGTGGCCATCGCCGCTGACCAGATAGCCAACCCCGGAGTGTGGCGGCGCAGTCATGCCTCGGCGGCCGCACGGCCGACGTACTCTGGTCACCGTGCGACTGCAGCGACAGGTGGTGGACTATGCGCTTCGGCGCCGGTCCCTGCTGGCCGAGGTGTACTCGGGCCGTACCGGCGTCACGGAGGTCTGTGACGCCAACCCCTACCTGCTGCGGGCCGCGAAGTTCCATGGGAAGCCCAGCTCGGTGATGTGTCCGATCTGTCGCAAGGAACAGCTCACCTTGGTGTCGTGGGTATTCGGTGACCACCTAGGCGCCGTGTCTGGATCGGCGCGCACCGCCGAGGAGTTGGTCCTGTTGGCGTCCCGATATGACGAGTTTTCCGTACACGTGGTGGAGGTATGCCGCACCTGCAGCTGGAATCACTTGGTCAAGTCGTATGTGCTCGGCGCGGTCCCACCCCCGAAGAAGTCGCGCAGCACTCGGACGGCGCGCGGGCGTGCGCGCACGGCCAGTGAATAGCGAAGGGCGCCACGACCGGTCAGCCAGTGATGTCCGCTCTGGACGCGCGGCTGATGGCGTCGGGGCGCGTCAACCCAACCCGCCCGGAGGCGTTCGCCCACAACCTCGCCAGGACGGGCCGCCGCGACATCGGGCCGCAGGCGCTCCCCCCGACGACCGGCTGACCGCGATACTGCCGCCGGTGCGTGGCGGCCCGCCGTCGCAGCTGCGTGACCCGATCGACGTCGTCAAGAGGGCGCTGGATGGGACACCGCCGCCGGCGCCACCGAGGAAACCACCGCCCCCGCCGCCACGGCGACCACCCGGCGGCGGTGGACCACGCGGAGGGCCACCCCCCGCGCCGAAGGCCAGCTTCCGCGAGCAGATCAACTGGAAGTGGGTGCGCCGCGCGCTCTACGTCACGATGGCCGTGCTGATCGTGCTGCCGATCGTCACGTTCGGGATGGCCTATCTCATTGTCGACGTGCCCAAGCCCGGCGACATCCGGACCAATCAGGTGTCCACGATCCTGGCCAGCGACGGCACCGAGTTGGCGAAAATCGTTCCGCCCGAGGGCAATCGCGTCGACGTCAACATCGACCAGATTCCGGTGCACGTGCGTGACGCGGTGATGGCCGCCGAGGATCGCGACTTCTACTCCAATCCCGGCTTCTCGTTCACCGGCTTCGCGCGTGCGTTCAAGAACAACATCTTCGGGGGCGACCTGCAGGGCGGTTCGACGATCACCCAGCAGTACGTCAAAAACGCACTGGTCGGTGACGCGCGCTCGGGTATCGGTGGTGTGATCCGCAAGGCCAAGGAACTGGTCATCTCGACGAAGATGTCCAGCGAGTGGTCCAAAGACCAAGTGCTGCAGTCCTATCTGAACATCATCTATTTCGGCCGCGGCGCGTACGGCATCTCAGCGGCGGCCAAGGCTTACTTCGACAAACCTGTCGAGCAGCTGACCGTCGGGGAGGGTGCGCTGCTCGCCGCGCTCATCCAGCGGCCGTCGGGGCTGGATCCCGCCGTCAACCCCGAGGGCGCCGCGGAGCGGTGGAACTGGGTGCTCGACGGCATGGTCGACATCGGCGCGCTGTCAAAGGAGGACCGCGCCGCGCAACAGTTCCCGCCGACGGTTCCGCCGGAGCAGGCTCGCTCGCAAAACCAGACCACCGGCCCGAACGGTCTGATCGAGCGGCAGGTCCAACAGGAGTTGCTCGACCTGTTCAACATCGACGAGCGGTCGCTGAACACTCAGGGTCTGCAGATCACCACGACGATCGACCCGAAGGCGCAGAAGGCCGCGGAGGAGGCGGCGGCGAAGTACATGGACGGTCAGGACCCGGACATGCGCACCGCGATCGTTTCGATCGACCCGAAAACCGGTGCGGTGAAGGCGTATTACGGCGGCACCGACGCGCAGGGGTTTGACTTCGCGCAGGCCGGGTTGCCGACGGGATCGTCGTTCAAGGTGTTCGCGTTGGTGGCCGCGCTGCAGCAGGGGATGGGTCTGGGCTATCAGGTGGACAGCTCGCCGGTCGAGGTCAACGGCATCAAGGTCACCAACGTCGAGGGCGCCGGGTGCGGCACGTGCAACATCGCCGAGGCGCTGAAGCGGTCGCTGAACACCAGCTACTACCGACTGATGCTCAAGCTCAAGAACGGGCCGGCGGACGTCGCCGACGCCGCGCACAAGGCCGGGATCGCAGAAAGCTTCCCGGGTGTGGATCACACGCTGTCCGAGGACGGCAAGGGCGGACCGCCGAACAACGGAGTTGTGCTGGGCCAGTACCAGACTCGCGTACTCGACATGGCGTCGGCATATGCCACGCTGGGAGCGTCGGGCGTGTATCACAAGCCGCACTTCGTGCAGAAGGTCGTCAACTCGAGGGGCGAGGTGTTGTTCGACGCCAGCCAGGAGGACAACACCGGCGAGCAGCGCATCGACAAGGCCGTGGCCGACAACGTCACGTCCGCGATGCAGCCGATCGCCGCGTACTCCAACGGGCACAACCTGGCGGGCGGGCGTCCGTCGGCGGCCAAGACGGGAACCAACCAGCTCGGTGACACCGGCGCCAACCGTGACGCGTGGATGGTCGGATTCACCCCGTCGTTGTCCACGGCGGTCTGGGTGGGCACCACCGAGGGCACCAAGCCGCTCGAGAACAAGTGGGGCTCACCGGTTTACGGGTCGGGAATACCGTCGGACATCTGGAAGTCGACGATGGACGGTGCGCTGGAGGACACCGAGAACGAGTCGTTCCCGAAGCCGGCCGAGATCGGCGGCTATGCGGGCGTGCCGCAGGCACCGGCGCCGCCGCCCCCTAGTGCGCCGCCAACGCCGTCGGAGAGCGTCATTCAGCCGACGATCGAAGTCGCGCCTGGCATTACGATCCCGATCGGCCCGCCGACGACCGTGCCTGTCGTTCCGCCGGTGCCGGTGGGACCCGCGCCGGGGCCGGTGGGAGTGCCGCCGGCTGGATCTCCTCCGCCCCCGTGACCGAACCGGACCGCGAGATTGTCTCGCCGACGACGTTAGCGCCCGATCGGCGCAGCATTGACAATCGTGACCTGCCCAGTCGCACCGACACGATCGGTGCCGCGCTTTCGGGTGTGATCGGCGGCCCGGTGGGCCGGCATGCCCTGATCGGCCGCCAGCGCCTTCTGACGCCGCTGCGGGTGATGCTGATCATCGCGCTCGTGTTCCTCGCGTTGGGCTACTCGACAAAGGCGGCGTGTCTGCAGACCACCGGCGCGGGCACTGCCGATCAGCGAGTGGGCAACTGGCAGAACCAGCGGGCCTACTACGAGCTGTGCTATTCCGACACCGTTCCGCTGTACACCGCAGAGTTGTTGAACCTCGGCAAGTTTCCGTACAAGTCCAGTTGGATCGAGACGGACAGCGACGGCAAGCCGCGCAAACAGTACGACGGCAACATCGCCGTGCGGTACATGGAATATCCGGTATTGACCGGGATCTACCAGTACCTGTCGATGGCGCTGGCCAAGACATACACCGCGCTGAGCAAGCTGGTGTCGGTGCCGATCATCGCCGAGGTGGTGATGTTCTTCAACATCGCCGCATTCGGGTTGGCGCTGGCGTGGTTGGCGACGGTGTGGGCCAGCGCGCGACTGGCGGGGTCACGACGCATCTGGGACGCGGCGCTGGTGGCCGGATCGCCGATCCTCATCTTTCAGATGTTCACGAATTTCGACGCGCTGGCAACGGCTTTCGCGACGGGTGCACTGCTGGCCTGGGCGCGGCGCCGACCCTGGCTGGCGGGCGCGCTGATCGGGCTTGGCGTGGCGGCCAAGCTGTACCCGCTGCTGCTGTTCGTGCCGTTGGTGCTTCTCGGCATCCGGACGGGACGACTGCGTCAGGTGGGCAAGACGGCGATCGCCACGGTACTGACGTGGTTGGCGGTGAACCTGCCGATCATGGTGCTGTTTCCGCGGGGGTGGTCGGAATTCTTCCGGCTCAACACCCGCCGCGGCGACGACATGGACTCGCTGTACAACGTGGTGAAGTCGTTTACCGGCTGGGGCGGCTTCGACCAGGACCTCGGGTTCTGGCAGCCGCCGACGGTGCTCAACGTGGTGACCGCCGTCCTGTTCGTATCCTGTTGTATCGCAATCACATACGTTGTGCTGACGGCGAAGCAGCGGCCGCGGCTGATGCAGGTGGCGTTTCTTGTGGTGGCCGCGTTCCTGTTGACGAACAAGGTGTGGAGTCCGCAGTTCTCGCTGTGGCTGGTGCCGCTGGCGGTGCTGGCGCTGCCGCATCGCCGGATTCTGTTGGCGTGGATGACGATCGATGCGCTGGTGTGGGTGCCGCGGATGATGTTCCTGTACGGCGAGCAGAACCGCGGCCTGCCCGAGCAGTGGTTCACCGCGACGGTGCTGCTGCGTGACGTCGCGGTGATGGCGTTGTGCGCGTTGGTTATTCGCCAGATCTATCGACCCGAGCTGGACCTGGTGCGGTGCCGCGGGCAGGTCGACGACCCGTCGGGCGGAGTGTTCGAGCGCGCGCCCGATGACCCACCGCGCTGGTTGCCGGACTGGTTGCGCCCGGAGGCGGGCCGAACGCGTGTGACGCCCGCGCCCGAGCCCGAACCCGAACTCGCGGAAGTTAAGTAGACGCAACGGCGAACAGGTGCCACTCGCCGGGCACGCCCTTCAATTCGTGCGCTCCTCGGTCCTCGAACTC
>DASRJA010000648.1:0-2794 GCA_035649695.1 Mycobacterium sp. | reverse complement strand
CTCGTCGCGGCCACGCTGGCATCCGGCGGACTAACCGCTGTCCAGGAGTTGCGGGTACGGGCTGGCAACCCGGTGCGAGTGATGCTGGCCCAACGGTTGTCTGAGGCCGGCGAGATCCTCGCCAGGTTGGGCGGGCAGTGCATGGCCGAATACAAGTACGACGGGATGCGACTGCAGGCCCATCGCACGGCCGACGGCCAGATTGAGCTGTTCACTCGGCGGCAGGAGCGGGTGAGCACCCAGTTCCCCGACGTGGTTGAGCTGCTGCAAACCGGCCTCGGCCCGCGCGAGGCGATCCTCGAAGGCGAGGTCGTCGCATACGACGCCGCGGCCGGCGAGCTGCGGCCCTTCCAGGAGGTCATGTTCCGTCGCCGGAAGCATGGCATCGCCGAAGCCGCGCGAGATGTGCCCGTCGGGCTGTTCTGCTTCGAGCTGCTGTACGCCGATGGGGACGATCTCACCCAGCTGCCCTATCTGGACCGTCGGGCGCGGCTTGCCGACGCACTCACCTTGTCGGATCGACTGCGGCTGACCACAGCGCACGAGGTAGCCACAGCGTCGGCGCTTGATGCTGCGTTCGAGCAGGCAGTCGCCGATGGCTCCGAGGGTCTGGTGTGTAAGTCGACCGGCTCGACGGCGATCTATCAGGCGGGCGCCCGCGGCTGGCTGTGGATCAAGCTCAAGCGGGATTACCGTACCGAACTCGCCGACACAGTCGACCTAGTTGTTGTCGGCGCGTACAACGGCAGAGGCCGGCGGCGAGGCACCTACGGCGCGGTCCTGCTGGCCGCATACAACCCGGAGGAGGAGCTCTACCAGACGGTCGGCCGATGCGGCACCGGATTTTCCGACGCTGAGCTGGCCGCGTTGCCGGCGAAGCTGGCGCCGTTGATTCGCACAGAGCGGCCCGCACGCGTCGATTCCCGCGTTCCGGCCGACGTGTGGTTCGAACCGGGCATCGTGATGGAGGTACTCAGCGCTGAGCTCACGTTGTCGCCCAACCACACCGCCGGCTGGGGCCGGCTGAAGGATGACGCCGGTCTGTCGATGCGCTTCCCTCGCTTCACGGGCCGGTGGCGGGACGACAAAGAGGCGCAGGACGCTACGACGACCGAGCAGTTGGTGCAGCTGTTTCAAACCGCCCGCAAGGTGTCCACCGGCGCCTGAGCGCGGATGACTTTCCGGACATCGCGTTAGACATTTCACTGGACGGCGTCATCGAGTCATCCGAGAGCCGGGCCTCTGAGAGATCACATCGGTACGGATCGGGCCTTGATGCGTACCTTGGCACCGATGTCGGGCAGTTCGACAAAGGTCTGCCCGGGTGCCATCTTGAGTGGACTTCCATCGTTGAGGGTGAATTCGAACGGCTCTTGTACTTTTCCTTTGCGCCAGGTGCCGGTGACATAGCGGCCGCGGTTGAAATAGTAGAACTTGCCCCGGGTCTTGATGATGTCGTGCAGCGGCTCGTCATGGCCGCCACCGCGGAAGACTTTGCCGTAATGCTGCTTGGCCTTGATCACGAGCACATTGTCGGTCGACACCCGACGGCCATTGGTCAACACATGTGGACCCCATGGCATGCTGCGCCGATAGCGCTTGGTCTTCTTGTCATAGTCGTAGCCCATGAAGTAGCTGTCGCCCTGGTAGGGGATCCGGATCGAGCGGCCGCGTTTGCCTTCCTTGGCGCTGACCTCATCGCGGGTCGAGGCAAAGGGAAAGTAGGGCTGCGGCGGCCCCGAACGGAAGCGTTTGGTCTGCCGGGCGAGCACCTTCGGATGGCAGATAACTGCCTTGTCGTAATAGTTGTGACCGTTGAGGCTGTACACCCGCGATGCATCAATGCCGTATGAGCCGGTGCGGAGGGCGTTCATGTACGACAGCAGGCCTTCGAGATGGGCGCGATAGTGCTCGACGTAGTTGACCACCCAACGCGAAGCGCCGGTATTGCCGATCAGCGCGTGGATCGGGCTGAGTAGCGGGATGTCTACCGGCCGAATGGAGCGCACTGGCGCGACGCTGTTCGCCATGCGGGAGTGGAAGACCGGAACGAGCCGAGTCCCGCTGTAGCCCGACGCGTCCCGGTAGCCCTCGAGTTCAACAAAGACAATGTCAGCCTTGTCGATCCCGGTCTGCGGATGCTCGCGGCGATTGTCGGGCACCTTCACCGCAACCGCGGCGTGCCGCGCCAAGCGCTCGTTCTTCAGCAGCTTGCCGGTAAGCGGCCACCGTGGCCGCGCGTCGATCGAGGGTGCCGGGCCGAGGGTGGGTATCGGGCCGGGACTGGGTGGTGCTGTCGGGGGGACGCTCGGCTGAGCAAAGGGCTTTGAACAGGCCGCAAGCCCAGCACCGACGACGCCCAACAGGACCGCGCGGCGGCTGATCTGCGCCATGTGAAAGTCTCCCTCGGCCGCTAAAGAGGCGGTGCGGGAAGGCAGCTTCATCGTAGGGGCCACCGGGATCGACCGCCGGGAAATGTCGGAGCCGACACGACGCTCGGTTGTCCGGTCGCGCCGTCAACTTGACATAATGTCGCTTATCGGACAACTAGCCACGGGAGTTGCATTACATGCCGGGCGCTCGTCCGGGATCGGCGCCGGCTCGATGCTGGCGGCAGCGCGGCTCGACCATCCCGGCACGCGATGCCGGCGGGGCGTCGGCGATGCTGTGGGCGGTTCAAGGAGCTCATCGGCGTCACGCCGAAGCGGCTGGCCCGCACCTACCGCTTCGCCGCCACCGTGTTCGCGATCAACCCCGCCGGACCGATCGACTGGGGCGACCTCGCCGGTGGCGC
>DASRJA010000647.1:0-6799 GCA_035649695.1 Mycobacterium sp. | reverse complement strand
CGCCTGCGAAGGGTCGCCGCTCTTCTGGAACGACCCGCCGTCAAACAGGACCCCGCCCTGGCCGAGCAGTTGCCAAGAGTGCTCGCCGAGGTCGCGGACGGCCAGGCCGAACTGCGGCAATTTGCCCACGGAGTGCGGCCCGCCGTCCTTGGGACAGCAGGTCTTGCCGCAGCGCTGCCCACGCTCGCCGCGCACACCGCCCACCTGACCGAAGTCTCGGTGACGGTTGGCAGACTGTCGCCGGCCGTCGAGGCTGCGCTGTACTTCGCATGCGCGGAGGCGCTGAGCAACATCGCCAAGCATGCGGGTGCGTCGTTGGCGGCGGTCGATGTCCGCGAAGAGGACGGGTCCGTGATCGCCACGATCATCGACAATGGCCGCGGCGGCGCCGACCCGACGGGCTCCGGGCTGCGCGGGCTGGCCGACCGCATTGAAGCCCTCGGCGGCACGCTCCTGATTGCTGCTCGTCCAACCGGGGGGACAATGGTCGAGGCAAGGATCCCGCCGAGGGGAGCAGTGGGCCGTGAAGATTGTCATCGCCGATGACTCGCTGCTCGTGCGCGAGGGGCTGGCCCGCCTGCTCGCCGAGGCCGGAGTCCAGGTCGTCGCCACCGCTGCGGACGCGCCGCAGCTGTTACGCGAGCTGAATCGCGTGGCGGCGGATGCGGCCATCGTGGACATCCGGATGCCCCCCACGTTCACCACCGAAGGGCTCGACGCCGCCCACGCGATCCGGGATGCCTTTCCCGGCATGGGAATCGTCGTGCTCTCGCAGTTCCTCGAGTCCGGCTATGCGTCACAACTGCTCGGCCAGGCACCCGAGCACCTCGGCTACCTGCTCAAGGACCGCGTCACCGACGTCGCCGTCATCCTCGACGCGCTGCACCGGGTAATCGAGGGCGAATGTGTCCTGGACCCGACCATCGTCACCACACTCATCCGGCGGCCCCGCGATCCCGGACCGCTGTCCGAGCTGACCGCACGCGAGCGAGATGTCCTGGCTCTAATGGCCGAAGGCAGATCGAACACGGCGATCGCGCAGCGGCTGTTCGTGAGCGCCAAGACACTGGAGACGCACGTCAGCCGCATCTTCCACAAGCTCCACCTCACCGAATCGAGCGACGACCACCGCCGGGTGCTTGCCGTCCTGGCGTTCCTGCAGCAGCCGCAGCGTCCGGGCTAGCCCCGATGGAACGGCGACGAACTCTGCGGCCTGTCCCTGATGGACGGCCGTCGGCGAATCCGTAGCGTCGAAAGCGTCGAGGGCGTCGAAACGGAGGTGCGCCATGAACGCACAGACCTACATGCGGCTCATCGCAGCCGTCGCCGGGCTCGCGACTGCGACGACGGCGTGCAGCAGCAACGTGCCCAACCGCGCCGGCGGCAGCGTCGACGCCCAAGTCAGCGCGGTCCTCACCCTAGCCGTCGGCAACGACGGCGCACCGACGCAGCTGACAGACTGGATCAACCAGGTGCACGACCTGTCCCACGGCTCAATCCGCATCGAGGTGAAGCAAGCGTGGCGACTCGGCGAAACCGACTACGAGGCGCAGACCGTCCACGACGTCGAGCAGGCAAAGGTCGACATGGCCGAGGTCGGCGCACGAGCCATGGACCGGGTGGGCGTCACCTCATTCCAGGCGCTGCTCGCCCCGATGCTCGTGGACAGCTACAACCTGCAGGCGAGCGTCTTCCAAGCCGGCATCCCGACACAAATGCTCGACAGCGTGCCCGCCGCCGGGGTGGTCGGCGTCGCGGTCTTGCCAGGGCCGATGCGCAAGGTAATGGGCATCGCCAAACCCTTCCTGACCCCCGCCGACTTCGTCGGCGCCCGCATCGCCGACCAGGACTCCGCGCTGACCCAGATGACCCTGCAAACCCTCGGAGCCACAGCGGTCCCGGAGCCGTCCGGTGCGAAGCTGCACGGCGTCGACGGATACGAGCAGCAGCTCGAATCGATCGCCGGCAACCGTTACGACACGATCGCCAAGTACACCACCGCCAACCTCAACCTGTGGCCGCGGCCGCTCCTCATCATCATGGGAAAAGCAGCCTGGGCGAAGCTTTCCGGGACTCAGCGCGACATCCTGCGCAAGGCAGCCGACACGGCCCTGCAGCCCGCGATCGACGCCTCCCGCCAAGAGGAGCAACAGGCCCTTCCGGTGCTCTGCAAGAACGCCATGACGCTGCCGACCGCCCTTCCCCGACAACTAGCTGAGCTGCGCACCGCACTTGACCCCGTCTACGCGTCACTGCGCCGCGACGCCAGCACCAACAAATGGCTAGACCAGATCCAGGCACTGAAGGACCAGTTGCACGCCGACCCGGAATCCGTATCCTGCGCCGGGTTCGGCGAAGCGTCGCAGAAGGCGGCACCCATCGACGGCACCTACTCGCGGCGGTCGGGCGTGGCCGACATCGTCGCCGCCTGCCACGCCACGCCCCCGCCCGGCACCCCGGCACACACCACCCTCGAGGTCGTCTTCGACCACGGCAACCTCACCCAGTACCAACAGACCAACGGCGGGACAAGAGACATCGGCTGGCGCGGCACCTACCAGGTCTTCCGCGACACTCTCGAACTCACCGAGGCCGGCACGACCGCGCCGATGACGCTCACCTGGTCCCTCAACGGCTCAACCCTGACCCTGAGCAACCTGCGCAACGAATACAACTGCCTTGACGCAGCCGTCTGGGCACACGCCTGGACCAAACTCAAGTAGCCGCACAGCACGATCGGGGTTCGCGCGTCCAGCCCTAATAGCAGCAGTCGAACGCGCGCTCCTCCCTACCTAGCTCGGTTGCCCCTGCCCAAACACGCTCCGCGAAAGGAGCACATCATGATCCGCCTCGTCACCATCGCGACCGTATCCACGCTCGCCATCTCGACCGGGCTCGCCATCTCGACCGGGCTCGCGATTTGACGCGGCACGCCCAGTAGAGCAAATAACTCGCTTCCACGACCGATTCCCGCCATGTTATCGGATTTGCCGAGATCGCTTTTGGCAGCAAATTGTCTATGAAACCCCAGCCGGGTGCAGTGAAACGAATGGAACAACGACATGACTGAGGTGAGTGCGGAGCAACGCCAGAAGGCCAAAACCGCAGCCGCAAACGCAGCCGTCGTCGCCAACGACACGGCCGTCGTGCTCGGAGGTGCTGGAATAGTCGTTGCAGCCGCGGGCAGTGCGACCGGGCTCGGCGCTCCCGCGGGGCTACTTGTCGGGGGGATCCTCGGCGTCAGCAGCTTCGCCGCTTGGGCCATCGGCAACCGCTACCAGCGCTTGGCAAACGACCCTCCACGTGATGACTTCGACCAAGTCACCATCAGCGACGCGCAACTTCTCGAGGAAGCAATACAAGCCGACGAACCACAAGCAACGTTTATCAGGTACGCGGCCAACCAACTGATCGTGGCCGACACCATGGCGGCCCTGGTCACCTCGTTGGAGCGATACGACGGTGCAGTAGAAGCAGGAAACCCAGACAGCGCCAGCACTCAAGCCGATGCAATACAGTCCAACGCTAATCTCGTTGTCAGCGCGCACACCGCCCTAATCCTCCTGGCCACGTCCGTTAACGATGCGTGGAGCACCAACGTCGGAGACCTCTACACCAGCGACGTCTCATTCGAAGAGGTCCCCGCCTTCCTCGCCGACATCACTGTCGCGGGCTCCGCCGGCCTGGATGCGGTCTTTGCATGCGTCACATGTCTTGTCGACGGAGACCCGTTCGCCGACCTGGACCCCAGTAATCACCCGTTGATTTCGAACGGTGAGTTGCCGCCAACATCTGAGCTGATATCAAGCGACGTGAACGATGCGACCGCAGAGCTCTCGGACCCGCTGTTGTCGATTGTCGCCTTTTGAATTCGACGTGCTGGGAGTTCGAACGCGATGCTCGACGACGTCAACGAAGCTGATGGGTTAGCCGCGTTCAATTGCTGAAAGGTGAGTGTAGAGATGTCCGAGAAGATCGCACAAGTGCGCAGGATCATCTTTAACGACGAAGAGATCGCGATGGGATTCAACAGTCAATCCGGCCTTGCAGTCGGCACAGCGCTGGAAGGGTTCGAGGTCCCTCCCCCGACCTTGGGCCAGACAGCATCAGCTCACATTGAGATCGTAAACTCGCACGAGCGGCTAATGAGCACCCTCGGAATGTCTTTCGAGGCTCAAGGGCGGTACGGTTTCTTCTCTGCTTCGGCCAAAGCCCAGTTTTCCGAATCCTCTTCTTACAACTCAAGCTCAACCTTCGTTGTCGCGAGCGTCGTGGTGGCAAATCCGCTCAAGCGCGGCCGGGGGTTCCAGGCCAAAGGACCAGCACAGGACCTGTTGGACTCCATGCGGTTTGAGGAGTTCACGAAGGCGTTCGGCGACTCGTTCGTTCGCGGGTTGCAGACTGGCGGTGAGTTCTACGCCGTGATCCGGATTACATCGGTCTCCTCGGAGTCTCAGTCGAAACTTGCCGCGTCCCTGCAGGCGGAGGCGAATGGTCTGGTGGCAGGCGGCAGCTTCAAGGCTGAGTTCAACAAGAGCAATCAGAGCGAGAGCACGCGGTCGGAATACACGGCGACGATGTACCAAAAGGCCGGCACCGGCGCGGAGATCTCGCCCACCGTTACGATCGATGAGGTGCTCAGGCGCTATAAGGAGTTCCCAACGATCGCAAAGAACAGCCCTGGCGCGTACGAGATTGAGGTCGCCACGTACGACACCATCCCGCTGCCGCTGCCAACGCCTGAGGAGCAGGACGCGTTCGTGGCTGCCCTCGCCGACGCTCGCACGAAGAAGCTGTACTACATCCAGACCCGGAACGACCTCGACTTCGCACGACAGAACCCGGAGTTTTTCGAGGACCTCCCGCCGGCGGCAACGTTGACCGCGGCCAGCAGCGTCTATACACAACTGATCAATGCGGTGACCCGGCACGCGATTGAGTTGTCTCGCGGACACCTGGACCCACCGACTTTCTTCGACCCGTCAGCGCTGTCGCCACTACTGGCCGAGCCTGACCCGATCGAGATGCGAAGAAAGGTGCCGGATCTAATCGATGTAGTCAGCCTGGTCGGCCTGCGTGGTCACACGATCGCGAAGGTCCGCGAGGTGCCGACCCGGACCTACGCCCAGTTCGTCGCGTGGGCTACCGGCGGCAGCGACGACGCCTACGAGGTGGAAACGCGGGGGGTGGTTCCGTCTCCCGACCAATATCGGTTCATCCAGTCGGGGGTCGACCTTATCGGTGGGAACCTCGGTGGTGGCCTCGGCGGATTCTGGTCGTGGATCTACGAGCAGGATCCGACGAGTGGAAGGATCGGCCCGGGCACCGACGTCCGGCTGACAACACGACTTGTAGTTGGTGGCGGCATGCCCGACGACCTAAAACACCTATGGGGTCCAGATCGGATCCATCTTTGACACCGTGACGGGGTCGCACGTCCAATTCGCCACCTCTAGTCACCACGGCAGGATTCCCGGGTTCGCTCGGATGGCCAAACACCGACCGCTCCGCAACCTACGAGACTGACTCGTCAAACTGACTGTCGAACCGATTCCGAGCTTGAACCGGCCCGCCGCGCCACAGGCGGCTGCAGCCTCCAATGCATGCCCCGACTGCCGGGCAGCCGCCGTACGCCTGGGCGGCATCAGCGGATGGGTCTGCCACAGCCACCCCGGCAAGCCGAAGCGGTGGATCATCCGCCGGTACTTCGGCCGGTTCAACCCGTCCAGATCTAACCATTGGGTGTTCGGCGACATCGCCAGTGGCGCCTATCTCCCGTTGATGGCCTGGACCCCGATCGTCCGCTACCGCAAGGTCACTGGCGGGTATCCCCTGATAATTCGCGCTGACCGACTACTGGAACCAATGGCGCGGCAGAAAACCGCCGCCGCTTGACCGCAGCACTTTGCGCCTGCTCACGCTGCAGCGCGGTCGCTGCGGCCTGTGCGCGGACCTGCTTCTGCACGCCGATCGGGAGCCCCACACTCCCGAGGAATGGCGCCAGTGGGTCACATTGAGGGGGATGGTGTACGAGTGACGGCCATCGGTGATCCGGTGTCGGTAGTTTAGGCGGCGGTCAGCTCGGTTTGGGACTGCGTCACCGGTTCGGGTGGTTGTTGGTCTTCGAGGTTTCCTTGCGGGCCTTGGCAAGCAGTTCCAAACCCATGTATCTGCGTTGCTCGGTCCACTCGTCGGTCTGCTCGGCAAGGACCGCGTCGACGAGGCGGACGATGGCGGCGCGGTTGGGGAAGATCCCGACCACGTCGGTACGGCGACGGATCTCCTTGTTCAACCGCTCCTGCGGATTATTCGACCAAACTTGACACCGTTGGCAAATCCGCAACTATGTTGCAGCAGCTAACAATCGGGCGATGTGATGGCTGCGGGTGCCGGCGAGAGGGATGTCGCGGAGCCAGGCGTCCACCCGGGCCAGATTGATCGCTGCTGCAGTTAACACATGTTGCAGTTGGGTTTTCGTCAGCCCAAGGTAGCGCGACCGGCGAAGACCAAATCCGCGGACCGCTTGGGAGATCGTCGCTTCGATGCCGGACCGCAGTCCGTACTGCCGCTTCCATTGTTCGTCTTCCTGAACCGAGCGCGCTTGGTGAAGGGCTTCGTGAACTTCACGTCGGTGCAGCGTCAGCTGCCGCGGTTCTCGTCTAAGCCGGTTGCCATATCTTCTGCGCGTAACTCATGTGTCCAGTGTGGACAGAACTATACGATGTGGCGGGTATTGCGGGCGACACGCCGGTTTATCCTGGTAGCGGGACAGCAAGGCTCCGTTGGGGTTTCTTGAGTT
>DASRJA010000646.1:0-12366 GCA_035649695.1 Mycobacterium sp. | reverse complement strand
CGGCCGCGGGCGACCGACAGGTGGCGATCGCCGGTGGTGCGGCCACGCTCAACCAGTAACTGTCGCGGGGCGCGGTCGACGAGCTGCGCCTGCACGTCGTGCCGATCACACTCGGCGCCGGCGAACGTGTCTTCGACGGCGTCGGCGGCTTGACGTTGGACATCGATCGGGGTTCGTCCAACCGAACACGTCGTGCACGTGACGTTGCGCCCAGCGGGACGGTAGTCCTTAGGCTGGGTTCATGCCGTCCGTCGGGATGCGCATTGCCACTCTCCTTGCAGCGGTAATTATGACCGCCGTCGTGAGTTCATGTGGGGTACCTTCGCCAACGCCGGAGTCACAGTCGACGAAGCACAACGCGGCAGACGTCACGTTCGCGCAGAAGATGATCCCGCATCATCAGCAGGCACTCGACATGGCCGCGATGGTGCCGTCCCACACCACGAACCATGAACTCATCGTCATGGCCAAACACATTGCTCTGGATCAGCAGGCTCAGGTCGACACGTTGCAGGGACTGCTTCGGCAGTGGGACGAACCGGCTGCCACGGATCGCATGGGACACGACGGGATGGGAATGGACGGCATGGTCGACGCGGCGACGATGGGCAAGCTGCCCACGCTGAAGGGTGCCGATTTCGACAATCTGTGGCTGCGATCGATGATCAGTCATCACGAGGGTGCGGTCGCGATGGCCGAACCCGAGGTCGCGCAGGGCGAGAATCCGACGACAGTCAAGATGGCCAAGATCATCGTCGAATGGCAACAGTTCGAGATCGGCCAGATGCACGCCATGTTGGGACCGTCGGAGTGACGTTGCGCTACCCGCCGGGTAATCGACAGACGTCCATTCCGAACGCGAGGGTGAGAGCCATGACTTCCTATAACGAACTCGCACAGCGCTACATCGACACCTGGAACGAAACCGATCCGAGCGCCCGCCGCGACGCCGTGGATCGGCTCTACACCGAGGACGCCCGCTACGTCGATCCGCTAGCCGTCGCCGAGGGACGCGAGGCGATCACGTCGATGATCGGGGCGGTCCAACAACAGTTTGCTGGCTTCAGCTTCCGGCTCGCCGGGCCCGTCGACGGGCACCACAACCAAGCCCGGTTCGGCTGGGAGCTCGGCCCCGCAGGGTCACCGGCACCGATTGTCGGCTTCGACGTCGCGGTCAGCGACGACTCGGGCCGCATCCAGACTGTGCTGGGATTCCTCGACAAGGTGCCGACCGGCTGAGCAAAACTACGCCTGCCAGGACGACCACTTCTTCACGTCGACGGTGACGACCGGCCCATCGAGCGCAATTCGTTGGTACTGAAGGTATTTCTGACGCAGCCACGCGTAGCCGCCGGCCATCTCCTCGCCGCTGTAGTGGACCGCCGCTTCGCCGTCGGCCCGCACCCACCACAGCTGCGACCAGTCATCGTCGTAGTGATCGACGAGCAGGCTCACGTGTGGATTGGCTTCGATGTTGGCCAGTCGGCGCAGTTTCTTGGTGGACTTTCGTTTGGCGTCGACGGCGGTGTACACCACGTCGCCGTGTACTGCGAACACGACGGGGACGACGTGCGGCGCACCGTCGGCCCCGACGGTGGCGAGCATCGCCACGGGCGATTCCGCGAACATGGCCACGGCATCGAATTCGGCCATTGCTCCAGACTATTCCTGGTGCTGGCCCTCCATGCACGCCCGAGTGGTGTCGAGGGCCTCCGCGCATGTGGGGCTCGCGGTCGCGCGCGACAGCAGCGCGTACAACGTCTGCTGCTCCTCGGGTGACAGCGGATCCAGCACCCGTTGCTCGACGCCGGTGAGAAGGTCCTCGATGTCCTTCAGGCGTGCCTTGCCTGCGGCGGTCAGAGACACGGTGTGGCGCCGACGATCCTGCGCCGATCGGCGTCGCTGCACCAGATCGTCGGCCTCCAACTCGTTCAGCAGTGCGACCACATTGGTGGGGTCCATGCCCAGCGTCGCGGGGAGGTCCGACTGGTTCTGCTCGCCGAGATCGCGCAGCAGGGTGAGCGCAATGACGTGCCGAGTCCGCAGGCCGAACGCCGCGAGCTCGACCTCGGCCTCGGTCTGCATACGACGGGCCAGGTGGACGAGCAGCGGGGCGGACAGATGCTCCGCCGGCTGGACAATCGGCAGGTCAGCCACCTACCCAGGTTACTGGAATAAACCGTCTGCTATAGATAGTTAGTGCCACACAAACTATCTATGGAGGACTAAAGATGGCCAACCTGCTTCACATCGACTCGTCCGTCCAGGGCGATCAGTCCGTCAGCCGGCGGCTCACCGCCCGCGCGGCGGAGCGCTGGCGCGTGACGCACCCCGGCGGCACGGTCACCTACCGCGACCTCGCCGTGAACCCGATTCCGCACCTCGACGCCGAGACCGGGCTGGCCCGCATGGTGCCCGCCGAGCAGCGCACGCCCGAGCAGGACGCGTCGTTCGCGCTGAGCGTGGAATTGATCGACGAAATCAAGCGCGCCGACACGGTGCTGCTCGGTCTTCCGCTGTACAACTTCGGGCCGCCCAGCACGATCAAGGCGTGGATCGACCACATCGTCGCACCGGGGCTGTCGATCGACACCGAAACCGGTGGCGGGCTGCTGAGCGGCACCGACTTCGTCGTGCTCGCCAGCCGCGGCGGTGGCTATGGGCCCGGCACACCTCGAGAAGGCTGGGACCACAACCAAACCTGGCTGCCGCATGCGGTGTCGCTGACCGGTCTGCAACCGCGATTCATCATCGCCGAGCTGACGATGGCCGAGGTGAATCCGGCGATGGCCGAGCTCAAGCCGCTCGCCGCGGAAAGCATGAACGGGGCACTGGCAGACGTCGAAAAGCTATGGGCGGCAAGTGAAAGCGCAGCCTAGCTAGCCGCGCAGCTTAGCGCCGCATATTTGCGGAGCCGCGCGGCTGTGGCGCAACGCTGATCGGCTGGCGCGTCACCGGGGTGCGCGTCACGCCGATCTCCGGCGGCTTGGCGGGCCGCGGCTCATACGCCGGGTTGGGGCTCGGGGCGGGGCTTACCGGCGAGGCCGCCGTCTCCGGCGGCGGTTCGGGCGGCGGCGACGGTGGTGGTGGCGGCGCCTCGCTGCTCGCCACCTGAATCGGCGCGACGCTGGTCGGCGCTGTCGGGGTGACTGACGAGGTCACTTGGTTGACGGTGTCGCCCGGGCTGCGGAACACCAGCAGCACCCCTGACACCACGATCGCCGCCAGCGCGGCGGACGCGGCGATGATCGCGGTCACGGCCTGCTTGGTGCGATACCACGGCGGGGGCGCAGGCGTGAATCGCCACGTGTTGTCGTCGAACGCGTCGAAGTGGCCGGGGTCAACGACCTCCGGTTGGTTATCCCAGAAGTTGTCGTCCGGGTCATCCCACTGATCGTCACCCGGGTCGTTCAGCCGAGGGTCCAGTTCCTCCGCCGGCTGGGCCTGGAAGTCCTGGTCATCGCTGGTCACCCCGTCCACGTCGGACGGGTCGTCCCAGAGGTAGTCGAAGTCCCCCGAGGCTTCGCGTTCAGCCACACAGTGATGCTAGCGCTCGTACCAGGGCAAATGCGCGGCCAGCCGTAATCCGGTCCGACTCCGAAGAACTCGCACCCACATCGCCGCCCGTCACGGTAGGGTTCGGTCGCCCCGTTGGATTCATTCACCGCAGAGACCCGGCGGCGTAACCCCAGAGCCACCGCGCCGTCTCTTACCCATCGGAAGGTTTCGCCAATGAAAAGGTCTCTCCTGGCAGTTTCCGCCGCGTCCGCCCTCGTCCTTGCAGGCCTGATCGCCTGCGCCCCGCCGGAGAAGAAGAGCGAGGGTGAAAAGACGCAGTCCGGAGTCAACGCCAGCGAGGCAAAATCGGCCGCCGACTTCGGCGGGATGGACGCCCTCGTGGAGGCCGCCAAGAGGGAGGGCGAGCTCAATGTGATTGCCCTGCCGCCGGATTGGGCCAACTACGGCGCGATCATCAAGGCGTTCTCGGACACATACGGCATCAAGGTCAACTCGGCGCAGCCCGATGCCGCCAGCCAGGATGAGATCAACGCCGCCAACCAGCAGAAGGGCAAGAGCACCGCGCCCGATGTCTTCGATCTGGGCCAGTCGGTGGCGCTCGCCAACACGGCGATGTTCGCGCCTTACACGGTGGCGACGTGGGACGACATCCCGGCGGCGTACAAGGACCCGAACGGCGCCTGGGTCAACGACTACGGCGGCTACATGTCGATCGGATTCGACAGCTCCAAGGTGCCGCCGGTCACGGGTGTCGACGATCTGCTCAAGCCCGAATACAAGGGCAAAGTCGCGCTGAACGGCGATCCCACGCAGGCCGGGTCGGCGTTCTCCGGGGTGCTGATGGTCGCGCTGTCACAGGGTGGTTCGGCCGACGACATCGCACCGGGCGTCGACTTCTTCCGCAAGCTCAAGGCGGCGGGCAGCTTCCTTCCGGTCGACCCGACCCCGGCGACCATCGAGTCCGGTCAGACTCCGGTGGTGATCGACTGGAACTACCTGAATGCCGCCGTGACCGCGAAGCTGCCGAGCTGGCAGGTTGTCGTCCCGCCGAACGCTGTGGTCGCCGGTTACTACTACCAAGCGATCAACAAGGACGCGCCGCACCCCGCGGCCGCGCGGCTGTGGCAGGAATTCCTCTACGGCGACCAAGGCCAGAACCTGTTGGCCGCGGGCGGGGTACGGCCCGTGCGGGCCGACCAGATGTTGCAGGCGGGCACGATCGACAAGGCCGTGGTGAACAAGATCCCGGTCATCGACGGCCCCGTCACCGTCCCGTCTCCGGACCAGACCGAAAAGGCCACCAAGTATCTGGCGGACAACTGGGCCGGGGCGATCGGCTGACGTGTTGCGACGGTTACGGGACGCATTGCCGCTGCTGCCGTTCCTCGCTGTTGTGGTGATCTTCCTGATCATCCCTACGGTGACGGTGATCGTCAGCGCGTTCTTCGCCGACGGCGCGTTTTCGCTGGCGCGCATCGAGGCGCTGTTCTCCGGCACGGCGCTGGCGGCGCTGTGGAAGAGTGTGCTGCTTTCGGCCAGCACGGCCCTGATCGGGGCGTTCCTCGGCGCGGTGCTGGCGTGGCTGATCGTGAGCAATCCGCCCACCTCGATGGTGCGCCGCGCGGTGATCTCACTGTGCAGCGTCTTGGCTCAGTTCGGCGGCGTCGCACTGGCATTCGCATTCCTGGCCACGATCGGACTCAACGGCGTGCTGACGCTGTGGGTGCAGCAGGTGTTCGGATGGAACCTGGCGGGCTCCGGCTGGCTGTACAGCCTGACCGGGCTGATCCTGGTCTACACGTACTTCCAGATCCCGCTGATGGTGATCGTGTTCGTACCCGCACTCGAAGGACTGCGAGAGCAGTGGCGCGAGGCGGCGGTCAGCCTCGGGGCGTCGACGTGGCGCTACTGGCGCGAAGTTGCGGTCCCGCTACTCACGCCGGCGTTCCTGGGCTCGGCGCTCCTGTTGTTCGCCAACGCTTTTGCGGCATATGCGACCGCCGCTGCGCTGGTCAGCCAGGGCAGCCCGATCCTGCCGCTACTGATCCGGGCCGCGCTGACCAGCGAGGTGGTGCTCGGCCAGTCCGGGTTCGCGTACGCGTTGGCGCTAGAGATGATCATCGTTGTGGCCGTGGTGATGGTGGCCTACAACGCACTGGTCCGACGCACGGCGAGGTGGCTGCGGTGAGGCGGAGAACGCTGGGCGGCAAGGTCTTTCGCGCTATGCTTTGGGTGGCGTTCGGGCTGTTCTTCTTGTTCCCGCTGTACGCGATGGCCGACTTCTCCACCCGCAACCTGATCGCCGGCGGACGCACCATGCAGGCGTGGCAGAACCTGATCGCAGACGAAGCGTTGTACCAGTCGATCGTTATCTCGTTGCTGCTGGCGGGTTTCACGGTCGTGGCCATGCTGCTGGTGCTGGTGCCGACGATGATCTGGGTGCGGCTACGGACGCCGTGGGCCAAGGGCATGGTGGAGTTTCTGTGTCTGCTTCCCCTGACGATCCCGGCGCTCGTGATCGTGGTCGGGCTGCGCAACGTCTATCTATGGGTGACGTACTTCCTCGGTGAATCGGCGTTGACGCTGACGTTCGTCTACGTAGTGCTGGTGTTGCCATTCGCATATCGCGCGATCGACGCTGCGCTGGCAGCCATCGACCTGAAGACGCTCGCAGAGGCCGCGCGCTCGTTGGGTGCCGGCTGGGCGACGACGATCCTGCGGGTCGTGGTGCCCAACATCTGGTCCGGAATCCTCTCGGCCGCTTTCATTTCCATCGCTGTCGTGCTGGGTGAGTACACGATCGCGTCGCTGAGCGGTTACCAGACGCTGCAGGTTCAGATCGTCCAGATCGGCAAGACGGACGGCCCGACGTCGGTGGCCGCGTCGCTGGCTGTGCTGCTGTTCGGCTTCGTGCTGCTGCTCGTGCTGTCGCTGCTGACGCGCGGCCGCCGCCGTGCCACTGTCGAGAACGTCGTTCAACCTGGAGTCGCCGCATGACAACTGGAGTCGCCGTCGAACTCAATGAGTTGACCCGCCTGTATGGCAGCGTCAAGGCACTGGACGGGCTCAGCTTGCACATCGAGCCGGGCGAGCTCGTCGCGCTGCTCGGCCCGTCCGGGTGCGGCAAGACCACGGCGCTGCGAATCCTCGCCGGCCTCGATGAAGCGACGTCGGGCACGGTGTCGGTCGGTGGCAAGGACGTCAGCAATGTGCCCGCCAACAAACGCGACATGGGCATGGTGTTCCAGGCCTACAGCCTGTTTCCGCATCTGACAGTGCTCGACAACGTCGCCTTCGGATTGAAGATGCGTGGAAAAGCCAAGAGCGAGCGCATGTCTCAGGCCGCCGACATGCTGGATCTGGTCGGGCTGTCGGCACACAAGCACAAGTACGCCAGCGAGCTCTCCGGCGGACAGCAGCAGCGTGTCGCGCTGGCCAGGGCGCTGGCGATCCAGCCGCGGGTGCTGCTGCTGGACGAGCCGCTCTCGGCGCTGGACGCGAAGGTGCGCGCCCAGCTGCGCGACGAGATACGGCGCGTCCAGCTGGAAGTCGGCACGACGACGCTGTTCGTCACCCATGACCAGGAGGAGGCCCTCGCCGTCGCGGACCGGGTCGGCGTGATGAGCCAGGGCAGGCTCGAGCAGCTGGCGGCCCCGGCCGACCTCTACGCCAATCCCGCGACGCCGTTCGTCGCCGAGTTCGTCGGCCTGAACAACAAAGTGCCAGCGCAGGTTTCGGGTGGCCAGGCCCATCTGCTGGGTACGTCGGTGCCGGCGTTGGAGGGGTCGATCGCAGGACCGGGCCTGGCGATGGTGCGCCCGGAGTCGGTCACCATCGTCGCCGATTCCGCTGGCACGTCGACGATCAGCTCGGTGGCGTTCCTCGGACCGATCTCCCGGGTATACGCCGCGCTGGCGGACGGCTCGGTGATCAGTGCCCAGATGGCCAGCTCGCAGGCCAAAGCCTTCTCGCCGGGCGATCCGGTGACGGTCGGGGTCGAGCCGACCGGCGTGCTAGTCGTGAAGGACGACGCCGCCTGACCAGCCGCGGTCGCGGGCCAACAGGTCCGCCGTCGTCTCGCGGCGCACGAGTTCGGTCACCCGTCCGCCCTTGACGGCGACGATCGGCGGCCTGCCGACCATGTTGTAGTTCGACGCCATACTGTGCTGGTACGCCCCGGTGCACGCTACCGCGAGCAGATCGCCGGGATGAACGTCGGCGGGCAACTCGACATCGCGGGCGATCTCGTCACCGGATTCGCAGTGCCGGCCCGCCACCGTCACCCGCTGCGTCGGCCCAAGCGCGTGCCGATTAGCCAGCGTCACCGTGTATTTCGCGCCATACAGCGCCACACGCGGGTTGTCCGACATGCCGCCATCCACCGAAACAAACGTACGACCGCCCGGCTGCGATTTCACCGAAACCACCCGGTACAGAGTCACACCAGCACGGGCGCTGATCGCACGCCCCGGCTCGACCACAATCCTCGGCCGCGGGAACCGCTCTGCCGCACACGCCCAATCGAGCGCGTCGTCGATGATGTCCGCCAGTTCGTCCAGATTGAGCGCCGGATCGCCGCTGACGTACGGCACGCCATGTCCGCCACCGATATTGAGCTCGTGCAAGACCACGCCGTGGCTGCGCCGGATATCGGCCATAGTGGCGATCATCCGCCGAATAACCTCACCGTAGATCGTTGCATCGGTGACTTGAGATCCGATATGGCAATGCAGGCCAACCAATTCGAGTGCCGGTTGGTGGAGGATGCGTTGTGCGGCCGCGAGAGCGCGCCCGTCAGTGCGGGGGAATCCGAACTTCTGGTCGTCAATGCCCGTCACCACCGCAGGGTGGCCGCCGATGTCGATGCCCGGCGTCACTCGGATCAGCACCGGTTGCGGCCGCCGGGCCACGCACGACAGATAGGCGATCTCCATCGCAGAATCCACGACAATGCGCCCGATGCCGACGGTAGCGGCGGCGGCCAATTCATCGACCGGTTTCGCGTTGCCGTGCAGGATGATTCGGCTCGGATCCACACCGCCGGCCAACGCGATCGCAAGCTCGCCGGCGGAGCTGACGTCGAGGCCTATGCCCTCCTCAACGACCCACCGCGCGACGTCGGTGGTCAGCAACGACTTGGCGGCGTAGAGGATCTCGACACCCCGTAAGGCGCCGCGGTACTGCTGCAGCCGATACCTGAAGTCGGCCTCATCGAGAACATATGTGGGGGTGTGGAACTCGTCGGCGATATCCGTCAACGCGACGTCTCCGACGCAGAGCCGACCCAGGTCGTCGACGCCCGCGGTCAGCGGCCAAATCGCAGGATCAATCCGGCTCGTGGCGGCCTTGTGTAGCGACGGCACGTAGTCCAGCAATGTCATACAGCCACCGTGCGCCCGCTGGACGCCAGGAGCACGGATCTTGACGCGGTTTTGACGCGTCAGCACCGAATATTGATGCGCTCAGACGTCTTTGACAGGTTCGATCCCCAGATCGCGATACGTGACCAGCGCGACGAACGGCACGCCCCGCGCCGCGAAGCGTTTCGTGGCGACGTCGCCGCGGTCCACCATCGGGATCACCCCGGTGACGACGGCGCCGACCGCCGTGACGCGCTCGTACGCCTTCTCGGTCGATCCCCCGGTGCTGATCACGTCGTCGACGAGCATCACCCGCATCCCGGGCTCGATCCGGGTGCCTTCGATCCACTGCTCGCGGCCGCGTTGCTTCTGCTCCTTGCGCACCGAGAACCAGGCCTTGCCGGTGACCATCGCGACACCGTGCGCCAGCGGGTCCGCACCCATGGTGAGGCCGCCGACAGCGTCGAACACGATCCCGTGCCGGGCGGCGAGGTCGGCGACCGCACGGCTGACGATCGCCAGCCGCTCCCCGGTGTCGACCGCGAATTTGCCGTCGATGTAGTCGTGGCTGAGCTGCCCGCTGGCCAACTTGAACGGCTCTTCGCGATGCTCGTATCCCCGGGTGCGAATCAGATCGAACGCTGCTTGCCAGCTGTCCGGGCGGTCGGTTGCAGACATATCGCGATCGTATTTCACGCCTGGCGCGCCCGACGCGTCAACTCGACCGTCGCTGAACGCAATTCGTCAATCGAATCGATCGGTGCGGCGTAGCCGATCCGGGTGTATGCCACGCCGCGCGGCGTGACGATCCGCAGGTCGAGTCCGTACCGGTCGGCGCCGGTGCACGTGGCCTCGGTGGTGTCGGGATATCCGCCGAGTGCCTGGGCCATCGCGACCAGCGCGTCGGCGTGGTCACCGTTGAGATGAGCGATCGCTCCATCCGATCGCGGCGACACAGGGTCCGGTGACGCGGCGGCGTAGGCCTCGCCGGTCGCCGAGTCCATCCGCCCGTACCCGCCGACCCAGCGCACCCGTCGCACCCGCAGCACCCACAGCGAGAAGTCGCTGTAGTCGATGTAGTACTTCGCCGCGGCGACGCCGGCCAGGTGCGCCTCGCGGGCGGCCGCGCGCTCCTCGCCGGCCGGTTCCTCGACGACGCCTGCCAATGTGACGCGCCCGCTGGCCAGCGGATCGGCTTCCCGCTGCGGCGCCACGATCGCAATGCTGGCGCGCGGGTCGGCCGCGAGGTTTCGGCCGTGCTCGGCCAAATTCGATACGCAGAGCACCGGTACACCGCCGAGCAGTCCATACGTGACGAACGACGCCCACGGATCACCGTCGGTGGTCAGTGTCGCCAGTGTGCCCGTATTGGTCGACGCCGCGATCGTGCGGGCTTCTTCGGCGGCCGACGGACGAACCGCGTTTTCGACATCGGTAAGCGGGGGAGGGGCCGACGGGGCATCGCCCGGGTCGCCGTGATCACGGGACGTCACGTCGGCACGATACCGAACGGGTCGCGGATGAAGAATGACGTGGGTCGTGGAATTCGGCACCAATCTTTCGTCCGGGTGGTTGCCCTGAATATGCGAGAATTGCGCAGACTTAAGTGTTTTAACGGGCAATATTCTCTTCGGAGTGAGGACGTCATGGCGCGTTCGGCAATGCGATTCGTCGTATGTGCCGGCGTGCTCACCACCGGTCTCCTGATGGGCGGCGGGGGCGCAGGCATCGCGTTCGCAGACACCGGTGATGCAGCAGGTGGCGCACCGGAGCCCGCCGCGGTGACCAGTGATGTCCCCGAGAACAATTCGGATTCCGGCGCAACTGGCGCCAGCCATCCCGACCCGCCCACCAGCACCGTCGGCAACGGCCGCGAGGATGTCGGCGTCCAATCGACCGTCGACGGCAAAGACGACGAAGACGACAAAAAGGAAAGCGCCTCTCCCGGCGCGACGACGAAAAAGGTCAAAGGGTCGGTGACGATTCCGTTCCTGCCCATTTCCATCCCGATCCCGACGTTCTGCGACTTCCTCGCCGCGATGCAATACCAGCCGCAACCAACCCCTGCGCCAGGTCCCGTGTTCAAGACGCAAGAGGAGGCGCCGCCGGTGGCCGACTCCGGAGGCGGTGGCATCGACCCGCTGTCCGTCGGCGTCGCGGCCGAGCCCCCGGTGTTACGGGCCCCTATGGTGATCGCGCCTGCGGCCGTCCCGCGTGCCCCAGCACCGCCACCCGTTGCCCCGCGCGGTGAGGCGGCAGGCGCAGGCCCGACGCCGGTCGCTGCCACCGATGTCGCCGCTGGAGCCGCGGCGCCGGTGATCCGCGGTTCCGTTCAGCCGACCGTGGAACCGGCGGCCACGACCCTGACATCGATGAGCGGACAGGCCACCCGGCTCGGGTACCCGCGCTCGCTGCGCAATCCAACCGCAGCCGAGCTCGCGGTCCTCGCGTTGCCGGGGACGGCCGGACTGCTGCTTCTCACCCTGTCCGGCGGAGTCATCGGCTACCGACAGGCCAACACCGCGCGCTTCATCCGCACGCGGAGCGCTGCGCGCTTCCTACGCTGAGCGGGTTCCTGCGACGCTAGCCGCCGAGGGCGGCGATCAGGTCCTTGATCTTGCTGGTCTCTTCTTCGGTGGCGGGCTCTTCGGCCTCGACCGCCTCGATCAGGTCCTTGCGCAGACCCACCCCGTTGGCCGCCTCCTTGGTCGACAGCTTGGCGCGTTCGCGGGCGACGTACAGCCGCTGACCCAGCGTCGCGCCCGGCCCGTGCGCCGCGGTGTCGATCAGTTCGTCGTAGCGGTGCCGCACACCACTGAGGGCGACGATGACCGACGGGGTGACCCGGCTGCGGCCCGCCGCTTCGGACAATGAGCCCGAGAGTTTGCGGAGCCCGGCGAGGATGACGCCCACTCGGTGGGGAAACTCGGGATCGTGCGGGTCGGGAAGCGCGTCGATTGCGGCGGAGTACATATGCATAGCCGCATCGGCCATACCAACGATTACTGGAGCTTCACCATCATTCGGCTCAGACAAGGGCCACGCGATTCGTCGAAGAATTAATGGCGACCAATGCCACCCGCCAATGGGACATGGTCGCGCAAACGGTATCCCGGTTCCGCGAGGTTTCAACCGTTCCTTTACACCATCGGATCCACTACTTTGCTCCATGCGTTGGCGACACGCTGAGCAGATTCAATTTCCCGATGGGCGGGTAGGTTTGAAGGTCGATGGATGCTTCGACGAATGCGCGGATCGGCGTCGACGATGCAGTCGAACATGACCCCACCGAGGGCAGCCACGTCGAGGGCGGCGTGGTCGAGCAGGACCCGATCTACGGCTACCAGTCGGTGAATGTCGAAGCGCAGCGCGACAGTTCGTCGTCGCTGCTGAATTGGAACCGAAATGCGCCGGAGGAGGCGCCATGAGCCAGTCTGCAAACCTGCCGTGGTCCGAGTGGCTGCCCGAGCAGCGCTGGTACGCCGGC
>DASRJA010000645.1:0-4278 GCA_035649695.1 Mycobacterium sp. | reverse complement strand
TGTGGTGTCTCGGGACATCGCTGACAGTTATGTCTCGGGACATCGCTGACACTCATGGTGGTGGTTTGGGCTCGCGGCCGCGGTAAGTCCGGGTATTTGGGGCGCTGGGCTGGTAGTTGCGGGTGGGATCGGCGGTGAGTGTCCGGATCAGGGTGGTGCCGCTGAAGATGGCGATGTGGTCGCCTTGGCGTACGACGTCGCAGCTGTGTCCGGCCCAGCGCAGGCCGACGTTGACTCGGTAGGGCGCAACGTGCAGCTTGCCGGAGGTTTCACCGACGGTGTGGCGGCTGACGAAAACCGGTGCGGGCAGCGGCCGGTCGGCGGGTCGGGCCGGTGCAGTGGCGGTGAATGCTTCGGCTGGCGTGGCACCCCGCAGCGCTCGGTGCGGGCGGTGGTGGTTGTAGAAGCTGCGAAATCTCTGCAGGAGGTCGTTGAGTTTCTCGATAGTGCCCGCAGTGGGTTGGGCGCGTAGCCATTTCTTCAGCGTCTGCCAGAACCGTTCGATCTTGCCGCAGGTCTGCGGATGGGACGGGGTGGAGTTGATGGTGTGTGTGCCCAGGGCACGCAGGTTGGCTTCGAAGGCAGCCTCGAACGCGTGCAGCCGACCGGTGTAGACCATTCCGTTGTCGGCCAACGACATTGCCGGAATTCCACACTCGGTGATGCCGGCCAGCATCACCGACCACACCAACTCCGCAGTGCCCTGTCCAAGGCCGGCGGCCAGTGCGGGCACATACCGGGAGTGGTCATCAATACTGCCGGCGATGGCCACATCGGTTCCATCGGCCAGGTGCCAGCCGGTCCAGTCGGACTGCCAGCATTCATTGGGCCGGGAGAAGCAGAACCGTTTGGTCGCCGATTTGGGTCGTTTCTGGGGCTGGGGGGTGATCAGCCCGTGGCGGGTCAAAATCCGCCACACCGTCGAGCGCGACGGCACAGTCATTTCGTCGCGCTCTAGCGTCCACACGATCGACTGCGGCCCATGGTCACGGCCCTGCTCAAGCAGCAGTTTCCGCTGACGCAGTACCGTCTCTTCGATCGCGGCCGGGGTCTGGCCGGGTGAAGAATTTGGCCGCCGTGACTGTTCTTGGAGCCCGCCCAGACCGTCCTCACCGAATCGGCGCCGGTATTTGTAAAACGTCTGCCGACTGATCTGCCGATCACGGCAGAACTGCGAAACGTTGTCTATCTGCCCGGCTAACGCCGTCGCGGCACGGATATCCATCGCCGTCACCTTCTGGGCCATGGACCATCCTGGTCGCGGCCCTACTCAGGTGTCAGCGATGTCCCGAGACATACAACTGTCAGCGATGTCCCGAAACAGGACACGTCGCTGAGCGTGGATATGCGCGCCGAAATCACTCAAGGTGCGACGGTCAGCCAATCGGCGAAGCCGGACGGATCGTGACGGCCGAGTGCACCGTGCTCGAACAAGCCCCATCCTTCGCGCTCGACGCCGTCTGCATCGCGACAGACGGCCCGACCGACGTGGTCGATGACGCCGAAGCCTGCGCGACCGACGATCGCCGGATCGGTCATGTGGTAGGTCAGGCGTTCGGTGAAGTTGTCGCCCTTCCACATCCCATGCAGCCAATCGGAGTCACCCCCGTAGCCGCCGCCGACGTGGATCGGCACGGGCAGCTTGGACTCGACGTCGAAATGCACAGGGCTGCCGTCGAATGCGGTCGCGTCGATGGTCGCACCGGTCGGAATGCGAGTGCCCGAGCGATAGTGGATCTTGACCCGCGGCCACCCGAGTTGCTCGACGCGGCCGTCCTTCCAGATGCGGGTGCAGTCGTTGAGCGACCGGAAGCCGTGCGGGTCCTCCTGAATGATGAGGACGATGCCGAAGTCGTCGAACGCCATCGGAATGTAGAGCCACCACATCCCCTCGAACGGCGGATCGTCGGGACGGCCTGCGGGCTCGGGTTCGCCGATGGGCCGGATACCCCACGAGCGGTCGCGGGTGCCGATCCAACGGGTCGGGTCGACGGCGATCTCTTCGCCGTCGATCAGCAGATCGCCGCTCCACGCGCCCACCTGCGCGAAGCGCTGCGCGTCAAGCGTGACTCGGTTGCCGCGCCGCATGATGTGCGGCTGTTCCTGGACGACGTCGAACAGCCCTTCCCACGTCAAATCCGCTGCGATGCCCTCGGTTTCGTCAAGCACGATGCGCAGTTTGTGCAGTGGCTCGAGGACCTCGACGCGGTAGTTGCCGACGTGCTGGTTGAGGCGGTCCTGATCGATGGCGCCGCTTAAATGCACCGCCGTCTGCTTATCGCCCCGCCGCACCAACAGGAATGCGTCCTTCACGCCGAGATTCGGGTAGTACCCGATGCCCGAGATCACGAAGATGTCGCCGGTGCGGTCGTGCGCGTTGAAGTACGAACGGTCGTAAAAGTTTCGGTCGCTAGAGCCCGGCCACGCGATCGGCTGCGGGACCTGATGCACCGGGAATTCGTCCATGGGGCCGAGCATTACGCCTCTCCTTCGCCGATGAGCCGCTTGAGCACCGAGCCGTGATAGAACAGCGACTCCACGTCGTCGGGTTTCTCGATCTCGCCGAACCGCACCCGCCGGGCGCTGGTCCGCATGAACACGCACGCCCAGATGACGCCGGAGTACACGTAGAACCAGTGCAGGTCGCCCAGCTCGACACCGGTCGACTGCGTGTACGTCGCCTTGACGTCGGCTTCCCGCATGAAGTCGGGCAGCCCCGGCAGGCCGGCCAGGCCCGCGAGCTCCTGAAAGACCATGTGCGCGAAGATGATCCACGCGACATCCATCTCACGCGGTCCGAGCACCGCCATCTCCCAGTCCAGCACGGCGACCGGTCGGAAGTCGGAGTACAGCACATTGCCTATGCGGGAGTCGCCCCACACCAGCACCGGATCCTCGGCGGCGACGTCGGCGGGCCAGTTCGCCTCAAGCCAGTCAAACGCCCGCTCGAGCAGCTCAGAGCGGCCGATGTCGGGCACGGCGAACTGATACCACGATTGCAGCCAATTGAGATTGCGCCGCAACGCATTCGGCTCCGAGCCGTCGTCGAGGAACCCGAACGTCTTCTCGGGTTCGGGAATCGAGTGCAGCTTGGCGATCACCTCGACGGTGCTGTCCTGCAGTTCGCGCTGACGCTCGGCGGGGGCGTCGGCGAACCAGTTGTTGCCGAAGGTGTACGGCATCACGTCCGGCGGCACCTGGCCCTCGATGTAGTCCATCAGGAAGAACGGCGTGCCGAGCACCGAGCCCGTCGATTCCAGCCACCGCACCCGGGGCACCGGGACGTCGGTCTTCTCACCGACCAGCCGGATGACGTCGAACTGGTGATCCATCCGATACGACGAGAACACCGGCACGTCCTGTGCGGTCGGCGCCACCCGCGCCACCCATTTCTCGTCGCGGCGCTGCCGGCCCTCGTCCCAGCGGCCGGTCAGGATGATGGTCTCCGACGACATTCCGTTGGCGTCGACGCCGCTCTCCACGGTGATCTCGGGTGTCACGCCGCCTGGCATCACGGTGGACAGCCACCGCGCCATCACGTCTGGCAGCGTGCTGAGATCACGACTCGAGTGCTCGAGGCGGCTGACATCCTCGACAGCCGGTTCAGTAGCCACAAGTTCTTCCTTCGGCCGGTAATTACGATACGGTGGGTAGCGTTATGAAAGCAGACGCGTCAGTGGTTGACAAGACCCCGGGGCGGCCCCGGGATCCGCGTATCGACGCTGCCATACTGCGCGCCACCGCGGATCTGCTTGTGGAAATCGGCTATTCGAACCTGACCATGGCCGCGGTCGCCGAGCGCGCCGGAACCACCAAGACCGCGCTGTACCGGCGGTGGTCGAGCAAGGCCGAACTGGTACACGAGGCGGCCTTCCCTGCGGCGCCGACGGCCATCGAGACGCCGCCAGGCGACATCGCCGCCGACATTCACGCGATGATCGCCGCCGCCCGCGACGTTTTCACGAGCCCTCTCGTGCGCGCGGCAATGCCGGGACTGATCGCCGACATGGCGGTGGACGCCGAACTCAACGCGCGGGTGATGTCACGCTTCACCGACGTGTTTACCGCGGTCCGAACGCGGCTGAGCGACGCCGTCGACCGCGGGGAGGTGCACCCCGACATCGACCCGGACCGACTGGTCGAGGTCATCGGCGGTGCCACCATGTTGCGCGTGCTGCTGCAGCCCGGCGAACCGCTCGGTGAGGACTGGATCACGCAGACGGCCGCCATAGTCGTCCATGGTGTGGTGGCATAGACATCGATGCTCGAGGAGTTCCC
>DASRJA010000644.1:0-42159 GCA_035649695.1 Mycobacterium sp. | reverse complement strand
TTGCTGTGCGCCGGCATCATCGGCTACCGCTCACTGTTGCGGGCCGACCTGCCCGCGGGCGGCCGCCTGGGCATCTACGGGTTCGGCGGCAGTGCACATCTCACCGCCCAGGTGGCTCTCGCGCAGGGCGCGGAGGTGCACGTCATGACCCGCGGTGAGCAAGCCCGCGAGTTGGCGCTGACACTGGGGGCGGCCTCGGCGCAGGGCGCGACCGATCGCCCGCCGGTGGCACTGGACGCCGCGATCCTGTTCGCGCCCGTCGGTGATCTGGTGCTGCCCGCCCTCGAGGCGCTCGACCGCGGCGGCACCCTGGCCATCGCGGGCATCTATCTCAGCGACATCCCTGCTCTGAACTATGAACGCCACCTCTTCGAGGAGCGCCAAGTGCGATCGGTGACCTCTAACACCCGTAACGATGCGCGGGAGTTTCTCGCGTTTGCGGGCCAGCACCACATCGAGGTGACGACGCCCGAGTATCCGCTCGGTCGCGCCGACGACGCACTGTCCGATCTGAGTGAGGGCCGCATCGCCGGCGCGGCGGTTTTGATGGTCTAGACATACCCTTCTGTCGTTGGCAGCAGGCTTGGCCGCCTGAAATGAAAGACCCGCGGTCGGGAGTTGCTTGTCGGGGGCACTCCAGCGCGGTCAGCTTGCGCAACGACGCGGTCGCGGAAGCAGTACATCGCTGGTGGCTGGCATAGCTTCTGAACCCCGAGCTGCTCCCGGTTTTACGCGGTGGTCAATTCCATTGAACCGGTTTCCGGCGAGTCTTATGATGTGAGATACGCCGAGGTCGGGGAAGTAGGGAGGCCTCAAAATGCGGGGTAAAGTTGTCCATCTGACAATCGTCGTCGCGGCAATTCTCACGCCGCTTGCATCCCTGACGCTGGTCTCACCGGGCAGAGCTAACGCAGTCGAGTGCGGCGTGGGGACCGTGTATGACGTGCCCTCGAACACTTGCGTCGCCGCACCACTTCCGCCACCACCCCCTCCACCGCCGCCGGCATGGAACGGTGACCTGACGCCGTACTTCTCGGTGGGCATCTGCGCGCCCATCCCCTTCGTATCGTTGTGCACAGGGATTTGACCAACGTCCTGGCCGGGTCCGTTTAGAGCTCCGCGAGTGCGGCGCCGAGGCGGCCGCTGAGATCACCGCGACCGAACCGGTACATCGGTCCAGACCCGTCGGACAGCACGACGCGCAGCCGCGCCATCCCAAGTGGGCTCACCGGCCGCGGCGAATGCAGCCGCAGCGTGATGGCGTCGATGAGATCCTCCGCTGCCACAATGTTGGTGGGGTGCAATGGAATCCGTGACGACAGCGGCGCAGCGCCCGCATTCGCGTCGTCCAGCGCCTGCCGCAGCGTGCGTGCAATGGCTTCACGCTCGGCCACTGTGACCAACCGCGCCTGATGAACGGCGAGCGCGCTTCCTGCCGGCGCAGGCACGCCGACAGCGAGCTGCCGGTCGAGTTGGTGGGCCCGCAGTCGCGCCGTCACGCGCGCCGCCAGTGACGGCCGCGGGGTAGCGGTCCGCCGCAGCGCGTCGCTCGCGGTCGAAAGAAGATCCGGCGAAATCTTGTTGTTCGGCACGGTCATCTACCTCTTGCCTGTATCTGCTCTTGAACTTCGTGACTATCAAACACGCTACACCGGTCATGCATAACCAGTCAAACTGTTATACCGGTCATGCAGCGGGTAGACTGCTCACATGACCCCAGCGCCTGTCCACTGGCCCGGCGACGACGAACGGAAGCCGGCGCCCGGCCCGCTAGCGCTCGTTCAGTCGCTGGTGAACACCGTCGAACTGCCTGACGGAGCCGACCGGCTCGCTGATCCGGCCGATGCGCGTCCATGGTTGGCCGACACCGGCCTGCTTGCGCCCAAGGCTGCGCTGACCGACGCTGACCTCGAAGTTGTCCGCGCTGTACGCGAAGCGCTACGAGCGATGCTGGTACACAACGCGGGCGGTCCGCCACCGATTAAATCGGCACTGGCCGTGCTGCGGTCGGTCGCGGACGGCGGCACAGCCCGCGCATCATTGGCCGACGACGGCGAAGTGCGATTGCTGGCGGCCGGCGACTCCGTGCGCGACCGGTTGGTGGACCTGCTACTGATCGTCCGTGACGCCCAGCGCGATGGCACCTGGAAGCTGCTCAAGGCCTGCGCCAACGACGAATGCCAGTGGGCCTTCTACGACAGATCCCGCAATCACGGCGGCACCTGGTGTGAGATGTCGGTGTGCGGCAACAAGCTGAAGAACCGCGCGTTCCGCGCCAGGAGCAAGACGCGCTAGGTCGACAGGTGCCACACCAGCGCGGCGGCCAGCGCGCCCAGCCCGTTCAGCGACCAGTGCAGCGCGATCGGCGCAATCAGGCTGCCGCTGCGCCTGCGCAGCCAGGTGAACACGAAGCCCGCGGCAGCCGTCGCCGCCACGGCTAGCACCACCCCGGCGACGGTTCCGAGCAAGCCGCCGCCGAACAGCCGGGTGAAGCCGACGTTGCTGCTGGTCAGCCCCAGCGACGTGGCGATGTGCCACAAGCCGAACAGCAGCGAACCCGCCGCCGCCACGCCGCGGAAACCCCACGCGCGATTCAGCGCACCGTGCAGCACCCCGCGGAACGCCAGCTCCTCGGGGATCACGGTCTGCAGCGGGATGATGATCATCGATGCGATCAGCGCGCCCGACACCGTCGCATAGTTGTTGTTCATGAACATCGGCCGGGTCCACGGCAACAGCAGGCCGATCGCGATCACCGAGCCGACCACCGCGACAGCGGCGAGGGCGTAGCCCGCTCCGGCCTTACAGTGCTCACGACTCAGCCCTAGTTCGGACCAACCGAGGCCCCGCGAACGCACCAGGATCAACAGCCCGACCGCGGCGGCGGGCACGGTCGCGATGCTGGCCCACGGCGTCGTGAAATGCGCGATCAGGTTGGTGAGTGCCAGCACCACCACCACCACGCCGATATCGACGTAAGTACGGAAGTGGTGCAATGCGGCAAGCTGGCCCACCACGGGATGGGGGTGCGGGGACAGGGCTTGCTCAGACATTGCGGGCCAGTCTACCGGTCCCAGTCCCAGGTCCAGCCCGAGATGCCGGGGTCGTCCTCGCCGTGCTCGCGGGTGTAGCGGCGGGCGGCCAACCGCGCATCGAGCATCCGCTGGCGCAACACCGCGGCCCGGTTGGCCAGCCCGGGCACCCGATCGATCACGTCGAGCACCAGGTGGAACCGGTCCAGGTCGTTCAGCATCACCATGTCGAACGGGGTGGTCGTGGTGCCGCGCTCCTTGAACCCACGCACATGCATCTGGGCGTGATTGGCCCGACGATAGGTCAACCGGTGAATCAGCCAGGGATAGCCGTGATAGGCGAAGATGACCGGCTTGTCGGTGGTGAACAACGAGTCGAATTCGTGATCCGACAGCCCGTGCGGATGCTCGGAGTCCGGTTGCAGCCGCATGATGTCGACGACGTTGATCACGCGCACCGCCAGCTCCGGCAGCTCGCGGCGAAGGATATCGACGGCGGCCAGCGTCTCCAACGTCGGGATGTCACCCGCGCAGGCCAGCACCACATCGGGCTCCCCGGTGGCCGTGCCTGCCCACTCCCAGATACCGAGGCCGCGGGTGCAATGCGCGATCGCGGACTCCATGTCCAGATACGCCAGCGCGGGCTGCTTGCCCGCCACGATCACGTTGACGTAGTCACGGCTGCGCAGGCAGTGATCGGCCACCGACAGCAGCGTGTTGGCATCCGGCGGCAGGTACACCCGCACCACCTCGGGCCGCTTGTTGGCGACGTGGTCGATGAAACCGGGGTCCTGATGCGATGCGCCGTTGTGGTCCTGGCGCCAAACATGGGACGTCAGAAGGTAATTCAGTGAAGCGATCGGCTGCCGCCACGGCAGCTCCCGGTTGCGGGTCAGCCACTTGGCATGCTGGTTGAGCATCGAGTCGACTATGTGCACGAACGCCTCGTAGCAGTTGAACAACCCGTGCCTGCCCGTGAGCAGATAGCCCTCGAGCCACCCCTGACACAAATGCTCGGAGAGCACCTCCATCACGCGGCCCTCCGGCCCGAGGTTCTCGTCGTCGGGTTCGGTCTCGGCCAACCACGCCTTGTCGGTCGTCTCGAACACCGCCGCGAGCCGGTTCGACGCGGTTTCGTCGGGCCCCATCAGCCGGAACCGGTCCGGGTTGCGGGCAATCACGTCGCGAAGGAATGTCCCCAGCACGCGGGTGGCTTCGGCGGTTCCGGCCGCCGGATTGTCTACCGCGACGGCGTATTCGGTGAAGTCGGGTAGGTCGAGGTCGCGCAAGAGCAGCCCGCCGTTGGCGTGCGGGTTGGCGCTCATCCTGCGCTGGCCGGTCGGCGCGAGAGCCCGCAGCTGCGGCCGAAATACACCGTGTTCGTCGAACAGCTCCTCCGGGCGGTAGCTGCGCAGCCACGTCTCGAGTTGCGCCATGTGTTCGGGGTTGGAGTGCGTCTCGGACAGCGGCACTTGATGCGACCGCCAGGTGTCCTCCACCTTCTTGCCGTCGACCTCCTTCGGCCCGGTCCAGCCCTTCGGGGTGCGCATGATGATCATCGGCCACAGCGGGCGGCCAGTCTCGCCGTCCAACCGCGCCGCCTGCTGGATTGCGCCGATCTGATCGAATGCCTCGTCGAGCGCCGTCGCCAGCTGCTGGTGCACGTTGGCCGGATCGTCGCCGGCGACGGTGATCGGCCGATAGCCGTACCCGTACAGCAGCGACTCCAACTCCTCCTGCGGGATGCGGGCCAGCACCGTCGGATTGGCGATCTTGTAGCCGTTGAGGTGCAGGATCGGCAGCACCGCACCGTCGGTCACCGGGTTGAGGAACTTGTTCGAATGCCAGCTGGCGGCAAGCGGGCCGGTCTCCGCCTCGCCGTCACCGATCACGCACGCGACCACCAGATCCGGGTTGTCGAACGCCGCGCCGTAGGCATGCACCAGCGCATAGCCCAGCTCGCCGCCCTCATGGATCGATCCCGGTGTCTCCGCGGCGACGTGGCTGGGCACCCCGCCGGGAAATGAGAACTGGCGGAACAGCTTTCGCATCCCGTCGACGTCTTCCTCGATGCCCGAATACACCTCGCTGTATGTGCCCTCCAGGTAGGCGTTGGCGACAAGGCCGGGACCGCCGTGACCGGGGCCGGTGATGTAGATGACGTTGAGGTCGCGGTGGCGGATGACGCGGTTGAGGTGGGCGTAAATGAGGTTCAGCCCGGGTGTGGTACCCCAATGCCCGAGCAAGCGCGGCTTGATGTGCTCGGGCGCGAGCGGTTCGCGCAGCAACGGGTTGTCCAGCAGGTAGATCTGGCCCACCGACAGGTAGTTGGCGGCCCGCCAGTAGGCGTTGATCAGGTCGAGTTCAGAGTCGGAAAGCGTGGGGGACAGGGCCTGGGTGGTCATCTGGCTCATCATCGTCTCGGCAGGTGAACAACGGCTAGGGCGACAAGTACCCGAATCGTCAAACTTCGAGCACTAGCCTGTCGGTCGTGCTCGGATTCGCGGTGCCGCAGTTCGGACAGTCCGCCCACCTGGACCCCGGAGAGCTTGCCCGGTTCGCGTCGACGGCCGAACAACTCGGCGCCGACAGCCTCTGGGTGGGGGACCGGCTGCTGGCGGCCGTCACCCCCACGGTGGGCTATGGCGGCAAAGACACCATCCCCGAGCAGTTCCGCGCCAACCTGGATCCATTCATCGCGTTGACGGTGGCCGCAACGGCGACCACCACGGCGCGGCTGGGCAGCAGCGTGTTCGTCGCGCCCTGGTATCCGCCCGCCCAGCTGGCCCGCCAATTGACGAGCATCGACGTGATCAGCGGCGGTCGGCTGCTGCCCGGGTTCGGCATCGGCTGGTCTCCGGAGGAGTATCAAGCCGCAGGCGCGCCGTTTCACCGCCGCGGCGCCCAACTCGATGAAATCCTCGACGCGCTCGACGCCCTGTGGACCGCCAACCCGGCTCGGCACGACGGTGAGCGCTGGACGATCGGCGAATCGTGGGTCGACCTCAAGCCGGTCCAGCGGCCGCGTCCGCCGGTCTACCTCGGCGCATTCACGGCGCCCGGACTCAAGCGGGTCGGTGAGCGCGCTGATGGCTGGATGGCCGGCGTCAGCGTGCCGGACGTAGTGAGCCTGGAGATGCTCAACTGGCAGCGGCAGACGATCGACGACGCGGCGCGGGCGGCGGGTCGCGATCCGTCGGCGATCCACACCTATGTGCGGGTCAACGTCGCGGAAGGCACTGCGGTGGACAAGGTCGCCGACGCCGTGAAGCTGCTGGCCGACAACGGCTACCCGGACGCGTTCATCGACCTGATGTATGTGGCGACCGGGACAGACGCCCACCTGGACTGGGTGGAACGGTTGCTGACCCGGTGAGCAACGGCCTGCTCGGGCAGCTTCGGGTGCTCGATCTCGGCGGTGCCGAATCCGACGCCGTGGGCAGGTTGTTCGCCGACCTCGGCGCCGACGTGCTGAAGATCGAGTCGCCTGCGGGCAGCCCGGCGCGCCACGCGCCGCCCGCTGTGGCGGGCGTCAGCATCCCGTTCGCACTGCACAACGCCAACAAGCGCAGCGCCGTGCTGGATCCGGACAGTGCAGCCGACCGTGACCGTCTGGTCGAGCTGGCCGGCACCGCCGACATCGTGGTGGACGGCGGCGGTCGCGCAGCCGCGTACGGCACGTCGTGTGCGGCGCTGGCCGACCGGTTCGGCCATCTGGTTGCCTTGTCCGTCACCGACTTCGGGACGTCAGGTCCATACGCCTCATGGCAAGCGACCGATCCGGTGCTGTACGCCATGTCGACCGCGTTGTCGCGGACCGGGCCGACGACGGGAACACCGGTGCTGCCGCCACTGGGAGTCGCATCGGCGACCGCCGCCGTGCAGGCCGCGTGGGCCGCCCTGGCCGCCTACTACCACCGGTTACGTTGCGGCACAGGCGAATACATCGACTTTTCGCGATTCGAGGCGGTTGTGCAGTCACTCGATCCGCCGTTCGGATCCGAGGGCCAGGCGGCTGTCGGCGTGAAGCGGTCCTACGAGCTGTGGCGGGGCAGGCCGCGAAATCAGCAGATCTACCCGATATTTCCGTGCCGGGACGGATACGTGCGGATCTGCCTGCTCTCGCCTCGGCAGTGGCGGGGTATGCGCGCGTGGCTCGGTGAACCCGAGCGGTTCGCCGATCCGAAGTTCGACACCATCGCGGCGCGCTACGCGGCGTCGCGTGAACTGAACGAGGCCATCGCGGAGCTGTTCGCCGCGGGGGCGATGCACGACCTGGTGGCCGAGGGCCAACGTCGCGGCGTGCCGATTGCCGCGGTGCTCACGCCCGCGCAGGCGCTGTCGTCGGAGCACTTCCGTGCGGTCGGGGCGCTGACCGACGTCGAAGCCGGTGTCTCCGTTCCGGTTGGACCGTTCGTCGTCGATGGTGAGCATGTCGGCTACACGACCACCGCGCCGTCCGTCGGTGCAGACGAACCCACCTGGGCGACAGAGCGTTCCGAAACCGCAGTGGTGAGCGGTGCGGCCGGCCGGCCGTTTGACGGCATGCGAATCCTCGACCTCGGGGTGATCGTGGCAGGCGGGGAACTGGGCCGGCTGTTCGCCGACCTCGGCGCCGAGGTCATCAAAGTCGAGAGCGCCGCCTATCCCGACGGCCTGCGCCAGACGCCGCCGGGCCAGGTGATGAGCAGATCCTGGGCGCTGACCCACCGCAATGAATACAGCCTGGGTCTGGACCTGCGACACCCGGCCGGCGCCGCTCTGTTCGAGAAACTGGTCACAAGTGCCGACGCGGTATTCGCCAACTTCAAGCCGGGGACGCTTGCGGCGCTGGGGTTTTCCTACGAACGCCTGCGCGAGCTCAACCCGCGTATCGTGCTCGCCGAGAGCAGCGCGTTCGGGGCCACCGGCCCATGGAGTGCGCGGCTGGGATACGGCCCGCTGGTGCGGGCCACCACCGGGGTGACCTGGCTGTGGAGCGCCGATCATGCGTCTCGCAACAGTTTCTACGACGCCACCACGATCTTTCCCGACCACGTCTCGGCCAGGCTCACCGCGATCGCCGCGTTGGCTGCCGTGGTTGGCCGTGCCCGCACCGGAACCGGTGCGCACGTGCACATTTCGCAAGCCGAAGCGGCGGTAAACCAGCTTGCTCCCGCCTATGTCGCCGAGGCAGCGCGCGCTGCGAACCTGCCGGTGGCCGACGACACTGCAGTGCACGGCGTGTATCCGTGTGACGGCGACGACGAGTGGTGCGTGATATCGCTGCGCGACGACGACGACCGCGCAGCGCTGTCCTCAGTAACCGGTGGCACTGGCGTGTCCGAGTGGACGCGCACGCGTGACAAAGCGGAAGTAGCCCACCTATTACAGCGCGCGGGAGTGCCCGCCGCGCCGATGAACCGCGCTGTCGATGTGCTGGCCGATCCGCAGATCACATTCCGAAAACTGTTCAGCGACATGACTCATCCGCTGTTCGGCGCGCCGATGCCCACCGAAACCCGGCCCGCGCCGTACCGGAACATTCCACCCGCCGAGCTTCGGCCCGCACCGATGCCCGGCGAGCACACCCGCGAGATCTGCCAGAAACTGCTCGCCATGAACGCCGATGAGATCGATCGACTGATCACCGACGGCGTCCTGTTCACTCATCGGGGGAGACCCTGATATCGATCTGTCGGGCCGGCCCGTCAAACTAGTACCCATGCCCATCGACCCCAGGACGCCGGTACTCATCGGCTACGGCCAGGTCAACCAGCATGACGACCATCCAGGGGTGGAGCCAGTCGACCTGATGGTGGCGGCCGCCCGCGCCGCAGCGGATCCTCGGGTGCTCGAGGCCGTCGACTCGATCCGTGTGGTGAGCGTGCTGTCGTGGCGCTATCGCGATCCAGGGCTGCTGCTGGCCCAACGCCTGCGTGCCAAGGACGCCGCGACCCGCTACACCGGAGTGGGCGGTAACGTGCCGCAGACTCTCGTCAACCAGGCATGCCTGGACATCCAGACCGGCCGTGCCGACGCAGTGCTGATCGCCGGCGCCGAAACCTGGCGCACCCGAACGCGATTGCGTGCGAGCGGCGCCAAGCCCGACTGGACGAGCCAGGACGAGACGGTTCCGATGGCCGAAGGCGTCGATGAAGGCGTGCCGATGGCCGGGCCCGCGGAGCTGCGGATCAAATTGGATCGGCCGGCCTTTGTCTATCCCATGTTCGAGCAGGCCCTGCGGATCGCCAATGGCGAAACAGCAGAAGAGCACCTGCGCCGGATCGGCGAACTGTGGTCACAGTTCAGCGGGGTGGCGGCCAAGAATCCGCACGCGTGGAGCCGTGAGCCGTTGGCGCCGCATCAGATCTGGCAGCCCAGTCCGCATAACCGGATGATCAGCTGGCCGTACACCAAGCTGATGAACTCGAACAACATGGTCGATCAGGGTGCGGCGTTGGTGCTCACCTCGGTGGAGAAGGCGACGTATCTGCAAATCCCCTCAGACCGTTGGGTTTTCCCGTACGCAGGCACCGACGCGCATGACACGTACGCCATCGGAGAGCGGGCGGAGTTCTACGGCTCGCCCGCGATCAGGGTTGCGGGGCAACGGGCGATGCAGTTGGCCGGCGTCGGAGTCGACGACCTCGACCAGATCGACGTCTACTCATGCTTTCCGTCCGCGGTGCAAGTCGCCGCCAACGAACTGGGGCTGCCGGTCGGCGACCCGAACCGGCCGCTGACCGTCACCGGCGGTCTGACGTTCGCCGGCGGGCCGTGGAACAACTACGTGACCCATTCGATCGCCACGTTGGCCGAGCGCCTGGTCGCAAACCCGGGCCAGCGGGGCTTCATCACCGCCAATGGCGGCTACCTGACCAAGCACAGCTTCGGCGTGTACGGTGCGGAGCCCCCGAGCCACGAGTTCCGTTGGGAAGATGTGCAATCCGACGTCGACCGGGAACCGACTCGCAAGGCCGTCGTCGAGTGGTCCGGTGTTGGCACGGTGGAGGCATGGACCACGCCGTTCAGCCGGACCGGTACCGCAGAAAAGGCCGTCCTGGCCGTGCGCACTGGCGACGACGCGCGGGTGCTCGCGGTGATCCCTGATCCGGCGGAGGCCGACGTCACCATTCGCGAAGACATCGCCGGCGTCAAGGTGCAGGTCAACAGCGACGGCACCGCGACGCTGCTCTAGCCGAGGTCGGCCAGCAGCCCGTCTACCCGCTGCCGGACCACCACATCTGTGGCGGGGCCGACGATGGCATGCACCCGATCGGCCTCGACGGCTTCGATTGCCGCTTGCGCGACCACCGAAGGGCTGATCGCGCCGGCAGGCATGCCACCCGCATTTGCCGGTGTGGTGGCCGCACCCGGCGGAACCAGTCTTACCGAATTGGCTCCCAGCGCCGTGTCCACCAGCCCGGGGCACAGCACTGTCGCACCTAAAAGCGTTGACACCGAACGTAGTTCGGCATTCAGCGTCTCAGTCAGCCCGACGACCGCATGCATGGTCGCGGCGTAGGGGGCCAGCGTCGGCAGCGCCATCAACCCGCCTGCCGATGCGGTGTTCAGGAAATGGCCGGAGCCCTGCGCGATGAGCAACGGGGCGAAGGTACGCACGCCGTTGACGACACCCATCAGCTTCACGTCGATCAGCCACCGCCACGTTGCCGGTCGCTGTTCCCAAGTCGGTGCCTGTTCACAGACCACGCCGGCGTTGTTGCAGACGAGATCGACCCGGCCGAACCGTTCGAGGGTCTCGTCGGCGAGCGCGTCGACATCGGCGTCGACACCGACGTCGGCCCGCACCCCGGCCGCGTGCCCGCGCTGACCGGCCAGCGCGTCGACGGCGAGCGGAATCGCGTCCTCACGGATATCGGCGATCATCACGTTGACACCACGCCGCACCAGCGCCTCGGCGATCGCGAAGCCGATGCCGCTGGTACCGCCGGTCACCACGGCGACCTGTCCCGTCTCGATCCTCATGCCGGTCCAATATATTTCGCCGGTAGCGCGCCGGTAACACGGCGCTTATGGTTCCGACACATGCTGTCACTTACGTGATGCCAATGACAGATGTCTCCGTGGCTCCGCGTAAGGCCTGGGACTCGCCGCTGTTCGTCCAGCTTCTGGTCGCGATCGTGGCGGGCATCGCTGTCGGCTGGCTCTGGCCCGCATTCGGCGCCGACCTCAAGCCCCTGGCCGACGGCTTCATCAAGCTGATCAAGATGCTGATCGCCCCGATCATCTTCTGCACGGTCGTGATCGGCATCGCCCACGTCGGCGACCTCAAGTCGGTGGGCCGCATCGGGGTCAAGGCGCTGATCTACTTCGAGGTCGTCACCACGTTCGCGTTGCTGTTCGGGTTGGTCATCGGAAACCTCGTCAAGCCAGGCGCGGGTTTCAACATCGACCCGCAGACGCTGGCGACCGGCGCGGAGGCAGTGGCCAAGAAGACCGGGGACGGCGAACTGCCGCACACCGTCGAGTTCATCCTCAACATCATTCCGACGTCCGTGTTTTCCGCGTTTGCCGAGAACATGTTGCTCCAGGTGCTGTTCTTTGCGGTGTTGTTCGGGCTGGCGCTGGCGAAGTTCGGTGAGCACGGGCCACCTGTGGTCTTCGAGCTGATCGAGCACCTCAGCAGCATCTTCTTTACGGTCATCGGCTGGATCATGCGACTGGCGCCGGTGGCGGCGTTCGGGGCGATGGCCTACATCATCGGTCAGTACGGCATCTCATCACTGGGCAGCTACGCGAAACTCATCGCCGCCTGTTACCTGGGTGCGGCGTTCTTCATCCTCGTCCTTGCGGCAATCGCCTGGTTTCTGGCGGGGGTCAACCTGTGGCAGTTCGTGGTGTACATCAAGGACGAGCTGTTCCTCGCGCTGGGCACGGCGTCGACCGAGGTCGTGCTGCCGCGCATCATGGTCAAGCTGGTCGACACCGGATGTTCCCGGACCACAACGGGTTTGGTGGTGCCGACCGGCTATTCATTCAACCTCGACGGGGCCACGCTGTACCTGTCGATCTGCGTACTGTTCCTCGCGCAGGCGCTTGGGGTGGACCTCAGCCTCGGCGAGCAGGTCACCGCGATTCTTGTGCTGATGCTGACGTCGAAAGGCATGTCGGGCGTACCCGGCTCGTCGTTTTTGGCGCTGTCAGCGACGGTGGCAGCGATCGGACACGGTGCGATCCCGGTGGCGGCGGTGGCGTTGTTGCTCGGGGCGGATCGGATCATGGACTCGATGCGGGTCTCGGTGAACCTGCTTGGCAATTGTGTGGCGACACTGGTGGTCGCGCGTTGGGAAGGCCAGCTCGACACGGACCGGATGCGGAAGGTGTTGCGCGGGCAGACCGTTGAACCGCTCGACGAGGTAGCCCACGCCGAGGACAGAAAGGAACCCGTCGCGACGGCATCGTGACGGTTACGGCGCGTCGGCAGGCACGTCCGTGTATTGCGGCGTGAACCCCTCCGCGGAGAACGTGAAACCCTTGCCGCTCGCCGCGCTCTGACAGGACACGCCGGACTCCTGCACGTTGCAGCGAAAGCCCGCTGCCGCCAGGATCCTGTTGAACGGCAACGTCTTCGCCGGTCCCGGATTGGGCCAGAACTCGGGCTGTTCCAGCGCGAGGAACTGTGGGTCACCATCGCGGTCGACGACGATCGAGTTTGTCGACTCCGGCTCATCGGGGACGCCGAGCCCTGATTGCCAGCTGCTCGCCGCCTGACAGCCCGCCTTGAGGTGCGTCAGAATCGCGCACCGCCACTTGCCGCTGGGCGTGGTGAAGTAGTAGCCCGTGGTGTCGCCGACGTGCGCGACGTAGTCGAACGCGTTAGCGAGATGCGCGTTGCTGGCCGGTGTCGACGGCGCCGCTGGCGCGGCGGAGCCGGTCTGGGCTGGCGGCTCCGGTGTGTTGATGATGGGTTCATCCGCACACCCGGCAGCAAGGATGGCCACCGCGAAAAATGCGGCTACATCTCGGCGGATCAAGCGGCGCCCAACGGCTCACGGGACCGGATCAGTGACTTGATGTCGTCGAGTCCTTCCCAGATGTTCACATTCATGCCGGCCAGCACCCGGTCGTCGGCGTTGAGCCAGAACGCGGTGAACTCCCGCTTGGCGACGTCACCGCGGAACACCACTTTCGCGTAGGTGGGAGCGTGGCCGACGTACTCCATCCCAAGGTCGTACTGATCGGTGAAGAAGTAGGGGAGTTCGTCGTATTCGGCCGGCTTGCCCAGCATTCCGGCCGCGGCGACGGCGGGCTGCTTGAGCGCGTTGGCCCAGTGCTCGGTGCGGATGCGTGTGCCGAACAGCGGGTGCTCAGCGGCGGCGATGTCACCGACGGCGAAGATGTCGGGGTCGCTGGTGCGCAGGGACGCGTCGACAAGCACGCCGCCGTCGCCGAGCGCGAGGCCGGCTTGTTCCGCGAGAGCCGTGTTGGGGGCCGCGCCTACCGCGACAAGGACGGCGTCGGCGTCGACGGTAGACCCGTCGCCGAGCTTCAGCCCGGTCGCTTTGCCGCCTGCGGTAGTGATCTCCTGCACGGTTGCTCCCAGCCGAAGGTCGACACCGTGTTCGCGGTGCAGGGTGGCGAACACCTCGCCGACCTCGCGACCGAGCGCGGCCATCAGCGGAAGCTCGGCCATTTCGACGACCGTGACGTTGACGCCGCGGTCTCGGGCGCCGGCGGCCACCTCCAGGCCGATCCAACCGCCGCCGATGACGGCCAGCGAAGAACCTTCGGACAGCACCGAATTCAGTGCGTCGGCATCGTCGACGGTGCGTAGGTAGTACACGCCGTCGGCGTCTGCGCCGGGGATCGGTGGTCGGCGCGGGTGCGAGCCGGTGGCGAGCAAGAGTTTGTCGTATCCGACGGTGCTGCCGTCGGGCAGCGAGACGGTGTGGGCACCCGGGTCGATGGCGGACACCTCCGTGCCGAGCTGCAGCTCGACGTGGTGGTCGCGATACCAGGCCGATGACGCAGCGGTGAAGTCACCGAACTCCTTCTTGCCGGCCAGGTACTCCTTGGACAGCGGCGGGCGCTCGTAGGGCAGGTGCTCCTCGGCGGCAAACAACACAATGTGGCCGTCGAAATCCTTGTCGCGCAATGCTTCTGCGGCCTTGGCGCCGGCGAGGCCGCCGCCGACGATGGCGAAGGTGGACGACGTTGTCATATCACCTGAGCCTACTCGGTGCCGCCAGCAGCTCCCTGAGCTTTCGGGCGTTGCGAATCGCGTGGCCGCCCAGGTCGTTGTTGAAATACACGAGCACTCGGCGGCCTTCGTCGTGCCATTCGGCGACGCGATCGGCCCACTGGCGCAACTCATCGTCGGGGTAAGACCCGTGATACATCGAGTCCTGGGCAGGCCCGTGCATCCGCACGTATACCAAGTCGGCGGTGGCCCGGGAAATCGTCGCCACCTTGGCGCCGCTCATCACCACGTATGCGGCGTGATGTCGTTCCAGCGTCGCGTAGACGGCGGGGTCATCCCATGACGGATGGCGCAGCTCCATCGCGACGGGTATCCAGTCGGGCATCACAGTCAGGAAGTGATCAAGCCGCGCATCGTCGCGTTCCATCCCGGGATGCAGCTGCACGAGCAGCGCCTCGCGCCGGTCGCCCAGGGCCGTCCAGCACCGCTCGAACCGCTCCACCCACGGCTCCGGGGAACCTAATCGCCGGTAGTGCGTCAATCCCCGGTGCGCCTTGACCGACATGGTGAAGCCTTCGGGAAGCCGCTCTCGCCATCCGGAGAACGTGGCGTCCTTGGGCCAGCGGTAAAAGCTCGCGTTGAGTTCGACGGTGTCGAACTCCTCGACGTAGCGGGCCAGCCTCTTGGCGACCGGCAGCCCTGGCCGATACAGCACGCCGGCCCAGTGATCGTACGACCACCCGGAGGTACCGATCCGCACTTGCGCCCCTGCTTTGCCCACTTGACGTGACGTACCCGCTGCACCACCCAAGAAACGCGACAGCACCGTCAACCGCCCTCATGAGCGAAGATCTCTTTAGTAGCTGATTTGTCAACAATATGGTTCGATGCACTAAAAGCAGTTCGCTGATCGAGGAATGGCACACTATGTCCGTTAGGGTCCGGTGGAGTCTGGTCGTCTCGATCGGTGTGCTCGCCGGTGTTGCGATGTACGTCGCGTCGGTGGCGCGTGGCACGGGCGCAGGGGACATGGCCTGGCCCCTTCAGGCCGCCCGCGACATCATCGCCGGTCACGACCCATACGTTCAGCCCGTCACAGTCGACGACGCCGGCAACCTGTGGCCGACGAACCCGGTCACCACCGCGATGCCGTTCCTGCCGTTCACCTGGGCACCCGACGCCGTTATCGCCGCGGTCTTCTTCGGCGCGATGTCGGCATTGCTGGCTTATGGGCTGACCAAAGAAGGCAAGCTGTGGCCGCTGCTGACCTTCGCCTCACCGGCCTACGTCGCCTGTGTGGTCTATGTGCAGTGGGCGCCCCTGATACTCGCGACCTACTATCTGCCGCAGCTTCTTCCGCTGGCCCTGGTCAAACCGAGCATTGCGTTGCCGGTTCTGCTGACAAGACTCAACCTGAAGCGCGCATTGGCCTGTGGATACGTTCGGAGACGTTCATCCCAAGGCGTGGATCAACGATCCGCGCGGCAAGGTGGTGTACTCGGCGCACCAGTACTTCGACCAGACGGGTAGATACACCGTCGCAGGCAACGGCCCCCTCGAACTGCGATATTCCTTCTGGGCCAATCGATTTGAGGCGAAGTCCACTACGGGCGAACGCTCGTTCGATGAGTGGAATCTGCACCGCCTCGACAAGTTCATCGATTGGTTGGCCAGAAACCAGGTCCGCGGCGATATCGGCGAAATCGGCTGGCCCTCATACCAACAGATGGTCGCGTCGGGCATTCCAGCATCTGAGGCCAGCGCCGAATCGCAGCGATGGAACGTGTTGGCCGAAGCGTGGTTTCAGAAAGCGGACGCGGCCAGCCTGTCGGTGACCTACTTCGCGGCCAGCGGTCTACAGTTCGTCGACCACCCGGGCCTACCGCCCCGGCTTCCCGAACCGAACGCGGTATTCGTCCACAGCGCAGGCAACGGGGAACTCCGCGACGCGATGGGCATGCCGATCCTGACCCCGGAGGGCAAGTTTCAGCCCCGAGATATCGACACGGCGAACTCGCAGTACGACGTGTTGATCAAACACCCGTCGCGGGACTGAGCCGTCACTTCGGGGGCAGGCTCCTGGCGTAGTCGACACCGCGGCCGACCCAGGATTGCAATTGGCGTTTGCTCTTGACGCCGTCGCCGGATACCCGCAGCCAGCCTCGTGTTTCGCGGCCAGCCATCACCATGGGTTCGACGTGATCGCGGGCCAGCAGCTTCTCGGTCTCGTCCGGCGGCACCCGAACCATCAGACCGCCCTTGCCGCTCGCGGCGACCGACATGTTGCCGTTGATCAGGAACGCGAGCCCGCCGAACATCCGCTTCTCCTCGACGCCACGTTCGGCGGCGATGAGTTCACGGATCCGGTCGGCCAAGTCTTCGTCATAGGCCATGCGAGGACGGTAGCGCGCGCGACCGACATTCACGCCTGCGCCGGCGTCCACCCCAGCTTCGGCCCGAGCTTTTCGGCCATGTCGGTGACGATCTGGACGTAGTCCTCTTCGTCGAAGGTGAACGGCAACGCGAATGCGATCTCGTCGGCGCGCTGGAAGCCCGCATGCGCGTACAACGTGTCGGCCAGTTCGTCGGACGTGCCGACGTAATCGGGGGAGAAGAGCATGCCGCGCGCGCCTTGCGGTGCCTTGGTCCTGTCGAACCGAGAGGCCGCATACGCCCGGTACTTCTCGACCTGTTCGGGAGAAGCCGAGTCGGTGGGAATGACGACGAGGCCCTGAGAGACGCGCGCCCTTTCCGGCTCGGGATGGTGGGCGCGGTACGCGTCGATGTTCTCGCCCTGGATGGTGGCGAAGTCGCGGGACGCGGTGCCTTCGATGCTGACCACCGAACTGGTCATGTAGTTGATGCCCTGTTGGCCCGCCCAGATCGCGGACGACATGCCGCCGCCGTACCAGACCCGATCCGCGAGTCCCGCCGAATGGGGTTGCACTCGGCGGGTGAAGTCCTCGATGCCGACCTTGCCCTCGAAATCGCTGACCGGTTCGCCGCGCAGGCACTCGAGCAGGCGCACCACCCGATCCTTTGAAAAGTTCTCCAGTTCATGGGTTTCCGGGTAGAGCGTGGTCTTGTAGTTGTCGTACAGCATCGGCGTGCCAACCGACACCCCCGGATTGATCCGGCCGCCCGACAGGATGTCGACGGTCGCGAGATCCTCGGCCAGCCGCAGCGGATTCTCGAGGCCGAGCGGGATCACCGCCGTGCCCAATTCGATGTGGGTGGTGCGCTGACTGGCGGCGGCCATCATCGCGACAGGCGACGAGATGCCCGGCTGCAGGTGCCGACACCGCAGCCAGACGCTGTCGAAGCCGAGCGCTTCGGCACGCTCGATCATCGACAGCGTCTGCTCGTGCCCGGGCCCCGGGTCGGCCGCATCGAAGCGGCCGATGGTCAGGAACCCTAGTTTGCGCAGCGGCTTTCCACGTTTGGGCAATGCCCCTCCCTCGGGTACAGCGGCCGTCGCAATATGGCCGGTCGGTGGCTGATACGGCTGTGCGGCGAACGGCTACGTCGATAGTGTGGAACTCTTCCGTGGCCGAATTAAATCCCACTGAATCGGGGTGGCTATGACAATCCTTCGAGAATGGCGGGGCGAGCTTCGTCGGGAACTGGTCGGCGAATACGTCGCCTACATGCGCGACACCGGCCTCGCCGATTACCGTGCGACGCCAGGCAATCTCGGCGCGCTCATTGCGGTTCGCGATCTGGACGACGAACGCGCGGAGGTCATCACATTGAGTTGGTGGCCATCGATGGATGCGATTCGCGGATTCGCCGGCGACGACGTCGAGCGGGCGGTGTACTACCCGGAGGACGACCGCTACCTGCTGACCAAGCCGGAAGGAGTCCAGCACTACGAATCGCATGGTGCGTTTGACGCGCCTTAGCCGGGATGAGGAATGTGCCGAACAAACGCAAGAGTCCCCAATTTCACGCAGAAATGGGGACTCTTGCGCGTCAGCGGTGAACCGTCAGGCCGCGACAGTGGCGGCGTCGGCGGCAGGCTCCAGCGCCAGCGCAACGATGTCAGCCACGTCGGTCATCGGCTTGACTTCCAGCGCCTCCAGCACCTCGGCAGGCACGTCATCGAGGTCGGGCTCGTTGCGCTGTGGGATGAAAACCGTTGACAGACCGGCCCGTTGGGCGGCCAGCAGCTTCTGCTTGACCCCGCCGATCGGTAGCACGCGGCCGTTCAGCGTCACTTCGCCCGTCATGCCAACATCGGAGCGCACCTGGCGTCCGGTGGCCATCGACACCAGCGCGGTCACCATCGTCACACCGGCCGACGGGCCGTCCTTGGGCACCGCACCTGCGGGCACGTGGACGTGGATCCGGCGGTCCAGCGCCTTGGGATCGACACCTAACTGCTCGGCGTGCGACCGGACGTAGGACAGCGCGATCTGCGCGGACTCCTTCATCACGTCGCCCAGCTGACCGGTCAGCTGCAGACCCGGCTCACCGTCGGTGGCGCCGGCCTCGATGTAGAGGACATCGCCGCCGAGACCTGTGACCGCCAAGCCCGTCGCGACACCGGGGACTGCCGTGCGCTCCGCCGACTCCGGCATGAATCTCGGACGGCCAAGGTAGTCAACGAGATCCGGCTCGTCGATCGTGAGCACTTCAGGATTCTCGGCCAGCTTCGTGGTGGCCTTGCGCAGCGCCTTGGCCAACAGCCGCTCGAACTGCCGCACTCCCGGTTCGCGGGTGTAGTCGGCCGCGATCTTGCGCAGCGCGTCCTCGGTCACCGTGACCTCGTCCTCGGTCAAGGCCGCACGGTCCCGCTGTCGCGGCAGCAGGAAGTCACGCGCGATCGCGACCTTGTCGTCCTCGGTATAGCCGTCGATCTGGATCAGCTCCATCCGGTCCAGCAGCGCCGACGGGATGTTCTCGATCACGTTGGCCGTCGCCAGGAACACGACGTCGGACAGGTCCAGGTCGAGCTCCAGGTAGTGGTCGCGGAACGTGTGGTTCTGCGCTGGGTCGAGCACCTCCAGCAGGGCGGCGCTCGGGTCGCCGCGGTAGTCGGACCCGACCTTGTCGATCTCGTCGAGCAGCACGACGGGGTTCATCGAGCCCGCCTCGCCGATCGCTCGCACGATGCGGCCGGGCAGTGCGCCGACGTAGGTGCGCCGGTGCCCACGGATTTCGGCCTCGTCGCGCACGCCACCGAGGGCGACGCGAACGAACTTGCGGCCCAATGCCCTTGCGACGCTTTCGCCCAGCGACGTCTTGCCGACACCGGGGGGACCGGCCAGCACCATCACGGCGCCGGAGCCGCGGCCGCCGACGACCGCCATGCCGCGCTGGGCACGACGCGCCCGCACGGCCAGGTACTCGACGATGCGGTCCTTGACGTCTTCCAGCCCGTGGTGATCGGCGTCGAGAATCTCGCGCGCCGCCTTCAGATCCGTCGAATCCTCGGTCTTAACGTTCCACGGCAGGTCCAGCACGGTGTCCAGCCACGTGCGGATCCAGCCGCCCTCCGGGCTCTGCTCACTGGATCGCTCCAGCTTGCCGACCTCGCGCAGCGCGGCCTCGCGGACCTTTTCGGGCAGCTCGGCGGCCTCGATGCGGGCCCGGTAGTCATCTGAGCCATCGGGTTCGCCCTCGCCCAGTTCCTTGCGAATCGCGGCGAGTTGCTGACGCAGCAGGAACTCCTTCTGCGTCTTCTCCATGCCCTCGCGGACGTCTTCGGCGATCTTGTCGTTGACCTCCACCTCGGCGAGGTGGTCGCTGGTCCAGTCGATCAGCACGCGCAAGCGCTCGGCCACGTCGGGCGTCTCCAGCAGCTGGCGCTTCTGCACCTGGGTCAGGTACGACGCGTACCCGGCCATATCGGCCAGCGCCGACGGATCGGTCAGCTGGTTCACGAAGTCGACGATCTGCCAGGCCTCACGCCGCTGCAGGTAGGCCAGCAGCAGCTTCTTGTATTCGGCGGCCATCGCCGTGGTCTCGGCGGTCGCTTCCGCCTCTTCGACCTCGGTCACCTCGACCCACAGCGCGGGTCCGGGGCCATTGGCGCCGGCACCGATCTGGGCGCGGCCGTTGCCGCGCACCACCGCGGCCGTGCCACTGCTACCGGCGACGCGGCCGACCTGCACGATCGAGGCCAGCACGCCGTAGGAGGGGTAGCGGTCCTCGAGACGCGGCGCGATGAGCAGCTCGCCGGACTCACTGGCCCGTGCGGCGTCGACGGCGGCGCGTGCCGCGTCGTCGAGCTCGATCGGCACCACCATGCCCGGCAGCACGATCGAGTCGCTCAAAAACAGCACTGGCACTGATTTGGCTTCAGCCATGAATCCTCCAAAGTTCAGTCAGATCGACTCAACCCTGGGCGGACCGTGTTTGTTCCCGCTTCGCTGTGCGCAGAAAGCAGGGAGCCTGCCGTTCGGGGGTGACGGCAGGCTCCCTGGTTGTGGGTGGTACTTAGGCGGAGGCCTGGGCCCCCAGCACGCGCTGGATATCCGGCATCATCTGCTGCACCTGCTGCCCCCAGTAGGCCCAGGTGTGCGTGCCCTGCGACGGGAAATTGAACACCCCATTGGTGCCGCCGGCCGCGATGTAGTTGTCCCGGAAGGTGACGTTGGTCCGCAACGTGAACCCCTCGAGGAACTGCGCGGCCATCAGGTTTTCGCCCGAGGTTCCCGAGTCGAGATCCGACGGGGTGCCGGTGCCGCAGTAGATCCAGATCCGGGTGTTGTTGGCGACCAGCTGAGCGATGTTGACCATCGGGTCGTTGCGCTTCCACGCCGGGTCAGACGACGGACCCCACATGCTCTCGGCGTTGTAGCCGCCGGAGTCGTTCATCGCCAGCCCGATCAGCATCGGCCACCAGCCTTCCGACGGGTTCAGGAAGCCCGACAGTGATGCGGCGTAGATGAACTTCTGCGGGTAGTAGATCGAATACGTCAGCGCCGTGCTGCCGGCCATCGAGAGGCCGACCACCGCGTTGCCGTTCTGCGACACGCCCTTGTTGGCTTCCAGCCACGCGGGAAGTTCCTGGGTCAGGAAGGTCTCCCACTTGTAGGTGTAGTCCTGACCGTTGCCCCGCGACGGTTGATACCAGTCGGTGTAGAAGCTGGACATCCCGCCCACCGGCATCACGACCGACAGGCCGGACCCGTTGTACCACTCGAACGCCGGGGTGTTGATGTCCCAGCCGTTGTAGTCGTCCTGAGCGCGCAGGCCGTCGAGCAGATAGACCGCGTGCGGTCCGCCGCCCTGGAACTGAACCCGGATGTTTCGGTTCATCGCGGCCGAGAACACGTCCAGATATTCGACGGGCAGACCCGGCCGGGAGAACGCACTGGCAGTCGCCGAACCCCCGACGAAGCCGATCAGCCCGGGCAGGGTCGCCGCTGCAACGGCGCCCACCGCCAGCCGGCGCAACCACTTACCTCGAAACTTCTCCATGAACTTCATAACGGCAACCAACCCACCTTTCATCACTTGCCACAAAGCAATTGCCGTTGCTTCGGGCGTAATGAAACACGTCCGAAGGAGGCGATCGGTGGCTCAACACAGGGTTGTGACGTCGCGGTTGGCTAACGATTCCGACTCGGCGCGGACTCATCGCAGCCGATTATGCGCCGTGACCTGTGGGAATAGAGTTACAGATGTGACTAGCCGCCTGCACGCGGCACGGCGCGCCCGAGCCGATACAGCTGTGTCACGTGGTGTGGCGCCAATTCGTCCAGCGAGGTCACGCCGAGCAGCCGCATTGTCCGTGTGACCTGCTCAGACAGGATCGTGATGGCGCGGTCGACGCCCGCTTCGCCGCCGGCCATGAGCCCGTACAGATAGGCGCGGCCGACCAGCGTGAACCGGGCACCGAGCGCTATCGCGGCCACGATGTCGGCTCCTGACATGATCCCGGTGTCCAGCAAAATCTCCGTCGACTCGCCGAGCTCGCGGGCGACGGTCGGCAACAGGTGAAACGGCACCGGCGCACGGTCGAGCTGACGGCCGCCGTGGTTTGACAGCAGCACACCGTCGACACCGAGATCGACGACGGCCCTGGCGTCTTCCAAGGTCTGGATTCCCTTGACCACCAACTTGTTCGGCCATTGCGTCTTGATCCACGCCAGGTCCTCGAACGTCACGGTCGGGTCGAACATGGTGTCCAGGTATTCGGCGACCGTCCCCGGCCAGCGATCCAGCGACGCGAACGACAGTGGCTCGGTGGTCAGCAGGTCGAACCACCACCGCGGGTGCGGCACCGCGTCGAGCACCGTGCGCAACGTCAGCGTCGGCGGGATCGACATGCCGTTGCGGGTGTCGCGCAGCCGCGCGCCGGCCACCGGAACGTCGACGGTGACGAGCAGCGTGTCGAAACCCGCTGCGGCCGCGCGCTCCACGAGCGCCATCGAACGGTCACGGTCCTTCCACATGTAGAGCTGAAACCAGTTGCGGCCGTGCGGGTTTGCTGTCTTGACATCTTCGATCGAGCTGGTGCCCAGCGTCGACAGAGAGAACGGGATGCCGGCTCGGGCCGCCGCATGGGCGCCCGCGATTTCGCCCTCGGTCTGCATGAGCCGAGTGAAGCCCGTCGGCGCTATCCCGAAGGGGAGCGCCACCCTGTCTCCGAGCACGGTCCGGCTGGTATCGACCTTCTCGACGTTGCGCAGGATCGTCGGATGAAACTCGATGTCGCGGAACGCCTGCCGGGCGCGGGCCAGCGACAGTTCATCCTCGGCGGCACCATCGGTGTAGTCGAATGCGGCTTTCGGCGTGCGGCGCTTGGCAATTCGGCGTAGGTCGTCGATGGTCAGCGCGGACGCAAGCCTACGCTTCGTCGCATTCAGCTGTGGCTTCTTGAAGCCGATCAGGGGCGCCAGTTCGCTGGGCCGGGGCACGCGTCGATTCATCGCGGCCTACTCGCCGGCGGCGGCCAGCACTCGCCGGACGTTGGCCCGCCGCTCCTCGATCGCGCGGCCGATATCCTGCAGCAGCAGCGGCTTTCGCGCGACCAGTTCCTCGATGTACTCCCGTTCGATCTGCAACACCGTCACCTCTTCGAGCGCATAGGCTGCCGCGGCGACGGGCTCGCGGGTAAGTGCGGTCTGCCCAATGAAGTCGCCCTCTTCGAGGGTACGCACCGGGAGCACGGCGCCGTCGTCACCGGTCACGACGAGCCGGACTCGCCCATTGACGACGAAACTCATCCGTTTGGGCACCTGACCGGCGAACTGAAGGTACTCGTCGGATCCGTACCTGGTGATCCGGGCGTGCGGGAGCAGTGTCTGCTGCTCGGCCTGGTTCAGCCGCAGCGTGGGAGCGATGATGCGCAGCGAGGCCTTTAGCCGCTCGGGAGTGGAGAACTCGTCTTCGGCCTCGTCGAGGTGCAGCCCAGCCCGCCGCGAGGCATACCAAACCCAGCGTAAGAACATCGACTTCGTCGCGAAGTCGTCGGCGGGTGAGCGCAGCGGAATCCCTGTGCTGTACTGCAGGCCGCCGGAGTGGACGCTGGAAGGCGCGGCATCGGGCCGCAGCTGTGGCACCATCGCGGCCACCCGATTCAGCATCGCGATGACGTCATCGGGCGGGTCGTCGACTGCGAACGTCGTTGTCACGCTGAGCGAGTGGGCCCCGGGCGGCCTGCTGAAATTGGTGAAGGAGGCGGCCGCGAGCACCGAGTTGGGCATGATCAACAAACCGCGTCCGGTGTCGATATGCGTTGCGCGCCAGTTCACTTCGACCACGCGGCCGCGTGCTGTCGGTGTTTGGATCCAGTCACCGAGTTGAAACGGCTGCTCGAACAGGACAAGTAGGCCGGAAATGATCTGCCCAACGGAGTTCTGGAGCGTCAGACCCAGCACGATGGACGACACGCCCAACGCGGTGAACAGCCCGCCGATATGCGCGCCCCAGATATAGGCGAAGATGAGACCGACGCCGATCGCGATCAGCGCGAAGCGAGCGACGTCGAGGAAAATCGACGGAATTCGCTTGCGCCACGACCCTTCCGGGGCGCCTTGGAACACCGTCGCGTTCAGTCCCGACAGCAACAGCACCAGCACGACGAAGCCGAACACCGTTGCCACCACGCGAACCGGAGTCTCCTCGCCGGAGATCTGCATCGCCTGCACCAGCAGGAGGAGCAATGCACCGAGCGGCAGGATGTAGGTGCGGAGCAGGTAAACGGGCCGAGTCAGGATGCTGCCGCGCCGACGCAGTGCGTGTTGCAGCTCGGTCAGCAACACCAGCAGGATCGGAAAGCCGATCGCTACGCCGACGGCCCAGTAGAACCACGGCGCGTCGAGCACGCTCCTCATGACTGTCCCAGCCGCCAGATCGGCTGCTCTTCACCGTCGACGGTGATCACACCGGCGGACGTGAAGTCACGGCTGTCGCGCATCGCCTCGTACACCTTTGACGTGACGTACACGCCGGGTTGGGGCGCCCCGCTCTGCGCCTGATATGCGAGATTGACCGCCGACCCCCACATGTCGTAGGCCAGCGTGGACCTGCCGACCAGGCCGCTCGTTACAGTGCCGGTGTCGATGCCTGCCCGCAGGGTCAGGTCGTTGCCGGTCTCCTTGTTGAATCGGTCGATGATGCGCTGCATTTCGATGGCGAAGTCGACGGTGCGCCGCACATTGTCCAGCCGCGGCACGCTCATCCCACAGCTGGCCAGATATCCGTTGTGCAGGATCCGTACCTGTTCGACACCGAGATTCTCTGCGGCGGCGCCGAATTGGCGTGTCAGCTTGTTCACGATGGTCAGCAACTCATCGGAGGTCAGTTCGGCCGACAACTCGTCGAGTCCGACGATATCGGCGAAGATCACCGTGACGTTCTGGTGATCCTGCGCAATGGTTTCCTCGCCCTCGCGGTATCGCTGCACCACCGGTTCGGGCATCAACGACAGCAACAGCCGGTCGTTCTCCCTGCGCTGTTCGGTGAGCAACTCCTCCTTGATCGCCAGATTTCGGCTCATGTCGTTGAAAGCCACAGTGAGATCGCCGAATTCGTCGCGCGATTGCACGGGAACCGCGACGTCGTAATCGCCGCTGCTGATGCGCTGAGCCCCGGCTTCCAGCCGCCGGATCGGCCGCACGAAGAGGCGTGCGAGCAGCATCGCGGCCAAACAGACGATGAAAATGATGACCACCGTGGAGAGCACCAGGGTGCGCGTGAACGCCGATACCGGAGCGAAGGCTTCGGAGGTGTCGATCTTGGCGATGACCGACCAATGCAGACCCGACACGTCGACCGGCGCGTAGGCCTGCAATGTCTCATGCCCGAGGTAATCGTCTGCGACGAGGGTGCCTTTCTGTCCTCGCTGCGCGCGCTGGGTGGCTTCGGTGGCAACCGGCTGCACCAGCGTCGTGCCGTGCTGCCGGATCGATTCCTCGGCCACATCGGGCGGAGTACCGGCGTTGACCACATCACGCTTGAACGCTTCCGGGTCCTCCAGGAACAGCCGGGAGTCCGAGCGCATCAGGTCGTCAGGGCCGACGATGAAGGTTTCGCCGGTCTTGCCCATCCCGGACTCTTCCCACCGCTTGTCCATCGTCATCAGCCGGTTGATCTTCGAGATCGGGAACTGAAGGGCCAGTACGCCTTCGACGCGATTCTGCGGGCCGACGGGGGACACCATCCAGGCCGTCGGTTCGTCGGCCGGCTGGTAATCGCTGAAATCGGTGACGGCGACGTAGTCGACGGTGTGTGAGTCCAGCGCCTTGTTGTACGCGTCGGTGAGATCGCCAGCCTTGTATGGGCCGGTGAGAATGTTCGTGCCGAGATCGACGCCCTTGTAGGCGCTGTAGACGACATTGCCGCGCGTGTCCAGCAGCAGCGCGTCCTCGAACTCGAAGCGCTTGACGATTACGCGGAAGAAATCGTTGAATTTTGCGCTGGCCGCCGACCATGCGCTGCCGTCGTGCGCGTCGTCGAAACTGAGCGCTTGATCGAAGTCGGTGAACGGGGTCGTGTAGTTGGCCTGCAGGTATTTCTGAGCGTTCGTCGTCGGCAACAATGCATCGATATCGACGTCGTCGCCGGTCTGCTCGTCCTCGGCCGGAGCGAACTCCTTCGTGTAGTAGTCAACGATCGACTGCTGTTGCGCCGGAGTAATGGTGGCGTTGTTGAGCTGATCGAATGCAGCGGTAAACGCCTCAGTCGCCTCGATCGCGGTCGATCCGCGGGTGAAGACGACCAGTGAGTTCTGCAAATCCGTGAGCTGAGCCTGCAGCTGGCGGGTTTGCGATTGCCGAATCTCGGTCAACGCATCGAACACCGACGCGCGCAGCGAACTGCGCCCCGACTGGTAACCGATGGCGCCGACGACGGCGGCCGACAGAATGCTCGTCACCAGCAGCATCACCAAGAGCTTGGATTGGATGCTGACCCGCGACAGCACGCGACGCCGAAGACTTCTGGGCTTGGGCGCAGGCTCCGGCTGGCTCGATAATTCCTGCTCGTCCGTTGTCGTCATTGAATCGCAAAGACTAGCTTGCAAAACTTGCTAACGATGTGACTGTGGGCAAATCGTTGTCATCCAAAGCTGCAGATCCGTTCGACCTGCAGCGCTTTGTCGACGCGCAGGACCGCGTTTACCCGACGGTGCTCGACGAACTACGCGGCGGCCGCAAGCGAAGTCATTGGATTTGGTTTGTGTTTCCGCAGCTGCGGGGATTGGGCCGCAGCCAGACGGCACTCCGTTACGGCATTTCCTCTCTAGAGGAGGCACAGGCCTACCTGGCGCATGACACGCTGGGACCGCGGTTGCGCGAATGCACCCGGCTGGTGGCGGCAATCGACGGCTCTTCGGCCGACGACGTCTTCGGCTGGCCCGACAACCTCAAGGTGCGGTCGTCGATGACGCTGTTCGCGCGGGCGACCGACGACCCCGATGTCCAGGCCGACTTCCGTGCCGTGCTCGACAAGTTCTACGACGGTGCAGAGGACAGCGCTACCGTCGACCTGCTCAGCGCGGCGCGATGATCAGCCAGCCGTGCGGCGCGATCTCAGCATCCGCGACGACGGACTGTGGCGGCGCGCCCGATCCCGCGACGATCTCGCCCTGGCCGAAGCCGAGTTCGGGCAACGAAAGCGGCAACGGTGCTTCGTCGATGTTGAGCGCTACCAGCAGCGCGTCGTCGCTATTACGGGTCTCATAGACATACTGGGTGTTCGTCAGCCGCAGCGGTGATGTCCTGGCTGTGTGCAGCCACGGGTGGCGTCGGCGCAAACCGATCAGGTACTGGTGCAACCGGAACACATCGTGACCGAGATCGTCGACACCCATTAGGGGAGCGGTGAACTCGGGCCGTACGGCATCGTCGCCGCCGAACCGTTCCTCCTTGACGCCGCGGTAGGCCGACTCGTCGCCGGCGTACACACTCGGGGTGCCACCCGTCGTGAACAGGATTACCAGCGCATGCTCGAGGTGGCTGGTGTTGGCCAGCTGGCTGGCGATCCGGGTGACGTCGTGGTTGCCGACGAACGTCATCGGCACGAAGTCGTCGAGAAACTCGTTGTGCCGCAACAACGCCCAGTCGAGCTCGTGGAAGTTGCCGTCGTTGAGACTGCTCCAGATCGCCTTCCACAGCTCGTATTGCGTGACGGAATCGAAGCCCGACTCGCGTACCCGCGCTATGTAGTCGCCGTGGATGACCTCGCCAACGAACCACGCGTCGCCAAACTCTTGCCGAACCCGAGGCAGTACCTGTGCCCAGAATCTGTCGGGGACGGCGTAGGCGGCGTCGAGGCGCCAGCCGTCTGCGCCGCGCCGCAGCCAGTGCGTCATCACGTCGACGGTATAGGCGACGACGTCCGGGTTGTCGTGGTCGAGTGCGATCAGCTCGCCGTGTCCTTCGAATACGTCAAAGTCTTTGCCGTGCTTGCGGAACCACTCTGGCCGAGCGAAATCCCCGGCGACGTGGTTGAACACGCCGTCGAGCACCACCCGCAGCCCGCGCCGATGGGCCTCGGCTATCAGATGGTCGTAGTCGGCGTCGTCGCCGAGACGCGGGTCGATGCTGTAATGGTCGGTGGTGTCGTAGCCGTGTGTGCGCGACGCGAACACGGGGCCAAGCGCGATTCCGGACGTGCCCAGTTCGATGGCGTGGTCGAGCCAGTCGACGATCCGGCGCAGCCGATGCTCATCGGGGGTCGGCGGGGGATCGGCGGGATATGCGCCGACGAAGCCCAGCGGATAGACCTGCCACCAGATCGCGTGCTCGATCCAGCCCGGTTCACTCATGGTCGGAACTTCGCCTCGTATAGGGCCTTCATGGTGTCGGCGAGCTCGGGTGCGGGTCCGTCGACGTCGACGCGCAGGGCCACCGTCGCGATGGGCAGCGGAGCCACCGGTGGCGGCGGTGCGCCCCATTCGGCGAGCCATTGCGTCAGCTGTTCTGACGAGGTCGCGTAGACGATTCGGCCAAGGCCCACCCACGCGTGCCCGGCCGCGCACATCGGGCAGTGCTCACCGGAGGTGTACACGGTCGCGCGGGCGCGCTCATCGGGAGTCAGGTTGTCGACGGCCCAGCGGGCGATCGCGAATTCGGGGTGCCGGGTTTGGTCGCCGTCCTTGACCCGGTTGCGGTCCTCGTAGAGCGTGGCGCCGTCGCCGTCGACCAGGATCGAGCCGAAAGGTTCGTCGCCGTCGTCGAGTGCGACGCGTGCGAGTTCCACACAACGGCGCAGGCGGTCGAGGTCGTCGTCGCTGATCGCCACAGGCCGGAGTTTACGCAGCCGCGGGCTACCGCCGCCGCGACCGGGTGAGCGGATAGCACGCCGGCCCCCCTCGCTGAGAGACGTGGCCCCGACATGACATGCGAGCCCCACGAGCAGCCAACGCCACTTGGTGCAGTCTTGATGTAGTGCCAAACCATCGTCACGCGTGGTGACGATAGAGGTTCGGCCATCTGCGATGAGTCCGGCACTCGGCCATAGTCGACCCATTGGAGGTGATGATGTGTCACAGCAGAAGGCAGTGGTCGAGAAGTACACCGACGGATTCCGCAGGGGTGACCTCGCGCAGATCTTGTCGTGCTTGACCGACGACGTGGTGTGGGCGCTGCACGGCGCCAAGACGCTGGTCGGCAAGGACGCGTTTGCGGCAGAGGCCGACAGCGGCGACGGCCCCAATCCGGAGCTGACGCTCGACCGGCTGATGGAGGAGGACGACGCGGTCGCGGTGATCGGGCACGGCAGTGTCTCGTTGGGCGGCGATCCGCATGCGTTCGTCTATTCGGAGGTCTTCACGTTCGCCGATGGTCTGGTGAGCCGGCTGGACACCTTTCACATCTGGCTCGGCGGGCCGCCCGCATGAGGCTCGGATTCGACCGGCATTGCGCCGAGATCGTCACGCAGACAGCGTTGTTGGCCGACCATCTGAACGGCGCGGACGTGACCGTGCCGGTGCCGACGTGCCCGGGATGGAATGTGTCGCAGTTGGCGCGCCACGTCGACGGCGGTCAACGCTGGGCAGATGCCATCGTCGCGACGCGCGCATCCGAGCCGCCGAGTGATGCGGCGCTGCGCGATCTCTCGGGCGCCACGAACGACGATCCTGCCGTCCTGGCGGCTTCACTTACGCAGGCCGCGACGGCGCTAAGGGCGACCCTGACCGAGGCGGGGCCGGATGCACAGATGTGGTGCCCCGTCGGCGACGGCGGTTCGGCGTTTTATGCCCGCCGGTTCGCCCACGAGACCGCGCTGCACCGCGCCGACGCAGCGCTTGCGTTAGGCGTCGACTACACGCTCGAACCAGACGTCGCGGCGGACGCTGTCGACGAGTGGATGGATTTGGGTTGTCTGCCTTTTCATTTCGAGGTTCATCCGTGGATGCGTGAGCTTCTCGCACCGGGCCGCACGATCGGGCTGCATGCCACCGACACGGACGCACACTGGCTGCTCGACCTGACCGGCGATGTCATCGCGTGGCGGGGCGCCGACGAACCGGCGACGGCCGAGATCCGCGCACCGGTCACAGACCTGTTGTTGGCGATCTACCGCCGCCGACCGGTCGCCGGTCTGGAAATCGCCGGCGACGCGACGCTCGTCGATTTCTGGTTGGAGCGAGTCGCTTTCGGCTGAGGGGGAACCCTCAAGGCGTGCAGTACCGCACGTATCGTCCCGCGCCGCCGTTGGCGGACTTTGTGGCGTACATGTGGACGATGCGTGACCTGGCGGTTCACGCGCACGAGCGAATCGTCCCGAGCGGCACCCTCGAACTGGTGATCAACCTCAACGAGGACGCACTGCGCATATATGACCCCGGCTCCGGGGTGTGGCGGGAGTATTCCGGCGCAGTGGTGTCGGGTGCCTATCGGCAGTACTTCGTGATCGACACCCGCGACCACGCGTCGATCGTCGGTGTGCACTTCAAACCGGGCGGAGCGTGGCCGTTTCTCGGTGTGCCGCCCGGCGAACTAACCGACCGGCATATCGATCTCGCGATGCTATGGGGGAGCTCGGCGGTCGAGTTGCGTGAGCGGTTGTGTGCGGCGCCGACGTCGCAGCAGCGATTCGCGCTGCTTGAACAAACGTTGCGATCATGTTTGGCCGAAGCTCAACCCGGCCACCCGGCGGTGCCCTTCGCACTCGGGCGGCTGGCCCGGCCGGGCGTCACCGTCGGCGCGGTCGCAGAGGATGTTCACCTCAGTCGACGCAGGTTCATTCAGGTGTTCACGAGCGAGGTCGGCATGACGCCAAAGCGGTTGAGTCGAGTGTTGCGGTTCCAGCGTGCGAGTGCGCTCGCTCGTCGCATCAATGCACCGGACTGGGCACGGCTTGCCCGGGCCTGTGGCTACTTCGATCAATCGCATCTCATCAACGAGGTCAGTGAGTTCACCGGGACGTCACCGAGCCGGCTGCGTCCGGCGAGCGAGAGCGTCAAGGAGCTACACCTGGCCGTGCCGGACGAGGTCAAATTCCTCCAAGACGCTGACCAGGCCAGCCCATAGTCTGTGGATATGTCTACCGGGATTTGGCGCCCGACGAGCACAGACGATGCCGTCGTGCGCTACCAGATCGCCGACCTCGATCGCGGAATCGAGTTCTATACGAATCAGCTCGGGTTCCGGCTCGCGCAGCGCGCCGGGCCCATCGCTGTCGTCGCGCGCGGGGCGTTGAACCTGCTGTTGAGCGCGCCGGCGAGCTCGGGCGCGCAGCCACTAGCGGACGGCCAAACCCAGCAGCCCGGCGGCTGGAACCGGATCGTGCTCTACGTCGACGACATTGCGGCGGACGTCGACCGTCTGCGCAACGCCGGTGTGACGTTCCTCAACGACGTCAGGGAAGGCCCCGGCGGCAAGCAGGTCCAGATCACCGATCCCGACGGCAATTCGATCGAGCTGCACGAAGCGCCTGCCTAGCGGTCAGTGACAGGGCTCGGCGACCTCGAGCCGGCACGCGCATGACGCAGTGATCGCGACGTCCGCGCGCGCCTTCAGCAGTTCGAGCTGCTGGCCGATCAGCGCAGCTTCGTCGGTGCGTCCCAGCTTCTGCAGGCATTCGTGGTAGCCGTGCAGGCTCCATACGTTGCCCGGATGCTGGCAGGGCCGGGCCAGCGTCGGGTCCAGCCCCAGGTCGGCGGCATACACCTGCGCGGCCTCCTCGACGCGACCCTGCTCGAGCAGCAGAGCGCCATAGGCGTGCCGTGTCGGCTGCATCCAGCCCCACGGTTCGTCGTAGGGCAGGTTGTCGTCGAGTTCGATGGCGCGACGCAGGTGGGCAAACGCGTCCTCGAATCTCCCTTCGCGATAGTCGATTTCACCGTCGAGCATCTCTGCGGCGATGGCGAGGATGTCGCGGGCGGTGTTGTTGAACAGGTAGCGGGTGTCCTGTATGCGGGCATAAGCCTCCGCAAACGCGTCGCGTTCTGCATGCGCCTGCGGTAGTTGACCTTTGGCGGCGTGGGCGACACCGCGTCCGTAGTGGATGGTCGTGGCCGTACAGCTGTAGAGCTCGACGTCGTCGGGCAACGGTAGGGCAATCAACTCATCCCACCGGCCGAATCGCACCAGCACGTGAATCTTCAACGGCACGAACGCTTCCAGCCAGTCCGCCATCGGCGGCGACTCGATCGCCAAGAGCTCGGGCGTCAACTGACCCGCCAGTTCTTCGGCGGCGTCGAACGCGGCCCGCGAATTCCCTTCGAACATCGCCGAATAGACGATGAAGTGTAGATTGTGAGCACGGTACAGCGAGTAGAAGTGCAACGGTCCTTCGCGTTCCACGAATCGCCGGTCAGCCTGCACCGCAGACTGATTCGCCACCACCGAGTCGCGGTAGTTGCCGCACAGCACGTCGATATGGCTGGGCATGTGCTCCAGATGGCCGGCGTCGGGGACCAGCCCGCGCAGAAGGTCCGCGGCGGGCAGCGCATCTTGCGGAGTGCCTGACATCTCCATCGTGTGCAGATACAGATGCAGCACACCAGGGTGCTTGCGTCCTTCGGGCGTGGCCAACATGCCGTCCAGGATCCGTTTGGCTTCGACCACCCGCGAATCGGGTGCCGGTTCACCGGTTCTGATGTCCCACAACGCCCATGCCGTGATGTTGACCAGGGCGTCGGCGGTCAGCGCTTGCACGTCGATGTCGTCGGGGTACGCCTCGGCGAGGGCGACCATGGCGTCGGCGTAGGCGGTGTGCCCGGCCTGCAGCGCGTCGGGGTCGTTGGGGTCGTCGGTGGGGAAGCGGGCTTGCAGCGCCTCGATCAGACCGTGTTCGACGGCCGATGCGCGACCCTTAGCGGCCAGCCCGAGTTCCATCCGCGCACGCGCCAACGACGCGGCCAGGTCCGCGGGATCGAACGCCTCCCATGCCTTGTTGTAATTCGGACCGATCGAGTAGGCGACGCCCCAGCGTGCGATCGCCAGGTCGGGGTCGAGTTCCAGCGCGCGATCGAAGCAGCGGATCGCCTCTTCGTGATTGAACGCGTACGCCCACACCATGCCGCGGTCGAACCACAGCTGCGCCTCATGTGACGCCGTCTCAATCGGCCGGTGATAGGACCCGAGGTCGTAATAGGGTTCGGCCAGCGAAACGCTCATAGACAGCACGATAATTCACGCGCGAAGCAGTGGCGATGATTGCGAGCAGACACCCCGCCGCACCCCAGATCGCCAGCGTCACAAGCGGCGTCTGAGCACCGTTGCCGCCGAAGTATTCGACGCTGCGCAGCAGTGAGACGCCCGACCCCTGCGGCACGATCGTGGTGAACGTCGAGTAGAAGCCCGACAGCAGGGGACGGCCGACGGGACCAGCTGCCGCGGCGTTGCCGATCACGACCAGGAAGGCCGTCAGGGCCATCGATGCGACCGAGCCGAACGCGGCCGCCACACCGGTGATCGCCCCCGCGACTGCCATCGCATACAGCCATAGCGCCCCGAACAGATGCCAGGTGTGAGCCGTCAGCGCGCCAAGAATCATGTCGACGTAAACGGTCACCGCGCCGGCCAGCACCGCCGCGAATCCGGCCAGCGTGGCGGTGCGCAGGGCCAGCGTCAGCGGCCTGCGGACGGCGCCCATGAGACGGCCCAGCACGGTTGCGCCGACGGACGCGCCGATCGAAATGAAGATGATCGCGTAGAACTCGATGGTGCCGGACGGATCACCTGCCGACGCAGGGGCGACATCCTCGACCGAGGGCTTCAGGCCTGTTTTGGCGGCGATGGTGCGGCCGACGGTCTCGGCGGCGTTGGCCACACTGCGCCCGCCGCCACCGGCAACGTAGATCTTCATGTCGCCGGTCGGGGCGACGACGAACGCGGCGTCGGTCTTGCGCTCGTAGACCTGTTGACGGGCGGCGGCGTCATCACCAACTTCGGTGACTGCCAACGATTCCTGGCCGCGGATGCCGTCGACGACCTGTTGCGGGCCAGCCACGGCCACGGCCATGTGGTGCAGTGTCGGCTTGGCGAAGGCACCGGAGTAGCTGGCGATCATGGCGATGACGAACAGCGTCAATCCGATCATCGCGAGCGCCGTGGTGCGAACCGCGGCCCGATCGCGCACAGGGTGCCGCTCGGGGGCTTGGTGCTTAGCCATGTTGTTGACCTTTCGAAGATGTGGTGAGTCCGAGTAGTGCGTTGACGGTGTCGAGCGCCGCGCTGACGCGGGCGCCGAGGTCGGTCGAGTCCGGGTCTTCCATCCAGGACCGCAGCACCTCCATGAATCCGCCGACCAGAAACCGGCTGACCGAATCGGGGGTCAGGCTCGCGATCGGGGAGACCACCGGCATCCCCTGCGTCGCGATCTGGACACACGCCGGCTGCAGTTCGGCTCGGAACGCCGTGACGACGCGCTGCGTCACCGCGCTCGGCACGATGTTGCGGTACATGGACCGGTGCTCCGCGGCGAAGTCGAACAGCCGCAAGATCCGGGCCCGGGCGTCGGTGTCGATGTCCGCCGTCGCCGCGGCGAACGCGACGGTGAATGCGGTGGCGACGGCGTCATCGCGATCGCGGAAGTGTTGATAGAAGACCTGCCGGCTGACCTCGGCACGGGCGACGACGTCGCCAACCGTGAGCTCATCGACCGGGCCCTCGTGCGCCAGCGCGAACGCCGCCTCCCGAAGCCGGGTACGGACCCGTTCGGCGCGGGGATCGACGCTGTGGGCTCGTGCTGCCATACAAGCAGCGTAAGCCACTTCGTAGACAACTGACCACGAAAATTTAGGTAATCTAAGCCACCCGTGTGAGCAGGTGTGACGCCCGCTACGTCAGAGCGTGTGCAGTACGACGGCCGTGAGAGCCAGTAGGACGCCGATCACGGCCGGCGCGAGATCGGCGACCGTGTCGGACACCCGTACGTGGTAGGCGATGGCACCGATCGTCAGCAGCGCGAGGCCGATCGCGGCGGCGATGCCGATCGGCGTCCACAGCAGACCGACCAGCACTCCTGCGACGCCGGCGAGTTCGCACACGCCGATGAGCCGCCACTGCAGCGGCTTGACGCCGAGGCGGTCACGGATGGCCAGGGATTGGCGGACGCCGAGCAATTTGATGCTGGCGGAGAACGTGAAGAGCGCCGCAAGCAGGATCGTCACGACTACGGTGGCGGTGTTCATCACTCAGCAGCGTAAGAGCCCGCGTGCGACATGGAGTCGGAAATGATTCGATGCGTCAGGCTTTGTACAGGTTCGGATGAGGCATCACACGTTCAGGTCGGCCGTCTCGATATCGCACCCGGCCGCAACGCCGATCTGGCGTCGACCGCGATTTCGGCATCGCACGTAACCGTCGAGGAGACGGCCACCGGGGATCGCTGGCATGGCACACCGCGCCGGTGCGCCAACTCGTCGTCACGCTGGCCGGCACGCTGATCTTCTCGACCCGCGACGGCGAGGAGTTCACGCTGCGGCCGGGAGACGTGCTGCTTGCCGAGGACACCGCGGGTTCAGGACACCAGTGGCGGCTGCAGGGTTCCGACCCGTGGCGCCGGATGTACGTCGTGCTCGCCAATGGCGCCGACGTGCCGTTTGTCGCGGATTAACGTGTTTGCGTGCTGCAGACAATTCTCAACTATGCGGGCATCGCGGTGTTCGCGTCCTCGGGTGCGGTGGTGGGGGTGCGTAAAGGCTTCGATGTGTTCGGAATCGCGACGCTGGGAGTCCTGACCGGAGTCGGCGGCGGCATACTGCGGGATCTGCTGCTCGACAGGCCTCCGTATTCGATCCAGCACTGGCCCAACATCACAGTCGCGCTCATCGCAGTCGCCATCGCCACTCCGTTCGCCCACATCGTGATCCGGATGAACACGGTGGTGCTCGTCCTCGACGCCATCGGGATGGGGTTCTTCGCCACCTCCGGCGCCGCGATCGCCGTCGACGAAGGTGCGAGTTGGTTCGCGGCCGGCCTGATAGGCATGCTCACGGCCATCGCGGGCGGGATGTTGCGCGATGTGATCGCGCGCGAGGTGCCCCTGGTGATGGGCCCTGACGACCTGTACGCGATACCGGCCATGCTGGGCGCGGCGACCTACGTCGCGATCGACTATTTCTGGCCGCAATGGATAGCCATTGCGGTCGGCTCTGCAGTGGCGACTGCGCTCAGGCTGGCAGGGCTCGCGTTCCATTGGCGATTGCCGACGGGGCCGCCTGAACTGATCACGCCGTACGACTAGACGCTATGGGGGCTGGGGCCTCGCTCACATGTGAACGTGGGTTGCCGTCAGGAATTGGGTCCTGGCCGGTAGAGCCACAGATGTGGGAGGCCCCAGTGAAGGTTCAGTGTCGGGTTGGATGTGCACGCACGTTCGGTCCTCGGATGTGGGTTGGACGGGGACACCGGTGAGGTGTTCCAACGACGATTGACCCCGGATCACGGGGAGATCGTGGCCTGGCTGGGTGATCTCCCTAGTCCGGTAGCGGTGACCTATGAAGCCGGCCCGACCGGGTTCGGATTGGCCCGAGCCTTGACCGCAGCCGGAATCAGCTGCGAGGTGGCCGCACCGTCGAAGTTGATCCGCCCGGCTGGCGACCGGGTCAAAACCGATACCCGTGATGCCGCGCATCTGGCGCGGCTTTTGCACCTGGGTCAGATCACCGCAGTGACGGTTCCCACCGCCGCCCAGGAAGCAGCCCGTGATCTCGTCCGTGCCCGCGAGGACTGCCGTGGGGATCTGATGACCGCACGGCATCGGGTCTCGAAACTGTTGCTGCGCCAGGGAATTGTCTACTTCGGCGGTAAGGCATGGACCAGTCGGCACGAGTTATGGCTACGCGCCCAGCGGTTCGACAACCCAGCACTGCAACTGAGCTACGAGGCAGCCTTCGATGCGATGCTGGCCTGTCTGGATCGACGTGATCGTCTCGATGACGCGATCACCGCGATGGCCGCCGATAGTGAGTTCACCCCGGTCGTGCACCGGTTGGGTTGTATCCGCGGCATCGCGACGTTGACGGCCTTCGGGCTCGCCGTGGAATTCGGCGACTGGCACCGATTAACCGGCCGCTCCATCGGCGCCTATGTCGGGTTGGTGCCCAGCGAGCACTCCTCAGGAGACTCCCGCGCCCAGGGTGGGGTGACCAAGACCGGCAACGGACACGCCCGCCGCCTCCTGGTCGAAGCCGCCTGGCACCACCGCAGCCCATACCGGCCCGGAGCTGAGCTGCGGCGCCGCTGGGATCTGGCCTCTCCGGCTGCCCGAGCCCGAGGCCAGGCCGCCAACCGGCGTCTGCACACCCGCTGGGTCGGCTTCGACGCCCGCAAGAAGCGTTCGGTGATCGCCAACGTCGCGATCGCCCGAGAACTGGCCGGCTGGTGCTGGTTGCTGGCAGTCATGCCGGACTGACCCACCCCCACAAGTGTCCAGATGAACACACGCTGACGGGCGGCAAGCGTCCTGGAGTGACCCGCGATCTGACTATGAGCAATCATGTTGTCTTGCAACCGATGACGCTCGACCCTAGACCCGCCGATCAACTCCGATTCGAAGGTCCGTCCTGCGGTAACCAACCCGCGCATTTCAGACTGACACGCGTCGACACGACACGCTCGACCCACAGCGACACTCATCTGGTCAACGAAGCGGCGGCCACGACGACGGTCGCGGCCGCCGCTTCACCCTGCCCCCTTGACAAACTGACCTACATATCAGTCAGTGGCCGGCGACGATATCGGATTCATCGACGTCGACCGGGTCCTTCGCACCCGGCAGGAATGAGTAAGCGACGCAGACGATTCCGAAGAACACGTAGCCCAGCGCGACTTGAGGGGTGGCGGCCCACGCCACCTCGGGCGCGTGGATCAGCCCAATGAACGACAACACCGCGCCGACGAACGACGCAATGCCGGCGTAGAGGAACTTCTTCTCCAGGATGAACGTCACCATGGTGCCGAGGATCAGGCCGACGAGCACCGCGCCCTCACCGAGCGTCTGAAGTCCGTCGTAGACCACACCAGCTCCGTTGAGCGCCTCCAGGCCCACCTTCGCGGCCGACGTGCCCGCCGCATTCAAGGCGTTGTCAATGAGCCCGCTGGCCCACTGCGCGAGGTTCGGCAGCAGCGCCGCGACCACCGCGACGGCGTGCAGCCGCGGCACCGCCTGGAAGGCCTGTGCGCCGATCAGCAGACCGATGTAGAGCAGGATCGGCACGATCGCGGGCACCGGCAGTAGGGCATCGAGCACCCCGAAAAGCCCAAGGAAACAGAGGATTCCGATCATCAGACCGCTGGCAAGCGAGTAGTTGGCGCGGCCGCCGGCGTCCTTCCATCCCGGGTGGCCGATGTAGACCGCAGGCGGGAAGGGCGAGCCGAACGCCGAGCCGATGACCGCGCCCGCCCCGTCGGCGAGCAGCACGCTGCGCAGGTTGAAGTTGTCGCCCGCTGCAGCGGCACTCTCCACGTTGCTCATCGCCTCGGTGAAGTTGTAGACACCCAACGGGATTGCGGTGCCCAGCAGTGGCGCCAGATTCGACAGGCCACCGAAGAGCAGATCGAGGCGCAGATCCGGGATACCGATGGCGATGTCGGAGATCGCCTGTCCCACATCGGGTGCGGACATGAACCCGCCGATCCAGCCGATCGCGGTGCCGACGAGCAACGCGGCCAGACCGACCGGGATCCCGAACGGCAGCTTGACGTTGGTGAAGAAGCCGATCAGGATGATGGCCATCACAGGAAGGCCGATCCACGCCGCCTCCCACATCTGCGCGGCCGGGCGCATCGAGATGAACGTGATGGAAATGCCCGCCAGCGTTCCGAGCATCGCGGCACGCGGGGTCAGCTTGCGGATGTACGGCCCGACGAAGGCACCGATCATCACGATCACGCCGATCATGAACGCCCATGCCAGCCCGGCTGACCACGCCTGAATCGGGTCCTTCGTGTTGAGGTACACCGGCAGCATCACGACGAACACCACGATGAACATGTGCGGCACACTGGGGCCGTACGGCAGTGCCGTGACATCGTCGCGGTTCTCGCGACGGGCGAGCCGCCGGGCCAGGAACGTGTAGTACAGATTCCCCAGAATCAACGCCACGCCGAGTGCGGGCAGCACAGTGCCCAGCACGTCGCCGGCGGGCACCGACACGACGCCGATCATCAAGCCGGTCAACGTCAAGACGTTGACCAGGATGTTGAAGCCGAGTCCGAAGAACGCGTTGGTGTCACCGCGGGTCCACAGCGGAAGCGACGTGGCCACGGCGGGCGGATCTACCGGCGGATCGGCAGGTGGCTTCGTGACGTCGGTGGTCATGGTGCGGTCCTCTCAGGCGGCGGTGGTCGTCAATGCGTGCAATGCGGGTATCACTGCGGCGGTGTCTGCGACCCATCCGAAGATGCCGCCCTGGGCCTTGATCATTTCCAGCCCGATGCGCTGGAATTCGGGGAAATACGAACCGACGCAATCGGATACGACCAGGCATTCGTAGCCGCGGTCGTTGGCCTCACGGGTGGTGGTGTGCACGCACACTTCGGTGGTGACGCCGGTGACCAGTAGCTGGGTGATCCCCGCCGCGGTCAGCACGTCCTGCAGTTCGGTGGCGTAGAACGCGCCCTTGCCGGGTTTGTCGATGACGACTTCGCCGTCGATCGCCGCGAGTTCGTCGACGATGTCGTGGCCGTACTCACCGCGGATCAGGATGCGACCGTACTTGCCTTCATCCCCAATGCGTTTCGACGGCTCGCCGCGGTTGAGCTTGGCCGGCGGGCAGTCGGACAGATCGGGCTCATGGCCTTCGCGGGTGTGGATCACCATGATCCCCGCCGAGCGGGCCGCGGCGATCAGATCGGCCAGCGGAGGCACGACCTTGAGCAACTGATCGACGTCGTTGCCGAGGCTTTCGCCAAAGCCGCCGGGTAGCAGGAAGTCTCGCTGCATGTCGATGACGATCAACGCGGTCTTACCCGCGACGAGCCGGAACGGCGACGGTTCGGCGGGCACTTCGATGGGTTGGCTCATAAGGCTCCTCGGTCATGGTCGATACGGCGGACGGCCGCACCTGGCGTGGTTCGTCGAGAACCTGTGCGGCGAGATGCAGCACGGTGTCGTCGGTCAGGGCCGCACCCAGAAGCATTGCGCTGTAAGGACGCCCGTCGCTGGTGATGCCGAGCGGAACCGCCACACCCGACAGGTCCAGCAGGTTGCCGAAATGCGTGTAGTGGCCGAGCATCGTGTTGGTTTCGATCGGCGCTGCAAGCACCTCGTCGACGGTGAACGTGGTGCCGATGGTCGGCACGACAAGCACGTCCATGTGCTGCCAGAGCCGCGCCACCAGCGCCTTGAGTTCGGCGAGGCGCTGTAACGCGGCGAACGCGTCGACGGCCGTGTAGCGCTGGCCGCCGCGAAGGATCTCCCTGACGACGGGGTGGATCGAGTCTGGCTGGGCGGCAAGGAAATCACCGAACTCCACCAGCCGCTCGGCGACCCACGGCCCCTGATAGAGCAGAGCTCCGGCCGCCAGGAACGGCTTCAGCGAGACGTCGACGACGGTGGCGGTGCGGTCCAGCTGCTCGCGAAACGCCAAATGAGCACGCCGCATCTCCTCGTCGCCGAAGAAGTCCAACTCGTCCGACGGCGGCAATCCCACGCGGATCGACGAGCCGCCGTAGCGCGGCCCGCGATCACGCGACCACGCGTCCTCGTCGTCGCGCGCGGCCACCACGTCGAAGACGCGATCGACATCGTCGATCGCCCCGGCCATCAGGCTGATGCAGTCCAGCGATCTGCACGCCGGGACCAGCCCGACCGTGCTGATCAGCCCGCGCGACGGCTTGAACCCGACGACCCCGTTCAGCGCGGCGGGCACTCGTCCCGAGCCGGCGGTGTCGGTGGCCACCGCGAACGGCACTTGGCCGAGCGCAACGGCCAGCGCGGAACCCGAACTCGAGCCGCCGGAGATCATGTCGCCGCCGTACACACTGCGCGGGATGGTGTACGGCGTGCGGGTGCCGTTGAGGCCGGTGGCGAACTGGTCCAGATTTGTCTTGCCGACGTATAGCGCACCGGCGTCGAGCAGACGGCGCACCACAGGGGCGGTCGTCGACGAAACATAGGCGTAGTCGGGACATGACAGCGTGGTCGGCACGCCCTCGACGTCGATGCTGTCCTTGACTGCGAACGGCACGCCGTAGAGCGGCAATGTCCTTGCGCCGGGCCGCTTTTCGATCTCTTCGGCGGTGACCAGCAGTTGATCGCGCGGCACGATCGACAACCAGGTGCCGTCGTCGCCGCGGGCCGCAATCGCATCGGCGACACGGGCGGCGGTCTTGGTTGGTGAACCGGTACCGCCCGCGTGTGACGCCAGGATCTCGGCCACGGACGGCCCGATGGACGGTCCATGCGCGTTAACTGCCATCCGGTCAATTTTCGACAGAATGATGGCGGTCGCGCGTCGGTGGTGTGTCGATTGTGTTAGCTGTGCTGGTCGTCGGAACTATCGACAGGCGGCGCGTCGTTGAGACCCCGTGTCCAGCGTCCGCGAACAGGCCGAGCGCCTGATCGAGCTCGGTGTCGACCGCATGGCGGGGCTGCCCGCCGATCGGCTACGAAACCTTCCCGACAGCTCGGATGCGCTGCTGGTCGTGCACCCCGATCTCACGCCACCGTCGAGGTTGGCGCCGCTGTTGCGGGTGAACGACAAGCCGGGGTTTGTCGTGACGGACATGGTCGATGTCGACGAGTTCGCGCCGATCCCGTCGGTCAAGCTCCCGGATGCTCCGCTCTATTTGCTTCGCGACCTCGACCGCGGGGACGCGATGGCCAACTGGAGCCCCGACGAGGCGTTGCCGGCCATCATCGAAGCCGGCCGTACGCCGCTGACCCTGAGCGAGGGTGTGCACTGGCTGTTGCAGCGGCCGGATGTGCTTGCCCGCGGGCGTTGCTTCATGACGATCGGGTCGCGCCGACGTAAGGCCGCCGGTTCGCTGGACGCCAGGACGCCTGCCGTGTGGATCAGCACTGGCACCGGCCGCGACGGGCCCGCCAATCGCGACGCGCCGAAGGTCGGCTGGTGCTGGGCTGGCAACAGGCATACCTGGCTCGGGTTCGCCTCGGCCAGTG
>DASRJA010000643.1:0-6640 GCA_035649695.1 Mycobacterium sp. | reverse complement strand
AAGTCCGCCACCAAATGGAGTGGCGCGTCGTACGGCGAGCACGGCAACTGGTTAATCGGCGCGCCCGACGTGCTGCTCGAGCCGGGGTCAGAGGTCGCCGAACAAGCGGAGCAGATCGGGTCGCTGGGCCTGCGGGTGCTGCTGCTCGGCGCGAGTGACCTGCCCGTCGACCACACCAACGCCCCCGGCACCGTCACGCCGGTGGCGCTGGTGGTGCTCGAGCAGCGCGTCCGCCCAGACGCCCGCGACACGCTGGATTACTTTGCCTCTCAAAAGGTTACGATCAAGGTGATCTCCGGCGACAACGCGGTGTCGGTGGGCGCCGTGGCAGGCTCCCTCGGCCTGGGGGGCGAGACGATGGATGCCCGGCAGCTGCCCGACCAACCGGAGCAGCTGGCCGACACGCTCGAGGAGTACACGACGTTCGGCCGGGTGCGTCCCGACCAGAAGCGCGCGATGGTGCATGCGCTGCAGTCACGCGGGCACACGGTCGCGATGACCGGTGACGGCGTCAACGATGTGTTGGCGCTCAAGGACGCCGACATCGGGGTGGCGATGGGCTCGGGCAGCTCCGCGTCGCGCGCCGTCGCTCAGATTGTGTTGTTGGACAACAAGTTCGCGACGCTGCCCCACGTCGTCGGCGAAGGCCGCCGGGTGATCGGCAACATCGAGCGAGTGTCCAACCTGTTCCTCACCAAGACCGTGTACTCCGTGCTGCTCGCGGTCCTGGTGGGACTGGCGGGCCTGGCGTCCAAGATATTTGGGTCTGATCCGCTCTTGTTCCCGTTCCAGCCGATCCACGTGACGATCGCGGCATGGTTCACCATCGGCATTCCGGCGTTCGTCCTCTCGTTGGCGCCGAACAACGAACGGGCGCATCCCGGCTTCGTGCGGCGGGTGATGACCTCGGCGCTGCCGTCCGGGCTTGTGGTCGGCATTGCGACGTTCACGTCCTACCTGGTGGCATACCAGGGCCGTGAGGCCACGTCCGCCGAGCAGACACAGGCGTCGACGGCGGCGCTGATCACGCTGCTGGTGACCGCGGTGTGGGTGCTGGCAGTGGTGGCGCGGCCGTATCAGTGGTGGCGGGTCGCGCTCGTCACGGTGTCGGGCCTGGCCTACGTGGTGATCTTTTCCATCCCGCTAGCTCAGAAGATGTTCATGCTCGATTCGTCGAACATGGCGATCACCTCGATGGCGCTAGGCATCGGCGTGGTCGGTGCGGCGATTATCGAGGTGATCTGGTGGGTACAAGGTGCCTTGTTGGGCGAACGACGCCGATTGTGGCGAACTAGTTAGGGTGGACCCATGGCATTCCTCGACAAGGTGAAGAATCTGCTGGCCAAGAACGCCGACAAGGTGGACACCGCGATCGACAAGGCCGGTGACGTCGTCGACAAGAAGACGCAGGGCAAGTACACATCGACGGTCGACAAGGTGCAGGACGCCGCCAAGAAGGCCGTCGACAAGAGCAACCCGCAGACCTAACGACGTATGGCCAAACTTTCCGTCTCCGTCGACGTTCCACTGCCGCCGGAGAAGGCGTGGGAGTGCGCCTCTGACCTGTCTCGGTACAAGGAATGGCTGTCGATTCACCGGGTCTGGCGGTCCAAGCTGCCCGAAACCCTGGAAAAGGGCGCGCAAGTCGAGTCCATCGTCGAGGTCAAGGGCATGCCCAACCGGATCAAGTGGACCATCGTGCATTACAAGCCGCCTGAGGCGATGACGCTCAACGGGGACGGCAAGGGCGGCGTCAAGGTCAAGCTGATCGGCAAGGTCAAGCCGTCTGGGGACGGTTCGACCGTCACATTCGACGTGCATCTCGGCGGGCCTGCGTTGTTCGGCCCGATCGGCATGGTGGTCGCCGCCGCGCTCAAAGGCGATATCCGCGAGTCGCTGAACAAGTTCAAATCCGTTTTCGCCCAGGCGTAAGGGAGTCACCTTCTCTGGCGAGCAGACGCAAACTTGCCTATTTTCGACCAATTTTGGGCAGTTTTGCGTCTGTTCGCGCTCGAATGTCAGCGGCGCAATCGCCTTCTGACCAGCTTGGTGAACTCGACGGTCGAGCGTCGCACGGATTCGACTTCCAGCGACACCAGCAGCGTGTCCACCATCGCAAACGGCAGCGTCGTCACGACCGCGCCGCGGCCGTACTCGATATGCCACGAACCGGGGTGAATAGTGAGGCCCCGCGCTTGACCCTTCTCCATGCACGCGTGCTCGCCCGGTAGGAGCGTCATGGCCGCGGTGTCGTCGGATTCCAGGTCATACCAGTCGATTCGGCCCGCCATCAGGAACTTGTGGATCCGCACGTGCTTGTAGCGTCCCGAAAAGCCTTGTGTGCCAGTGGGAGTCCCGAAGATCACAATGTACTCGCGCGGGCTGAAGTAGAGGAAGCGGACCTTGCCGAGGATGCCGCCCGCCTTGCTGCCGACCCAACGCCCCGGCGTCGGATCGATGAGGCCGGGGTATTCGTCGGCGAGCATCTGGACGGCGTGTGTGATGAGTTCGCCGCCTTCCAGCGGAAGGCCGACGACTTGCTTGGCGACCTTGTGCAGGACGTCGGGGTCGATCTTGTATGCCATCAGCTGATCTGCCTAACCGCGGTCTCCGTGCTGTAGCTGCCCTGCTCTTTATTAGCTCGATTGCTCGCAAAGGCCATCAGGCGCACAGCGGTACGGCGTCCCATCAGATGGTGGAACGTAAAGTGCGTGAGACGCAGCACGCGCGCCGGGGAACAACGTTGGCTTTCTTCCCAGGTCGTTGTAGGTCACGGAGCCGCAGCGCCTTGCTGGTCGGCCTGCCGTGCCTCGCGCTCCTCGTGGATACGCACCAGCTCGCGGAAGCCGAGCCGGTGGTATTTCGGCACCGGCTGGATGCCCCATTCGTCCTGAGCGGTGTCCTTGCCTTCAGCGCCCTCGGGAGGACCCAACGGTGGGTAGGGGTACTTGCACTCCAAGGTGTCGTCCGAGTAGCGCACCTTGAGCAGTTCACTGCAGATCTCGGTGAGGCTCAGTGTCGGGTAGCCGTAGTAGACCGCCATGAACGGCAACGTGAATGCCCCTTCGATGACCAGCGCGACCAAGCAAACCAGCACTGCACGTTTGATCCACTTGTGCATGTTCGCGTAATAGGGCGTGGTACCCGGAGGTAGATCTTCGGCCTTCTGTTGTTCTATGGATTCGGGTGTTGTTGTCACAGCGGTGCTCCTTAAACCTGTTCAGTCGGAGTAGATTTCGCGGTTGACCGTGTGCAGGTACGGGATGGCGAGGAAGGGGGTGATGTAGAAGATGTCGTAGAGCCACCAGCCGATCACGGGGAACACCACACCGGCGTAGCGGACGTCGGCGTACATGGTCATGTTGAACACGTAGCCGATCCAGATCACGACGCCCATCCAGCAGGTGACGATCATCCATTGGTGACCCCACCGCTTCATCTGCAGGAACCCGATCGCCGCGGCCACTCGCATCGAGAACACCGTGAGGATCAGCCCTGCGACCCAAGCCTTTTCGCCCGGTCCCGCGGCGCCACCGACCCAGAGCTCGTTGTAGTGCCAGAAGTAGCCGGCGTCGAACATGTTGCCCCACCCGACCATCAGCACGCGGTTGATCAAGGTGTGGTTGGCGACCAGGTCCAATGCCCAACCGAGGCTGTTGAGACATCCGTCGATCAGGACCAGGTAGCCGATCAGGGTGACGATCATCGGCCGGACCGACAACCCGGCGCGCAATGCCTGGCGCTGCAACCAGACCCCGCGCATGAAGATCGGAAACCCGATCAGCCCCGGTGCCCACATCCCCATCATCGCGGCGCCGACGATCATCCACTTGTCGGCCCTGCGCTGAGCCAGGCGCGACTCTTCGTGGTGATCGTCGAGGCTGACGGCGCCGCCGGTCTGCAGTCCTACGTTCACAATTCCCACCAGCCGCGCGCGAACGACATGTAGAGCTGGATGCCGAACATGATCAGCAGGTAGCCGTAGATGAAGATCTGGAAGACGATCAGCGCCCTCTTGCGCTTGCGTTCTGGTTGATCCATTGCCGTTCCTTCCTAGGGGGATGAGGCATCAGCGGCGAGCAAGCTGGCCGCTGCCACTTCACGCAGGCCGTCGGTGATCGCCCCATCGGTGGACAGCGGGGCGAGGATGCAGGCATAGGCCGCTTCCAATTCGGTTGTGCCGGAGGCGATCAGCTGCGCAGCGGTGACCAGCACTCGCGTCGACGGCGGTTCGAAATGAAACGCCTCGTCCGCGGTCCGGATTGCGATCGCGCACTGGACAAGCCGCCGGGCCGTCGACAACTCGACACCCGTTTCGGCGACAATCACCTCGGCCTCGCGGCCGGCCGGCAGGTACCTCATCGGAAGCGTGACGAACCGTTGACGGAACGACGGTTTGAGTTCCTTGAGCGAGCTGCGGTAGGCGGGGTTGTAGGAGCACACGAGCATGAATGTGTCCGGCGCCTGGACAACTTCGTCGGCGCGGTCCAGATACAACGCGCGACGGTGATCGGTCAGCGAGTGCAGAATGGCCAACGAGTCGTGGCGCGCCTCCACCACCTCGTCGAGATAGCAGATGGCTCCGGCCTTGACCGCTCTGGTGAGTGGCCCGTCGGTCCACACGACATCCCCGCCGGTCACCATGAACCGACCCACGAGGTCCGAACTGGTCAGATCGTCATGGCAGCTGATGGTGACCATGGGCCGTCCGAGCAGCAGAGCCATGTGCTCGACCAAGCGTGTCTTGCCGCATCCCGTCGGGCCGGTCAGCATCACCGGCAGACGCCGCCGGTACGCCTGCTCGAACAACTGAACCTCGTTGCCGTTCGCGTAGTAAGTCATGCGGCCACCAACTCTCGATGGACATGGGCCAATACCCTGGGAAGTTCTTCTATTCGCCGGATGCGTTGGGAGCGCCGGGGACCGAAGACCTCCGGCAATGGATCGACGCGGGTTGGTCCGACGCCGACGTAGTACACGGACACGCCGGCGTCGTTGGCCTCTTCGACGGCGTGCGCTGCGTCGGCCCAGGCGTAGTGGCCCTCGTAGCCCTCATCGGAGAGCAGGCCATCACCGATCACGATGAGCAGGCGCCGCTCGGACGGTTGCGCCAAGAGCCGACTGGTCAAATGGCGCAACGGCGCGCCGAGCCTGGTGTATCCGCCGGTGACCAGGCCGAGGCCGCTCGGCGGCACGAGCCGCCTATCCGCAAAGTCCTTGAGGCAACGGACTTCGACGCGGTGGCGGGTGTTGCCGCTGAAGACGAAGATGCCGTGGCGCTCGCGGGCGAGCGCCATCGCTCGGGAAAGCGCGTCGGCGCAAGCCAATTCGAGTTTGAATATCCTGCCTCCGTGCACGCCCAACGAGGAGCTGCCGTCGAGGAGCAGCGCCGTGGTGACGTTGCGGCTGCTGGGCAGAAGTTCACGAAAGATGCGTGGCTCGATCGCTTCGCCTGTCGTCAGGTCGGTGTAATGGCTGACGTACTGCTCGACGTCGAGATCGGAGCCGTCTTCGAGGCGGTTCTTCATGGAGCGATGGGTGTGTTCCTCAAACCATTTGCGGAGGTCGGTAGAGATGGAGCCTGGCTGTGGTGTGCGGGTGGGATGTGCTCGCTCGAGTACCGCGACGTGGTCCGGTAGGAACCTCTTAGTCCATGCGTTCCACTCGGGATATGGGATGCCGGGTCGGTGGTTCGGGGTGATGTCGAGGTCGTTGTCCTGTGGTCTGCACGGTGGGGGCAGATTCGGATTGCGCACGCCGCCATCGCCGCCGACCGGCACAGAATAAGGGCGCGGGAGCCGCTTCTGCGTTGTGGTCCAAGGCATCCTGCCGAAGGTGCGTCGCAATGTGTCGGACAATCCCTGCGGCCTCGTATAGGCGGACGGCAGCCTGCCCAGTAGAGGATCAATAATCAGCTGTTGCTCTGCCCGTGCCAGTGCGATCGCGCGGTTGAGCATCTCTTTGGCATCCATGTCGCCCGGTGCGACCTCAAGGTCGGGCAGTACGCGCCGCAATTCGGGCAGCAGCCCGGGCCAATGCGACGCGATCCATCCCAGAGCAACGCCGGCCTCGACGAGGGTGAGCGCGCGGAGTTCCCGTGCCGACAGCTCATGGAGCCGGTACTCGATGAGACGCTCCTTGGAAGGCGAGCATTGAAGTGCTACACCACAAGTCAGGGTTCGACGGGTCCAATCCGGTGGCGACGGGTACGGAACGTGCACGAAGTCGAGCGACGCGCTCAAGCCGAAGCAGCGACTCTGGCCGGTCACCAGGCGGACGCCCTGGCGGCGCTGCCCGCTCAACGCGACGGCCGTGACGGCGCAACTGCGCTCGACGGCCATCGCGTGTGCGTCAGAGAAGTCGGCCATCGCTCAGAAGGTGCCGATGTTGGAGAACATCCAGTACCAGAACCAGATGATCAGGCCGGTGCCGCCCCATGCCGCGACGTAGCGAAGAACCTCCCAGAGCCAATCCATTTCAGGCCTCCTTGTCGATGGGTCGGAGCTCGAGGCCGCGGACGGCGGATGCGACCAGTTCGGCCAGCATCGTGTCGCGGGTGTCGGGGTTATCCGTGGTGGTCAGCACGCCGTAGGTGCCGAGGAGGAAGAACGTCGCGCTGTAGAACGCGTCGACTTCCGGA
>DASRJA010000642.1:0-2410 GCA_035649695.1 Mycobacterium sp. | reverse complement strand
CGTCGGGTCTACTCCCGCGATGGGAATCGTCACTCGCATCGGGGTAGGACGAGCCCAGTAGTGGGCTACGGCAATTTCGCTCGGTTTCCGGGCGGTACTACTTAGTCACGGTCTCGAGCTGTCTCGTCCAGACGGCAACGGCCACGGCTTCGGTGGTGCGCGCCGCGTCGGCGGAGTTGGCAGCGGGCGCCCATGCTTGGCTACTCGGAACGGGCACGGCCGACACGTCACCGCGGTCCACGTGCAGAAACCCCTCTAATCAGCCCGAGAAGCCATACGCTTGGCGGATCGGGACGTCCGTCCGGACGGGGGATCGGCGGAGGATGCGGTGACGGTAGGGCCGGCGGTGTGCCAGTCGTGTGGCGCCGCGCCACACGAGGGCGCCCGATTCTGCGACACCTGCGGGTCACCACTGATGCCATCGGCCCTAGCGGCCGAATACAAGCAGGTGACGGTGCTGTTCGCCGACGTGGTGCGCTCGATGGACATCGCAGCCGCCGTGGACATAGAGCGACTGCGCGAGATCATGGCCGAGCTGCTGGAGTCCTCCGCGTCGGTGCTGCGCCGCTACGGTGGCACTGTCGAGTACCACGGCGACGGCGTGATGGCGATCTTCGGCGCCCCAGTGGCGTTGGAGGATCACGCTTTTCGCGCCTGCCTTGCGGCCTTAACAATTCAGGAGGAGGCGAAGCGGTTGGCCGCCGAGGTGGCCGCGCGCGACGGTGTCGATCTTCGAGTGCGGGTGGGCCTGAATTCCGGCCGGGTGATCGCCGGCGAGATCGGTGCGGGTCGTTGGGCTACACCGCTGTCGGTAAGCAGGTCGGGATGGCGCAGCGGATGGAATCGGTCGCGGCTCCTGGTGGCGTGATGCTCAGCGAGTCCACCGCCCGGCTGGTCCAGCACAACGTGATGTTGGGTGAACCGGAATGGGTGCGTATCAAGGGAGCCGACGAACCCGTGCGTGCGTGCCGACTGCTAGCGATCGGCCCGCGCGATGGCCTGGTCGCGCGCGCCGAGGCCAGCCTGGTCGGTCGGCGCTGGGAGATGGCGGCCCTCGACGCCCTGGTGGACCGCACCATCGGTGGCCGCGGTGGTGTGGTGAATGTGGTGAATGTGGTGGGACCGCCGGGCATCGGCAAGAGCCGCACGGCCCGGGAGGCCACGGCACTGGCGGCCGGTCGCGGCGTCGATGATCTGCTCGGCATCGCCGACCCCGAGTTGCCGACGCCCGCCATCGAACCGGATGCGCGGCGGCGCCGGCTGACCGCGCTGATCAACACCGCGGCGCTGGGGCGCACCGCACCGGAGCTGTTCATCATCGAGGATGCACAGCGGATCGATGCGGTCAGCGAGTCGATGCTGGCCGACTTCCTGTCCGTGATTCCGCGCACCCCGTCGATGGTGCTGATCACTTCCCGCCCCGAGTATGAGGGAGCGCTGACGCGGGTGCCCGGCGAGCAGACGATAGCCCTTGCCCCCCTGGGTGATTCGGACACCGCAGCACTGATCGGTGAGCTACTCGGTGCGGATCCCTCGGTCGGCGAGTTGGCGGCGGTCATCGCCGAGCGGGCCGCGGGGAATCCGTTTTTCGCCGAGGAGATGGTCCGGGAAATGGTGCAGCGCGGGGTGCTGGCCGGTGAGCGCGGTGGCGATGTCTGTCGGGTGGATGCCGCCGACGTCGCTGTGCGGGCCACGGTGCAGGGGGCCATCGAGGCGCGCATCGACCGGCTGAGTACCCCGGCCAAGCGGACGGTGCACGCGGAACCAATTGTCTTTCCTTCCGCGATGTTCTGGCAAAACGACAGCCACCGGACTCGGTGTCTCGCTTCGCAATTGAATCGTTGCCGACAATCGGCGTGACAAGCGCAGTAGTCCGATACTGCAATGTGGCCCGGCTTCGGCGCGGTTCTACTGGGGGTGAAAACCTGCCCGTGCGGCACGCCCGTCAGTCAGCACATGCGTCGAAATTGGGCTGGCATCAACTGGTTTGCAGTATCTCTGCTGTTTCCAACCGTCGCGCATGGATCACTGGATACACCGCCGCCGCCAGGACCAACACGATCACTGCGGCAACGCCGGTTCGCAGTGCGAGTTCCGGTACACCCCAGTCGATTTTGATGCCGTAATACACGGGTGAGCCCAGCGACCACAGATACGTAAGGCCCACGCCCCCAAGTGCACCGAGAACAGCGACCAGTAGACCAAGAAGTCCGGCATGAGCGATGACGACCGCCTGTTCTTGCCGGGGCGTCGCACCGATCGCCCTCAACGCAGCCCGTTCCCGCTTGCGTTGGACAAGTCCCAGGACAAACACATTCAGCACGCTCAAGCCAGCGGCCGCCATCACGATGTATCCGGCGATCGTGAACGGCTCCAAGAATCGGGTGATTCCGTTCGTGGCGACCGCGCG
>DASRJA010000641.1:0-19792 GCA_035649695.1 Mycobacterium sp. | reverse complement strand
CAAGTGTCACCGCGCCAGACGATGCCAACCGCCGGCGACGAGGCAACCGTAGTCGGTGGGGCGTTCGGGCTTTACCGCTCGGCCAGGCGCTAAGGCCGTTCACCCGGACCGGTGGTTTCTACGCCCGGTCGTGGGCGACCTATCTGGATCGTCAACCCGACGAGCTTCCCGTGGCTCGGCCTACCCTCGCACTCGCGGCGCAGGCCTTCAGCGACGAAATCGTGCTCTTGGGTTTTCACCTGCTGCGCTCGGCGCCCGACGCGACGCGACTGGAGCGCATACGTCTCGAGGTCATCGCGGCGCTTGAGTTCTATGGCGAAAAGGGTTGGCTCCAAGTGCCCGAGAGTTTTTTCGCGGCACCCCCGCCACTGACCGAGATTGCCATCAGGGACGTCAGCAGCATGGGGCGCACCTACGAGCGCATCTACTTCGAAAGTGAATATGAGCCTTCTGCGGGTGATCCCGGCCGGGACCGCTGGTTGAGCTACACCCCAAACGAGCGCGAGTACGGCCTGATGTTGCGACACCGGGAGCCGCGACCGTGGCTGGTGTGTGTGCACGGCGCGGAAATGGGTCGTGCCGCCCTGGATCTCAGGCTGTTTCGAGCCTGGCATCTGCATCAGCATCTCGGCCTGAATGTCATGCTTCCCGTACTTCCCATGCACGGCCCCCGTGGACGAGGCCTGCCCAAAGGCGCCGCGTTCCCCAGCGAGGACGTGGTCGATAACGTCCACGGTGTCGCTCAGGCGGTGTGGGACATCCGGCGGCTGCTGTCCTGGATCCGGTCACAGGAGCCTGAGTCAGCGATCGGGCTGAACGGCATCTCGCTCGGGGGCTATCTCACTTCGCTGATCGCCAGCCTCGAGGACGACCTCGCTTGTGCGATCGTCAGCGTCCCGCTCGCCGATCTGGTCGAGCTAGTCGCTCGCCATGCCGGCGTGAGCGACTACCTTGACCTTCGCCAGATGCTCACGTTGGCCAAGCCCATCAGCCGCATGATTTCGCCGCTTGGGCTCACTCCGCGCGTGCCGATGCAGGGCCGCTTCATATGTGCTGGCATCGCTGACAGGCTGGTGCACCCGCGCGACGAGGCGACCCGACTCTGGGAGCACTGGGGCAGACCCGAAATCTGTTGGTATCCGGGAGGCCACACCGGGTTTTTCCGCTCACGGCCGGTGCAGCGATTCATCGACAGTGCATTGGTGAAGTCGGGGCTTGTCGACGCGGCGCGGCCCCCCTTTGGAGGCAACCCTTAGGGATAGTTAGTACGTCCCTTCGCTACGGGCTGCCTGCGCGCGCAAGGAACTTGTGCGGCCGGTGCGCGACACGCTGTGGGCTTATTAGTCACCATCTGGGATAGGCCAATGAACGTGGATGAGTGCCGTGCCACGGTGTTCCTGGATGAACCGCTCCGGCGGTCATTGCAAGGTGGTTGGGCGGCAAAGAGGTTGCGTCAATGCAACGCTGCGCGCTCGGAGGCGGCCACTTGGGTATGCACCTTGGAGTGTGATGTCTCGGGACATCGTTGACAGGTGTCCCGAGACATCATTGGCATCTACGGCCTGTTTTCGGGTGTGGGCCACCTCGCTTTTGCTACGCCCTTCGAGCACGACGGCGGTGATGACGAGGTGGTGCCTTCGACATGGCCGCGGATTGAGGTTCAGCTGGTCGGGGTTCGCCGCATTAGCGTCGGCCGTTAATCCCAAGGCACCGCCGATGATGGCAGCGACGGGCCCCACAACTAGGCGGGACGAGACGACATCCGATGCGACAAGGGATGGCCTCGGCGTCCCCCATCCGCTCCTGCTCTGGGTGCGACGTCGACGGAAGCCGACCATCATCTCCTCGTGCATCTGCCTACTCCTCGTTACTGACGTGGTCCTTCAATGTCGGCAATGCCGAGGTAGCTAGCCCAGTAGTCCTCAGTAGTGCCATACGCGGCAGCATTAGCGCGCAGCTCCGCGCGGATTGGATCAGTTGCGTTCATTTGAATTCTCCTGTGTGAGTAGCGATTTGGCTCTTACCCGGTTCTGGTGACATGTCGACCAGTTGGTTGACGTGTCACAACCGAAGTTAGGGGTCCGCAATCGCCGTGGCTCGCTTGTCCGCACAACTCGCGCATTGCGCGAATTTCAGCTTTTGCGCATTGTGGTCACAGGTGCACAACCGCCAGCAAACCTACGAAATGCCGTGAGGGTCGGCGAACCCACCATCTGAGCACAATGCGCAAAACCGTGAAATCGTTGCTTACTCCGGCTATCGCTTACAAGACCGACACACCCGTAGCATCGCCCTAAATTCGGTGTCTCCAAATCGGAATACGTCGCACGATCTCAACGCAAAACCAACTCAAGCTATCGCGAAACTCATTCGCGAATAGCCGCGCAAAAAACGTCGACGTCACACACAAGGAGAAAGAAAATGGTAGTACCTGGCACCCTCAACAAACGGCAACCGGCCCGCGGTCCAATTGCCGCGTCTTCGCCCCTTCAAGGGGGTTCAGTCATGACTTACGGCAGCGCGCTACGCCGCGACGTGAACGGTAACAGCATCACGCCACTCATCGGCGTCTTCGACATGTTTTCCGCATCGCTCTCGGCCCAGCACTACGGCGGCATGTTCGTCTCCGGATTCGGCTTCGCGGCGTCCTACTACGGGCTGCCCGACATCGGTTTCATCGCGTGGCCGGACATGGTCAACTTCGTGCAGCGGCTGCGCCTGGCGTTCCCGCAGCATCACCTGCTGGTGGACATCGATGACGGCTATGTCGACCCCGAGGTGGCCTGCCACGTGGTGGAGAACCTCGAGCGCATCGGCGCGTCCGGCGTGATCCTCGAGGACCAGAAGCGTCCGCGTCGCTGCGGCCACGTCGACGGCAAGCAGATCCTGCCGCTCGACGAGTACCTGGAGAAGCTGAACCTGGTGCTGGAGACTCGCAAGGACCTCGTCGTGGTTGCCCGCACCGACGCGACGGAGGAGTCGGAGATCCTGCGCCGCGCCGAGGCGCTCGCCGCCACGGACGCCGATGTGCTGCTGGTGGACGGCGTGCGCAGCGTCGACTGGATCACCAAGGTGCGCGGCGTGATCGGCGACAAGCCGCTGCTGTTCAACCAGATCGCCGGAGGCAAGTCGCCGCGGCTGTCGCTGACCGAGCTGGAGGACCTCGGCGTCAACGTGGCGATCTACTCCACGCCGTGCCTGTTCGCCGCGCACACCGCGATCGACAACGCGCTGCTGGAGTTGCGCGCCAACGACGGCCGGCTGCCGGAGGTCAAGGAGGGCGACGTCGGCGTCGCCGCCTCCATCGACCTGTTGGAGCGCAACATCTCCCGGCACCACCCCAAGATCGACCGCGTCTGATGTCCCGGTTGCGGGTTGATCCCTACATCTTGGCGCTGCTGTTGACGGTGGCCGTCGCCTCGCTGTTCCCGGCGAGAGGGGCGGTGGCCACCGGCTTCGGCCACGCAACGACCATTGCCATCGGGCTGCTGTTCTTCCTTTACGGGGCAAGGCTTTCCACCCGTGAGGCGGTGGACGGCCTCAAGCACTGGCGGCTGCACGGGCTGGTGTTCTTGGCGACGTTCGTCCTGTTCCCGTTGCTGGGCTTGCTGTGCCTACTGTTGGTGCCGTGGGCGCTCCCCCCGGCGCTGTACGCCGGGGTGATGTTCCTGTGCTGCCTGCCGTCGACGGTGCAGTCCTCGATCGCGTTCACCTCGATTGCCCGCGGCAACGTGGCCGCGGCGATCTGCAGCGCCTCGTTCTCCAACCTGATCGGCATCGTGCTCACGCCGTTGCTGGTAACAGTGTTCCTGTTCACCGGCACCGGCGGCGTCTCGCTCGGCGCGGTGCGGGACATCATGGTGCAGCTGCTGGTGCCGTTCGTGGCCGGTCAGCTGCTGCGGCGCTGGATCGGCGGGTTTATCACCCGGCACAAGAAGGTGCTCGGCTACGTCGACCGCGGCTCGGTCCTGCTCGTGGTGTACTCCGCGTTCAGCGCGGGCGTGGTCGGCGGCATCTGGGGACGGCTGTCCGTGGTGTCGCTGCTGGTGCTGTTCGCCGTTAACGCCGCCTTGCTTGCGGTGGTGATGGTGGGGACCACCTTCGCGGCTCGAAGGCTGCGGTTCTCCACCGAAGACGCGATCGCCATCGTGTTCTGCGGTTCGAAGAAGTCGTTGGCCAGCGGCCTGCCGATGGGGACTGTGCTGTTCCCCGCGGCCACGGTGGGCTTGGCCGTATTGCCGCTGATGTTGTTCCACCAGCTGCAACTGATGGTGTGCGCCTGGCTCGCGCGACGGTACGGCGCCCGCGAGGATGCCGTCGCGCTGGCCAGCGCCTGAGCGGCCGGGCGGGCGGTCCACGGGTCCTGGCAGGGCCGCCCGCCCGGTCGCACGCGACTACCGGGCCCGCCGGATGCAGTTCGCCAGCTCACCTGTGAAGAGATGAGTTCTGGCCGACCGCACTCTGTCGCGCCGATGCCGAGTCAGCACAATGCGCAAAACCGTGAAATCGTTGCCTATTCCCACTATCGCTTACACGAGCGACACATCCGTAGCAGCGCCGTAAATTCGGTGACTCCAAATCCAAATACGTCGCACGATCGCGGCGCTAACCAACTCAGCTATCGCGAAAAGTCATCGCGAATAGCCGCGCAAAAAACCTCGACATCGCACAGACAGGAAGAAAGAAGAATGGTAATACCCGGCGTCTTCAACGAATGGCAACCGACCACCATGTGCCAGTTAACACGTCCTCGCTCATCTGAAGGGGTTCAATCATGACTTACGGCAGCGCGCTGCGCCGCGAGGAGCACGGTGACAGCAACACGCCACTCCTCGGCGTCTTCGACATGTTCTTCGCACCGCTCGCGGCCCGCGCCGTCCAGCGGACCCGGGTCGGTCGCGAGGCGAGCGAGCCGATGCGTGCGGACATCAGGCTGCTGGGCACCATCCTCGGCGACACCGTGCGCGAGCAGAACGGTGACGAGGTGTTCGACCTCGTCGAACGCGCCCGGGTGGAATCCTTCCGGGTGCGACGCTCGGAGATCGACCGGGCGGAGATGTCGCGCATATTCGACGGCATCGATATCCACCTGGCGATCCCGATCATCCAGGCGTTCAGCCATTTCGCCCTGTTCGCCAACGTCGCCGAAGACATCCACCGGGACCGCCGCCGCGGCATTCACGTCGCCGGCGAACCGCCCCAGGACGGCAGCCTGGCCGCCGCTTACGCGAAACTCGATCTGGCGGAGCTGGATTCGTCCAGCGTCGCGGACGCCTTGCAGGGTGCGCTGGTGTCCCCGGTGATCACCGCCCATCCCACCGAGACCCGGCGGCGCACCGTTTTTGTCACCCACCACCGGATCACCGAGCTGATGCGGCAGCATGCCGAAGGACGTACCGAGACCAACGACGGCCGCAGCATCGAATTGGAGTTGCGCCGTCACGTCCTCACGCTGTGGCAGACCGCGCTGATCCGGTTGTCCCGGCTGAAGATCACCGACGAGATCGCGGTTGGGCTGCGGTATTACGCTGCCGCGTTGTTCGAGGTGCTCCCGCAGGTCAACGCCGACGTTCGTGAAGCGTTACGTGCCCGCTGGCCAGACGCGGATCTGCTTGCCGAGCCCATTCTGCGGCCCGGATCGTGGATCGGTGGCGATCGCGACGGAAATCCGAACGTCACCGCCGACGTGGTCCGGCTGGCAACCGGCAGCGCAGCATTCACCGCGCTGGCGCGCTACCTCGCCGAACTAACGGACCTCGAGCGGGAGCTGTCGATGTCGGCGCGGCTGATCACCGTCACCCCCGAAGTGGCCGCGCTGGCCGACGTTTGCACCGATACCGTCGACCTCGACGAGCCGTACCGGCGGGCCTTGCGCACAATCCGCGGCCGGCTTACCGCAACCGCGGCCGAGATCCTGGATCATCAGCCGCAGGACGGTCTTGACCTGGGCTTGCCCCCATATGGCACACCGGCCGAACTGCGGACCGATCTCGACGCCATCGACGCTTCGCTGCGCACGCACGGCGCCGCGTTATTGGCCGACGATCGGCTGGCACACTTGCGAGAAAGCGTGCACGTCTTCGGGTTTCACCTGTGCGGCCTCGATATGCGGCAAAACTCCGACGTGCACGAAGAGGTGGTCGGCGAACTGCTGGCGTCGGCCGGGGTGCACCCGGACTATGGGTCGCTACCCGAAGATAAGCGGGTCGAGCTATTGACGAGCGAACTCAGCACCCGTCGGCAGCTGGTCAGCGACCGTGCGCAATTGTCACAGTTGGCCCGCGGCGAGCTGGACGTCGTCGCCGCCGCCGCCCACGCCGTCGAGGTCTACGGTGCGGCCGCAGTGCCGAACTACATCATCTCGATGTGCCAGTCGGTGTCGGACGTCTTGGAGGCCGCGATCCTGCTGAAAGAGGTTGGCCTGTTGGATGCCTCAGGGGCGGAACCCTATTGCCCGGTAGGAATCTCACCGCTGTTCGAGACGATCGACGACCTGCACAACGGGGCCTTGATTTTGCACGCGATGCTAGAACTTCCGCTCTATCGATCCCTCGTAGACGCTCGGGGCGGATGCCAGGAAGTGATGCTCGGCTACTCCGACTCCAACAAAGACGGCGGGTATCTGGCCGCCAACTGGGCCGTCTACCGGGCCGAACTCACCTTGGTCGAAGTGGCCCGCAAAACGGGAATCCGGTTGCGGCTCTTCCACGGTCGCGGTGGCAGCGTCGGCCGCGGTGGCGGCCCCAGTTACCAAGCCATCCTGGCGCAACCACCGGGAGCGGTGAACGGCTCGCTGCGTCTCACCGAACAGGGTGAGGTCATCGCCGCCAAATACGCCGAACCCCAACTGGCGCGACGCAATCTGGAGAGCTTGGTGGCAGCCACCCTGGAGTCGACGCTGCTGGATGTCGAGGGCCTGGGTAACGGTGCGGAACCAGCTTATGGAGTGCTTAACGAGGTGGCCACCCTGGCGCAGCGTGCTTACGCCGAATTAGTCCACGAGACACCGGGTTTCGTTGAGTACTTCAAGGCTTCCACACCCGTCAGCGAAGTCGGGGCGCTGAACATCGGCAGCCGGCCGACGTCACGCAAGCCCACTCAGTCGATCGCAGATCTGCGCGCCATTCCGTGGGTGCTGGCGTGGAATCAGTCGAGGGTCATGCTCCCGGGTTGGTACGGCACCGGATCGGCGTTCCAGCAGTGGATCGCGGCGGGGCCCGAAAGCGAAGGCGAGCGAGTGGCAATACTGCACGACCTGTATCAGCGGTGGCCGTTCTTCCGCAGCGTGCTGTCGAACATGGCGGAGGCACTGGCGAAGAGCGACCTGGGCCTGGCGGCCCGCTATGCCGAGCTGGTGCCGGACGAATCATTGCGGCGCAGGGTGTTTGACAAGATTTCAGATGAGCACCAGCGAACTATCGCCATGCACAAACTCATCACGGGTCAAGACAACTTACTGGCCGACAACCCGGCCCTGGCGCGCTCGGTGTTCAACCGCTTCCCGTACCTGGAGCCGCTGAACCACCTTCAGGTGGAGTTACTCCGCCGCTACCGCTCGGGCGATGACGACGAATTATTACAGCGTGGCATCTTGCTGACGATGAACGGGCTGGCGAGCGCGCTCCGAAATAGCGGGTAACAGCGGCTAGCCGCCGCCACGCCTCACGTCCTCGCCTCCACGGAATGGCGCCAGGGGACGCGTAGTCTGAGCCTTTCGCATTGCCGTTTCGCACCGGATGCCGAGGAAACATTTGATGCCGGCCAGTTGCGCCATCCGCGGCAGCTTCTTCGATTTCGTGGACGACCCGTGGAAGCACCCCGGCCATGAGGACCGGGCCGCGCGCTTTGTCGGCGACGGCCTCCTGGTCGTCAAGGACGGCATCATCGAGGACTATGGTCACTTCGCCGACCTCTCCCGGCGCCACGCCGACCTGCCGGTGACGCACCTCCAAGATCGCCTGATCCTTCCCGGGTTCATCGACGGCCACATCCACTTCCCTCAGCTCCGCGCCCTGGGCGTCTTCGGCGGTCAACTGCTCGACTGGATACAGACCTGGATCTTCCCCGAGGAACTCAAATACAAGGACCGCAGCTACGCGCGCACCGCCGCCGGGTACTTTTTCGACGCACTGCTGGCCGGCGGCACGACCACGGCCATGGCCTTCACCACCAGCTTCCCGGTGTCCACCGAGGAGTTCTTTGACGAGGCGACCCGGCGCGGCATGCGCGTCATCGCCGGCCTGGCAGGGATCGACCAGTACGGACCGGACGATTTCCTGATCACAGCCGACGACTTCTACCGCGAATCCAAGCGGCTCATCGAGCGCTACCACCGCACGGGCCGGAACCTTTACGCCATCACGCCCCGCTTCCCGGGGGTCTGCAGCTCCGAGATGTTGGAGCGCTGCCGGCAGCTGAAGCAAGAGCACCAGGACTGCTGGATCAACACCCACATCTCCGAGAACCCCTCGGAGGTGCGGATGGTGCGGTCGGAATTTCCGGATTGTCAGGACTACACGGCGGTGCATGCCAGCCACGGCCTCTTGGGCCCCAAATTCGTTGCCGGGCACGGTGTCTGGCTGTCCCGCGACGAGTTCCGCCGCTTCTCCGCGGCGGGAGCAACCATCGCCTTTTGTCCGCTATCCAACCTGTTTCTGGGCAGCGGCCTGTTCCCTCTCGGCCGGGCCCTCGACCCCGAGCACCCGGTGCGCGTTGCGCTGGGCTCCGACATGGGCGGTGGCAACGCCCTCAGCATCATCCGCGTCCTGGAGGAGGCCTACAAGGTCGGCACGTGCAACAACACCATGCTCGACGGCTCGGTCGACCCGCGTGACCAGGACCCAGCGGAGGCCGAGCGCAACATCCTGTCGCCCTACCGGGCCTACTACCTGGCCACGCTGGGCGGCGCTCGCGCCCTTTACCTCGACGACCTCCTGGGGAATTTCGCCAAGGGTAAGGAGGCCGACTTCGTCGCGATCGACTGGAACGCCGGGCAGGCGGCCATGCGGTGGCGCCAATCGCTGATCGTCGAGGGTGCCCCAGAGACTGTGGATCAGGCGGCACAGCTGCTTTTCGGCGTCATGATGGTCGGCGACGACCGCAACGTCGATGAAACCTGGATCTCCGGCAAACGGGCGTACAAAAGCGACGCCGTTGCGCACACTGACTTGAGAGCATCGGATCACACCGCGCAGGGACTCTAATCAAGGAAGTGGCAATGTCGGAAGCCAATGAAGATGGCTATATCAGTCCTGAATGCTTTCGTGCATATGTCAGTGCTGAAATCAAGGTGCCCAACACGCTCATCGCGGTGGGTCCCTACGTCGGCCGTGCCGCACTGGCATCGCTGCGGCCGGGCGATTATTTCCAGCCTGCCATAAAGAGGTTCGCCACCACGTACGCATTCAGTCCCAGCCAAGTGAAGAGTGCAGTCAGGACGGTTGTCCTGATGCATCGGCGGTTCGGGGTTCCCGTTCTGCCCGAAAGTGCGGACTTGCAAGGAGATAACGCAATCAGGCTGTTCAAGCACCAGCGATTCGAAGTCGTGTACATGGAAGGGGTGATGAACATCCTGGAGGCGATCCTGCGTTTGCATGGGGAGCAGGGTACGAAAGGCTGTCCTCGCGATTCCCGGGTCGCGGAACTCTTGGAGCACCCTGACAAGCTGGCAGCGACGGTCGCGGCGTTCGCGGCTGCAGAGACTGCGATAAATTCTCCCGCGGCCACCGAGCGGTCGGAGGCGTTCAAGCAGATATTCAACTTTGTGAAGTCAGGTGAAAAACCGCGGCCCATGGCCCCAGCTGACAAAGACGGCATTCAAGCCGAAGTCATGCCGTTGCTAGTCGCGGCCGTCAGCGAAGCCTTGGCTGAGTGCAAATCGACGACTTCACATGACCAAACAGAAGAGTTTCTGCGAATTTTGACGAGTCCAGAGCTTCATGAAGAGGCGGCATAGGCTCCACCGACACGCTCGCCGCAACATGGAATCAAGACCTGTTTGGCGCGAGCTCGGCGTCATCACCGGATACGACTGGATTATCAGTGGCGGCATGGACTCGCTGCTGGCGACCCTGCAACACCAACCCGTGCTCGTCGGCTCGTATTGGTTCGAAGACATGATGACCACCGGCGAGCGCGGCGTCATAACGTCGGCGTGCGACCCACCCCTCGAGGACGCCGGCGGGCATGAGTACCTCGCCAACGCGATCCTGTGGCCCGATAATCCGCGCCGGCGCCTGATCGGGTTCGAGCAATCGTGGGGCGAGGAGCCGGAAGATTTCGCGCCGACGTTCTACATGGGCTGGGACCTCGTCGAGCACCTTGTTTTCGGCCTCGCCGGCGACGTCGCGGTTCCGCGGCTGCTGTGAGCAACGCAGTCTTCATATTGATCGATCGATCAGAAACCTTGGACATTTGGTCGCGCGCGCCGTCAACACCATGTGTCGCTGGCGCATCTGGGTTTACGAATGGGCCTGTTGGCAGCAGACGCGGGCTAGGCGAGATCAGCTGCCCGAGACGGTGGATGGCTCAGCCAGTGCGTCAATCTGCTGCTCGACGAAGCGGCGCATCTCGTCGTGGCCGAGGGTGACTCCGACGGCATCCTCGTTGCAAAGGCTGCGTGCGATTTGGGCGATCAGCATCGAGATCACGACCGGCGGGTAGGCGTTCAAGTCGACGCCATGGGCGCGCAGCACCAGCGTGACGGCTGCGGTCTCCATATCGCGCACACGCTCGGCGTATGCCCTAAGCTCCACCCCAATTGCCTTGCGGTGGTTGGCAAGTGCCATAAACTCGGTATTGAGGACGCTTCGCCGAGGGTCGCTATTGAGGACCCAAAGGGCGCGCAGCGGGTTGTTGTCGGTGAGCGCTGCGCGCATCTGATCTAGTGCGACGTCCGCGCCCGCGCGCAGCACTGCGAGAAACAAGTCGTCCATCGTCGGGAAGTAGTAGTGGACGAGAGGCTGTCTGATGCCGGCCTTTGCGGCCACTCGGCGTGATGTGGCAGCGGCATACCCCTCGTCGTGCATGATCTGGGCGGTCGCATCGAGCAGACGGCGTCGGGTTCCGCCGTCGTCTGCCTTCGCCTTCCGCGCCGTTGCCATTCAAGACCCCAGTCGCGAGGGGGTTGACCGAAAGTTTCGGATCGTGATAAACATGCGCCACCTTATCATTTGATCGATCGATCAAGATTGGTCGCTACGCCACCGGAGTCGAGCCCATGACCGCTACCTATCCACCCGTCAACCCCCTGTTCGCGTCCGCCTCGTCACGACGAGCAGCCCACAGTGCCGCAAAGCTCGGCGGATACGGCGGCATGGCAGTGGCAGCGTGGCTTGTCACCGCGGTGGCGACGGGCTATGGATTGGCCGCGGCCGATACGACCGGCACGTCCTCGGACTCGTCCTCAACGAGTTCGGCGAGCTCGACGTCGTCCGGTGAGTCGGGCACTGGACCCGCGGCCACGTCGACCACGGGAACTGCCACCTCGTCCACCGCGACGACGGGTACCGGGTCGACGCCGACAAGCGGCGGATCGACCTCAACCAGTAGCGCGACGTCTTCGTCCACCGAGGTTGCGCCCGGTGTCACCATCAGCAGCAGCGGCGGAGCGCACACCAGCACCACCGAATCGACATCATCGAAGGCTCCGACGTCAACCAGCGTCGTTGAGACCCAACCAAACTCGACCGAACCAGCCACCTCCGGCGAGACCGTTGAGCCCGTTCAGCCGAGCACGCCGCCCGCGACCCCAGCACCGGAGCAGACCACTTCCGCCAAGACCGGATCGAGCTCGACACATCCCGCCACGGTCAAGGACGCGACGGCGCCGTCGTCGCCGACGACCTCCATCGGAGCTGCAAAGGTCGTCGCGACCGTCGCGCAACCGTCCGCGACGACCACCAAGTCCAGCGCGGTGCCGACCGCACAAGCGTTGACGGTCAACAGCTCTAGCACGCTGACGACCCAGTCGATCGCCGCTGCTGCCGCACCCACCGCCGCGGCGGCCCTAGTCACCACTCCCGCCACCGGCGTCGTGGGATTCCTCAACGCCGTCGTGACCAATCTGCTGAACCCGTTCCTGGCGCCGGCGCCCAACACACCAGATCCCGCCACCCCGGTGATATGGGCGGTGCTGGGCTGGGTTCGACGCAACTTCTTCAATCAGGCGCCGACGATCACGTACAACCCCGGCACTACGACCCAGACCGGGCAGACCGTGATCGGCTACATCGGCGCGAAGGACCCGGAGAACGACGCCTTGACGTACACAGTCACAAAAGCTCCGGCGCACGGCACCCTGACGATCGACCAGGCGACGGGCAAGTTCGCCTACACGCCCGATGAGATCGACTACGACTCGGAGCAGCGTGTTTCGTTCACGGTGTCGGTCACCGACGGCAAGTTCAACTTGCTGAGTCTGTTCAAACCGCATAGCGACGAGGAGACCATCGAATTCAAGGTGCAGCCTCCCACCGTCGAGCGGGTGATCCTGAACATGCCCGACGGCGTCAAGAACCCGGCCAATCCGCGCTATTCGGAAGACGGAAAGTCCATCTACTTCGCCGGCACACCGACTGCCGGCGGGCGGTCCGAGATCTACAAGATCAGTATCGATGGCACGCACACTGAATGCGTCACCTGTGGCGTCGCCGGTCCAACAATTGCGACGTCAGATCCGTCGTTGCCGGTCAACCTGCGAAAGCCGGTTCCCTTCTACGACGGCTCCGGGCGAGTCGTGGTGCTCCTGGATAATCCGGAACCTCGTTATGCGATCTTTGAGCCGGCCGGCTACAACGGCATAGGCTCACCGGCGCGGATCGTAAACGTCATCACGCCCGATGGCGGCGGCGCCACCCTGCCCGGCCTGCCTTTCCCAGGCGGGATTGTGAACCGGGAGCGGGAAATGAGGCCGTCACCTGATGGCACGCATGTGCTGTTCACTCGCATCGTCTTCGGCCAAACCGGTGGCCTGCAAGCCCTTCCGATCGTGGGCGAGTTGACGCAAAACGGTGATCACTACGACGTCACCAACGCGCGGGTGGTCTGGCCCACCGGTGAGGGCAAGCAATGGACCCCCGACGGCAAGGGCGTGGTCATTCAGGGCGGGGCAATCGATGCCGGCAATATCGACGACATCATGGTCGACCTGTCGGGCCAAACAGGGGACAACTTGTACCCTGGCAGCCCCTTCCGCGGCACTCGGGTGAGCGGCAACCTCGACTATGACGAGGACATGGACTTCTCGCCCAACATGCAGTGGATCGCGATCGGAAGCACGCGCGGATTCGACGCGCTCACGCCGATGACCAGGATCGTGCGGCAGAACTTCTTGCCGGTCTACGTCACGGCGATCTATGCGCAGTATGCGGATGATCAAGTGGTCAACGTCTCGAACCAGAATTGGGCGGTTGCCCTCGAGGACGACCGCGACCGCGAGAACGGTATTCCGCTCTTCGTTCAGGACGACCCCACCACCCCCGAGGTGGACGAAGGTGACGGATGGGCTTCCCGAAGCATGCCCAGCTGGAATGCCGACGGCACCGCGGTCACCTTCTGGGAGTCCGGTAACGGCGACGAGCACGGGGTGGCGCCGACGGAATCACGAATCGTGATCGCCAACCTGAAGTACACGACCAGCGTCGGGCCGGTCGGGGATACGACGACAGTGTTCGACCCGTCGGCGTTCCAGGACCTGACCACCTACGTCGCCAAGACGACACCGCTGCCGCCGACCGGAACCTACAGCGGCGTGGGCGGAGGCACCGCGGTGGTCAGCGAGTCCTTTGACCCGACGACACGCCAAACGACCCGCACGGTGGTCTACACCAAATACGTCAACGAGGACGGATTGATCCTCACCGGCACCGAAAAGGCTATCTACGGACCGAGCCAAAGCAACGTGACGTACCTCGCCGACATCGATGTCACCGACGCCACCGGAGCAAACAGGGGCAAGTTGGAAGCCAACGCTGTGGTCAGCCCGTTCGCCCAAACGGTGACGGGGTACATCACTTCGACCCTCGACGGTGATACGCAAACCATCCCGGATCTGGCGAAGGCAGAGGCCGCGAAGAGCGGCGCGTAGCGGGGGGCGGGAAGGCTGGCCAGGCCTTCCCAGCCGTTAACAACTCAATACGTGTACGCGGGGTGCGCCAAGTGCGCACCTCGCGTATTCGTACAGCCGCAAAATTGGTGCACCTTGCCCTTCCGCGGCGCCAGTATTCTGGTGAGGTTAGGCGTTTGCTGGGCTCATGAGGAGGGCTCCGTGTCGGGCTGGATTCGCGTCGCTGCAGAGGACCTGCATGTGTCCGCGGCGACTGTCGACGTGCATGCCGACGATCTGCATCTACGGCATGCGACTGCCAACGGTCGTATCGAGGGGGCCCAGGTCGGCGTGCCAATGGGATCTGCAGCGGCGCTGAGCGCGGCGGTTGCCAAGTGGCAAGCCGACTCGACGGTGCTTTTCGGCAATTTGGTGGGGCACGGCGAGGCGCTGCGGGGCGCCGCAGCACGCTACATGGGCACGGATGAGGACAAGGCCGCCGCCATCGAGGCAGCCGGCGATCAGGCCACCACTTTGGATCTCGGGCTCTAACGGTTCGTCGCCGTGACGGTCTCAATTGCCGACATCGATCGGTGGGACCCCGGCGATGTCCGCGAGGTCTTCCACGCGACCCGCAACAGAGCAGAAGCGGCCTTTGAAGCCGCCGACGGGATTGCGACGCTGCCCGCGTTCGGATCATGGGGCGGCGACGCAGCCGAGGCCGCGAAGACGGCGAACGAGCAACTCCGTAAGGATCTCGATGCGCACGGGAATGAGGCGCTTGCCGTCGCTAAGGCGGCGCAACGCGCGGCCGACGACATGGAGCAGGTCAAGTCCGATCTGGCACAGCTCGAAGCCGACGCCGCCGGTGCTGGTTTCGAGATCGACCGGGCGAGCAACGCGGTGATGCCAGGCCCTGCGTTGCGGGGTTCGATGGTGGATCTCATTGCGGCGGAAGGCAAACGGGAGGAGCTACAGGCGCGGCTGACTGCGATCCTCGCCGAGGCTGTGCGGGTCGACGAAGAGCTTGCGCAGGCGATCAACATGGCCACCGGCGCCACGCCAATTCCAGACGAGAAGCCTGCTGGTCCGCCTCTGCCGCAGCCAGGTACGGAGCCGGCTGACGTCAAGAAGTGGTGGGACTCGCTTTCCAACGAGCAGCGCCAAGAACTTACGCGCACGCATGCCGCCGAGATCGGCAACCTCGACGGGATCCCCGCTGCGGTACGGGAACAAGTCAACGCGGCACGACTGCCGGAAGAGATCGCGAAAGCCCAGGCGCTCGTCGACTACATGCGGGCCCACCCGAATGGAAAGCCGAATCCCGCGCAGCTGGCGGCATGGCAGGGCGCACGCGACAAGCTCGCCGATCTACAGCAACTGGATAAGACGCTGAAGGACCATCCCGGGGTCGGGTTGCTACTGCTGGATACCACTAGTAACCCGAAAACGGTGCTGGCCGCCGTGGCCAAAGGCGACGTCGACAACGCCAGGCAGGTGGGAGTCACGGTGGGAGGCATGACCACCAACGTCAGAGGCAGTGTTGACGGGATGACCGGCGAGATCATCACTCAGTACGACCAAGCGGTCGAACTGCGACAGTTGGCAGGAGTGGCGAATCCCGAATCCGTGGCGACGATCGCCTGGCTGGGCTACGAAGCGCCCGGCATGAATTTCGATGTCACGGACGACGCGCTCGCCAAAGCGGGTGCCGGGCCGCTGAATAACTTCTACCAAGGACTCGGCGCGACTTCGAATGTGCCCGATCAGGAGATCACCGCATTCGGGCACTCGTACGGCTCGTTGACGACGAGTTTGGCGCTGCAGCAAGGCGCTCCAGTCGACAACGTGGTGCTCTACGGTTCACCAGGCGCAGAGCTGAGCAACGCCTCGCAACTCGGTGTCGCACCGGGACATGCCTTCTACATGAACGGCATCACCGATGGGGTGCCCACCACGATTGCCGGGACCCACAACTTCGGTCCGCCGCTGAGTGAGGTACCGGGCTTTACCGAACTATCGTCGAACTCCGGACAAGCGTTGCCCCCACCGTATGGTGATGGGCAATGGCACGAACGCGCGTACGGACATTCGGAATACCCACGGTTAGGTAGCAACGGAGAACTACGCATGAGTGGCTACAACATGGCAGCGATACTGGCAGGGTTACCCGGCGAGACCATCGCACCGCCACAGAACCTGCCGCCGCCAACTTTGCCGCTCGGGCCCCACGGCATGCCGGTTCCTAACCCGAACTATCACCCATGAGGCGCCGACATCGGATGGTCGGCGTGCTGATCGCCGTACTGCTCAGCGTGGCATTGCCTTCGTGCGTGAAACCCTCCACGTTCAACCCGGCCGCCGCGCCCGATAACTCCGAACTGGACCGGTTGCAGAAGATCCTCAACGACCGGCCAGACCTTGAGGTCGCCGAGCAACAGCTCATCGACCTCGACGCCCAGATCCGTTCCGTTATCGCGAAATACTCTGCGGCGACCGTGGTGGGACCGTCGACTCCGAAGCCAGATCGCGGCTGTGTCGATCCGTTTACGCACAACATCGGTGACACGTACACGATCGAGAAGATCTACGCGCGGCCTGCTCCGACCGACGAGCAGTGGACGCAGATCACCGACGCGCTCACGCCGATCTTCGCCGCCGCGAAGTTCACGCCGAACGTGCCACCGAACACCGCTCCCGCGCCCGGCACGTTCTCGCAGATCCGCGACGATGGCGCGACCGTCGAGTTGATCAACAGTCCGAACACCGTGCTGTTCTACGGCTATTCGACCGGCTGCCGCCTCCCGGCAGCGTGGAGAACAGCACCACCGCCGCCTGATCAACGTCCCGCCAACGATTCAGGCGTGCACTACCCGTATCTGTATGGCTCGCCCGGTGGAAGAAGCGCACCTGCAAACTAAAACCGTTGTACCGCAACCGGTTTCAGGTGTTGTCAGAGCGGCTTCGGCGGCGGCTTCGGCGCCGGCGCCGTAGGCTCCGGCGCCTTGCTGCCTGATGGAGGTGGCTTTTGCGACGGCGTACCTGTCGATCCGCCCACCCCTGATCGGTCGCGCCTCGGGAGGGTGGTCGTCGGCGGCTTGTAGTAGCTCGTCCGTGGCGCGGAGCTGGTCTCGCGTGGAGCCGTAGTCGCGGTCGTTGCTCGCGGCAGTTGCGTCGGAATGGGTGGCGCATAAGTGATCGACGGCGGCGCATACGTCGGGAAGTCGGTCACGCGGGTCATCGGCGGAGGCGGCGGCGCTTGGGTCTGCGTTTCGAGAGGTGGTCGAGGAAGCGTTGATGTTGTCGGGACGCGTGGATCGGGGAAGTCGTTGGATCCATTGCCGCCGAGAGGACGGGCGAACGAGTCGCCGGAGGTCGAGTCGTAAAGGATGAAAGCGTCGACTGGGTTGTCGCTGGGCCGGATGACGGTCACCGCCCCTATCGTGAACGACTTCCACCGTTCACCGGAATACCTCGTCGAGGTCATTGCAACCGGCTCGAGAAGTGGGTTACCGCCGCCGCAGCGGACCACCGGCACACCGAAGTTGTTGACCAATACCGCGGTTCCGGCTTCCAATACGGCCTGGTATGGCGACGCCTGTCCATCCACGAAGCCGTGACTGGTGACCCGTGTGTCGGTGCGCAGCAGAACTGGCGTGAGTCCGGAAAGAAAGGCCGGAATTTGAGCAGCGGTGATGTTGAATGTGGCCGCCCACGCTTGTCCTCGGTCGGGGTTCTGTCCGAGCGAAGAAGTCATCAGGCCGGTGTCGCAGGGGCTCAGATTGCGGGTGCCGCCGTACAGGCCCGGAACGTCGCCGCGTACCGCTCGTACCTGGCCGCCGGACACCGGCCCCCTGTCCGGATCAGTGCCGCCTGACACCGGCGCACCGACCGGATCACTCCCCGGAAATGTTGCCGGCGGCTGCGGTCTCGAAGCCAACGGGGTGAACGGGTTCTGGCCGAGCGCCATCGCCGGTTCCAGGAAGATTTCCGGGCCGCTCACTCCCGGCTTGTCGCGGCCGACCCACAGGGAAACAGCGGCGACGAGCGCGAGAACGACCACGGTCGGTGCTGCGCCGATCATGGCCAGGCGCCGCCGATTTCGCGGCGGCCGGGGTTTCCCGGGCTCGCCGAAGCGGACGGTCGCGTCCTCATCGCCCGCATAGAGAGTGGCCTCTCGGACGGTGGGCTCCTCGGAGGGGGGCGGTGGCGGAAGCGTTGGAATCGGAGTGGACGATGCCGAACGGGCTGCGGCGGCAAGGTCCAGAACGGTCCGGTACCGCTGATCGGGATCTTTGGCCATGCCTTTAGCGATCACGGCGTCGAACGTTGCCGGTACTCCGCGCACGACGACCGACGGTCTTGGCGGCGGCATCGTCAGATGCGCGGTCATTTGGCTTTCCATGCTCGACCCCGGAAATGGCGTAGTGCCGGTCAAGCACTCGTGCAGTACGCACGCCAAGGCGTAGATATCGGCCCGGGCATCAACAGGCCCGTCGCGAAATCGCTCCGGAGCCATGTAATAGGGCGTGCCGACCCAGGTGCCGATCGAGGTCAGCGTGGCTTCACCAGCGCCGCGCGCGATTCCAAAATCAATCAAATACGCGAAGTCGTAGTCGGCGACCAAGATGTTGGACGGCTTGACATCACGGTGCACCAAGCCCACGTTGTGCGCGGCATGCAACGCCTTCGCAACTTGATCAATGATCATCACGGCCCGAGCAGGCTTCAACGGCCCGGTGGTCAGAAGATCGTGCAAATCGCGGCCTTCGATCAGCCGCATATCCACGTACAGCTGGCCGTCAATCTCCCCGTAGCCGTGAATCGGTACCACGTGCGGCTCATTGAGCTGCGCTGCCGCACGGGCTTCACGCCGGAACCGCTGCTTGAAGATGTCGTCGTGGGCCAATTTCCGCGGCAACAGTTTGACCGCAACGATTCGGTCAGTCCGCGTGTCGTGGGCTCGCCACACATCGCCCATACCGCCGCGGCCCAGCAGGTCGGTCAGGCGGTAGTGCCCAAATGAAATTGCCTCGACTACGCTCATCACGCCCCCAACGCCGGCGACGCGTCGATTGCTCACAATAGCTGTTAGCCCGGGCGGCGCCAGCTATCCTAATTCTGGAGGCGGCACGCCGATTTCGCTGCGGAATCCGCGTAAATTATATTGGTAGCAAACGCAAATTTAGCGTTGGCAACAATCGTCTGAAGGCGACCTAGACCGCTGCCAATGGATGGACCGTTGGCGCCGTCCGCAGCGCGTCCGCTGGAAAGATCTGGTCCGCCAGGTCGCGCCAATCAACGGCATCGTTCTCGAGGTTGTAACGCGTCGTCTCAGACATTGTCGAATCCTTCGCTTGATTTGGTTTCTGGAATGACCCGTTACGGGGTCTGCTGGATCTGCGCGTCGGTGTTCAATACGTCGACGGGAACGCGTTGAATCGGCTGAGCCGGCTCGACGGTTTCGGCGGTGTCGATCACCCCCGGCCGAACTGTCACCGGAATCCGAACGTTCTTGGTCACCGTCGTGCTCGTGCAGGTGGTGGTATTCGTCGCTGTGTCCTTGACGCAGCAGCGGTAGTTCGTGCCGGACTTGCCGGTCGTTTGGTTGTAGATCTGCGTCTCCGTGTACGTGCCGCCCTTGCCTTCGCAGTCGGACTTTTCGCTTGCATGCGCGGAGGGTGCGCCGACGGTCATCAATGCGCCGAGTCCGATCGCCGCCGCGGCGAGGGCGGTGGGCATGAACTT
>DASRJA010000640.1:0-12674 GCA_035649695.1 Mycobacterium sp. | reverse complement strand
ACGCAGTTGCCTGCCTTCGCTGGTGCCACGTCGCGGCAATGATGACGCGATCCGAGATGCGCGCAGCCGCTCCTCGCGGGCGTCGACATCCTCGACCGACACCGGCACGCCCCCGACCGTCGCCGCGATACTCACCGCACTGTCACCTTTACCGCCGGCGAATAGACAAGCCGGCCGGCACAGCCGACTCGAATCAATGCCCACCATTCACCGGGTTCCACCCAGACCGGCGGCGCGACGTCGAACCCGAGTTCCACCGTGCCGCGGGCGGGCACTTCGCGGCCAACGACGGCTGGCCCCATCCACTCCCATGTTCCCCACGGGCTGATCAGGTGTGCCTCGACGGTCAGATCCGCATGGGCATCGGTGCCGACGGTGACCGCGAGCCGCGCGGTCTCACCCGCTGCCACCTCGACGGGTTCGGGATCACTGATCAACCGAAGCACGTCGGCATCCTCGGCGGCAGCGACCGACACCACGCACACGTCCTCGACGACCTGACGCCACGCGGGAGGCATCGACACGGCGTCACTTCCCGTCACGGCCAGCTCGGCGCGCAGCGGATACAGCCCCGGTGGCGGGTCTCCCGCCATCGTCACCTCGACGTCGGTCTCCAGATGCTCGCCGGGCGGCAGCACAAACGACAGTTCCCCCGGTTCGGCCGTCCAACCGCCTGGGCACAGCACCCGCACCTTGCCATGCAGCGCGGCGTCACTGCTGTCACTGGACACGGTAAGCCGAAGTAGCACTTGCGAATTCGGATCGGCCTCGACGTGTTGCGGATGCAGATGCGCGACGGCGGGCAGCCCACCCAGCGCGGCGGGACCACGGTTGTGCAGCCAGTACCGCGCATAGAGTGGCTGCACCGCTTCGGCATCGAGCGCGAGCACGGTGTGGTCCGCCTCGAGCACCTGCGGCATGTTGAGCCGTGTCAACACGGTGGCGATCTCATAGCCGTGCAGAGTCAACCCGTCCGGTGCGAGTCCCTGGACCCGGGGCTGTTCGAGGAGGTCGACGCGCGAGGCCGCCGAGATACGACGAAGCCCGGACCGGACGACGACGTCGGTGGTGGCGCCGCAGGTTTCGACAAGCCGGACCGCGACGCCGTCGGCGGGATCGACCGCCTGCCCGCTGCCTGCTGCGAGCGGATTACCCGCGGCCTTCAATGCGCCGAGCGCCACCTTGCCGGCCGGCTCGATCTCGAGCAGCGACCCCCATGCCGGCAACCCGCCTGCCGCCGTTGTCTTTTCGGCCACCGCCAACATCGGACGCGAGAACTCGGCGCTGCGGGCGGGGATGTCGGCCTGGCGCCAGTCTCCGTCGCCCGAGACCAGTGCGTAGTCGAAGGAATGCGTCCAGTGCTGCAGCTGAAAGTTAGAGCCGTCGGGGGCGGTGCGCCGCGGCGGGTCGATCCAGGTACCGGATGGCCAGCCGCTGCACGAGCGCATCAACGAGGTATGCAGCGTGCCGTCGGAATCGACTGCGAAGCCAGGAATCCCGCGGTTGAGCACCGCAACGGTCCGGTCGTCGAATGGGTCCAAGTCTGACGCTGCCTCTTGCGTGACAGCGATCTCGAAGTCGGCGAGATCTTCAACGACGGCGGCCACCGCGGCATCGAGGTCCGCGCCCGCGACGATCAATACCGGCAAAGCGTGCACGCCGCGCAGGTCGGCGTCAGGTACCCATTGCTCGGACAACGGCGAAACGGGCGGCACCCACACCCTCGCCGTGGCGCTGGAATACAGCTGTCGCTTCAGCTCCTCGGTGTACACGGGGTCCGCGTCCGCGAGAACTGCTGCGGTGAAATCGTTTTGGTCCGGGCCGCCGAGCGAGATCCGCATGTCGGGCAGGTTGGAGTCAACGGCCAGATCGCCGTACCTGGGCTTGTCGGCGCTGCTGCACGTCGCGGTGACACCGGCGCGGACAAGCGCGACCATGAGCTCACGCGCCAACGACGCCGACGCCGATTCCACCGGCGACACCACCTCGGCCACGGACACCGCTCGCACCTCTTCCCCGACGCGCACACGCGCCGCCGAGGACAACCCGAACCAGCCATACGCCGGGTTGTCCAGGGTCCACGGGTGCTCCGCTGAGTCGACGGCCTCGCCAGCATCACCGTCGTGCATCAAGCCGAAACCTCGGCCGATGACGGCGTCGCCCACTTCACTCACCGGCAGCGCGCCGGGCACCGGACAAGGCCAGCGCAACCGCAGCAGGCGGTCGGCGCCGGTGAATTCGTCGATGGTGGTGCGGCAGTCGACGCGCGCCACGTCCCGCCACAGCGTCACGGTCTGCGTGTAGCGAAACACGTCCCCGATGCGGCCGCGGATCACCACCCGTTCGCCCAGCGGCCCGCGGTAGGTCTGCACCGAGGCCGGTTCGGCGGACGAGGAGACGACCTGCCCCTTCGGCAGCAGATGCCATGGGCCTTCGCCGGCCTGCGGATGCGCCGGGTACTCGTCGTAGACGGCCAACTCGTTGCCAACCCTGCCATCGGCGATCAACTCGCGCCCCGAGTCAACCTCGACTAGCGAGCTGACCCCGCCTCCGCGTACAGGATCGACCCGCAGCCGATAGTGCTCGTTCGCAATCTCGTTGCCCGCCAGTGGTTTCCAACCGGCAGGCGCGTCCGCTGAGACCAGCCGGTAGGACTGCCAGCCCACCGACGGCACGTCGCGGGCCAGCCAGCTGATCGATCTCCCGCCGTGCTCGACGTGCGTTGGCAGCTCGGCACCATCGCAGTCGAACACCCGCGTCCCCGGGCCGACCGGACGGGTCAGATGTGCGGTCACTACATCGGACCGTTTGTGCGCCAATGGATTCCACACCACGACCGGCGCGTCCACGGCCGAAGACAGCAGCTGCAGCGCGTTGTCGCGGGCCGTGGTGCCGAGCTCCCAGGCGTCCCGCCATCCGGTCAGCAGGTCGAGGTACACCTGATCGGATTCCGATCCGGTGATTGCGTCGTGGTGTGCGCCGTAGGCCAGTTGCACCCATGCTTTAGCCAGTGCGGCTTGCGGATAAGTTGCTCCGCCGAGCAGGCCCGCGAACACGGCGAACCGTTCGGCATCGAGCACGGCGTCCTCGGCTGCCCGGTTGGCCTGCTTGGTGTCGATATACGACACGTGACAGCCGGTGTAGATCGGGTTCATGTCCCGGGTCTGCGGCGACGCCTCGACGCCGCGCTCCGAGAGTTCTGCGCGAACGGCGCCAAAGAACTCCCGAGGCAAAGCGCACACGAACCGCGGCCACGTGTAGCGCGAGTTCCAATCGCGGTGGATGTCGGTGACCCACTTGTTCGGCGGCGTGTAGTCAGTGCCGACCGGCAGCAGCACATTACGGGTCAGCGCGACCGTCTTCAGCGTTGCGAACAATTCGTAGGTCGCCTGCTCGGCCTCGGCCAGTGTCGCCGACGAATCCATCCACCAGCCCGCGGAGTAGTGCGCGGGCATGTAGTGCGTCAGCAGACCGCGGCCGGACGGCGCAATCCACTCGAACTCGCTGGAGAACTGCATGCGCCGGGGATCGCCGCCGCCAGCGACAGGACCCCACTGGTGGTGCGGGCCGCGGGCCCACGAGCTGGACGTCAGCCCGGCATCGGCCGCCATCCCCGGGAATTGCGGGTCGTGCCCGAACACATCCAGCTGCCACGCGGTGCTCGGGTCGGCGCCCAGCACGTCACGCTGAAAACCCATGCCGTGCACAAAGTTTCGGATCGTCGTCTCGGGACTGGTCAGGTTGGTGTTGGGCTCGTTGTACGCGCCGCCCATGATCTCGACGCGGCCATCGGCGATGAACCGGCGCAGGTCCTCGCGGTCCTCGGGATCGGTGTCCCAGTACGGCTTGAGGTAGTCGACCTCGGCCAGTACGAACTTGTATTCCGGGTCGCGGCGCGCCATCTCGAGATGGGCGCGCACCAGATCGAACCCGTTGGTTTGACGACACCGGCCGGGCGGATCCTCGCTCCACACGCTGGTGTAGGCAGCCTGGGTGTTCCACCAGACCGGGTCGTAGTGGAAATGGCTGATCATGTACATGGTCCAGCCGGGCTCGGCGACGGTGAACACGAACGGTGTCTCGACGTCACCGGTGAGCACCCGCGCGGCCCGCTGCTCGCCGGGGACCGGACGCGAAACCGACACGGCGACTTCGACTGTCCCGGCGGCGTCGGTGATCGCGAGCGTCGGTGTGGCCAGCCCCTCGCCCTCGACACGGACCTCCGCCGCACCGCCGGTATGGGTGACCCGCACCAACTGCAGCGGCGCGTCCGGCGGCCCAGTAAACAACTCCGTCGACTCCGCGGAGATGACGTGCACGCCAAGAACACTACGACGTCGACGCGTTAGAGACCGTTGCGACGGCCGAGGATCAGATCCTTGATCTCGGCGAGTTGCTCGTCGACCGAGCGGAACCTGCCCCGAGTCTCCTGCCGGAAGTCGGCCACCTCGATGCGGAAATCACCTAAGTCTGTTTCCACCCGCGTCAGCCGCGTCTCGACTGAACCTAGCTGGAGCACCTGCTCGCGTTGGTTTGCGCCCAATGCGTTCACCGCGGCCAGCACAGCGCGGTAGTCGGCCTGCGAGGCTTCCAGCGCCGCAACGCGCGCCTCGAGGTCTTCTAGCATGGCCACCCACTCATCGTATTGGCCGCGCCGCCGCCGTGCTCCCGGTTATCCACAGGCCTCACTCCCGCGAAACGTCGACCACAAGTGCCCGATGATCGGACACCGGCAGCCGCGGCGACGAGCATCCGTCGACCCGCAACGAGCTGTCGTCGGTGAGGATGTGGTCGAGCTGGTTGCAGGGCCCGTCGGCAGGGAACGTCGGCGCCTCACCGAGCGGCCGCATCCCGGTCCAGCGGCGCGGCGTCGGCCGCGTCATGTTGAGGTCGCCCATCAATACGCGTGGGCCCGGGAAGCCCCGCAAGTCGCGGAATAGCCGTCGCAGTTGCACCCGGTTCCAGCCGGGCACGAATGACAGGTGGGTGTTGGCGATGGTCAGCGGCCCGATCGGGGTGTCGATCGTCGCGATCATCGCGGCCCGTGGCTCCTCGTGTACGACCATCACACGCCGCGGCCCGGGCAGATACATCGGGAACCGCATCGGAATGCGCGGCAAGTGCACGACTTGCCAGCTCTCGGCGAGATACCGGGACAGCAACGCGATGCCGTAGGCCGCGGTTCCGGGCTGCTCTCGACCGGTAGCGGCCATCCACGTCGCCCCCGGGGTGCCGTTGATCGCCGCGACGAAACGGTGGCTAACCGCGCCCATCGCTTCGGCGGCCACCGCGGTCAGGTCCGCCTTGCCCGAGCGGGGCTGATCGAGGTCGACCTCCTGCAGAGCGAGGATGTCGGCGTCGAGCTGCTTGATCGAGTCCACGAGCCTGTCCGTGTGTACGGCGCCATCGTGAACGCTCCGTCCGTGCAGGATGTTGAAGGTGGCCAACCGGATCTGCATGGGTATTACTTACCCACGATGACGATTTTGGATGTCCCCGCCCGAAACGACGAGCTGCGCGACGCCCTGAAGCGCGCCGCGTCAGCCTTCAAGGCGCATGGCCCCGAGTTCGCGCTCGCAGGCAGTTATGCGCTCTGGGTGCACGGCGGCCCGGAACCAGTGCACGACGTCGACTTCGTCGTCGCCGAGGAGGACGCCGAAATTGCAGCCAAGACGCTCGAGGAGGCCGGCTTCCGGATCGACCGTCCACCGGAGGACTGGCTGTTCAAGGCGTGCACGGGAGAGGTGGTCGTCGACGTGCTGCACCGGCTCAACGGTGTGCCCGTCGACCCGACCACCATCCGTAGCGCCGACGTGCTCGAAGTGCTGGCGATCGCGATGGCGGTGCTGGCGCCGACCCACGTGGTTACCGAGAAGCTGTCGTCGCTCAACGAGCATCACTGCGATTTCGCGGCCCTGCTGCCTGCCGTGCGCGCCGTGCGTGAGCAGGTGAACTGGGATCAGGTCCGTCGCGACACCGCCGACCACGATTTCGCCACGGCCTTCCTGTTCCTCACCGACCGGCTCGGGATCACCGCCTAACCGGCCGCCCGGCGCAGCCGCCCGGCCAGCGATCCGACCGCCCGGACCACCTCCGGCGGCTCCAGCACCTCGAACTCGCAGCCAGGCAGCGCCAGATAGAACACCATGCGCTCGGGATCGTCGGCGCCGGCGGTCACGATGCACGCGTCGGGACCGTCTGCCTCGATGGTGACTGATGCAGCGGAAAAGTGCTGCGCTACAACGTGTTCGGGCGCTTGATAGCGCACCCGGGCGACGTAGCGATAAGGCGACGCACTGATCGAGCGCCGCACGTAGGTCGCCGCATCGGGCGCCTGCCGCGGCGTGAACGTGCTGCCGAGCGCCCGCACATCGGCCATTCGGTCCAGCCGCAGGCTGCGCCAGTCCTGCCGATCACGGTCGTAGGCCAGCAGATACCAGCGGCGGCCCGTCGTCACCAGCTGATAGGGCTCCAGCCGCCGCTCAGTGGCATCCCCTACCCGAGAGACGTAGCCGGCGGTGACGTGCTCGTGGTCGCGGCAGGCCCGCGCCAGTGTCATCAGGACCTCGGGTTCGACAGGTGAGTCCGAGTAGTTCGACGGCAGCGTCACCGTCGCCTCGTGCACGGCCGCCACCTGCGATCGCAGCCGCGCGGGCATCACCTGGTCGAGCTTGCTCAGTGCGCGCAGCGCCGATTCGCCGACGCCCGCGACGCTTCCGCCTGCGGCCAGCCGCAGACACACCGCCATCGCGACCGCCTCGTCGGGATCCAACAGCAACGGCGGCAGCGCGGCGCCGGCGCCCAGCTGATAGCCGCCGCCGTGGCCCTTGCTGGCGTGTACCGGGTAGCCGAGCTCCCGCAGCCGTTCGACGTCGCGGCGCACGCTGCGCGTCGTCACGGCCAGCCGCTCGGCCAGCTCCTCACCCGTCCACACCCGGCGCGACTGCAGCAGCCCGAGAAGCTGCAACACCCGGCTCGTCGTTTCGGACACCCAACAACCCTGACACAGTCATAGGACAAAAACTGTCCTATATTGCTGACAGTCTGTACTCATGAGCACCGATACGAAAGACCTCACCTTCCGACTGGCCGAGCAACTCGACTGGCACTGGACGAACCAGCTGCGTCCGCGGCTGGAGGGCCTGACCGATGAGGAGTACTTCTGGCAGCCGGTGCCGGACTGCTGGACGGTTCACCCCGACGGCTCGATCGACTTCACCTACCCGGAGCCGCAGCCGGTGCCGTTCACGACTATCGCGTGGCGGCTCGCCCCCGTCATCGTCGGCGTCTTCGAGATGCGCAACCACTCGCACTTTGGCGGGCCGCCGGCCGACTACCAATCCTGGAACTACGCCACTGATGCCAAGACCGCTCTGCAACAGCTCGACGCCGCCTATGCAAAATGGATCGCCGGAGTGCGAGGCCTGTCCGAAGATGACTTGGAGCAGCCGTGTGGTCCGTCCGAAGGACCTTACGCTGACTATCCGTTCATTGCTCTCGTCCTGCACATCAACAGGGAGGCCATCCACCACGGCGCCGAGATCGCCTGCATTCGAGATCTTTACGCACACTCCACCAACAAGAAGGGAAACTGACCGATGCCAGGAACGCCCCCACCCGCCTCCGGTGAGCGGCAGTCATTGATCGAGTTCCTCCGGTTCAACCAGGACGCGTTCTTCTCGGCGGCCTACGGCCTGACCGATGAGCAGGCCAGGTCAGCCCCTGCGGCGAGTGCGCTGTCGATCGGCGGACTGGTCAAGCACGCCGCCGGCGTGCAGAAGGGCTGGGTGGAGCGGGCGGCCGCGGCCCCGGACTTCCCGCCGAAAGACGACCGGCCCATGGAGGAGATCATGGCCTCCTACGCCGACGAGCACACGATGCGTGACGACGAAACCCTCGATGAACTGCTCGACAGGCTGGAGAAGCAGAACGAGGAGACCCTACGCGTCTTCGCAGAAGCCGATCTGGACACCCCGGTTCCAGTCCCGCACGAGGTGCCGTGGTTCCCGCAAGATGTCGAGAACTGGAGTGTGCGCTGGGTGGCCCTTCACCTGATCGAGGAGCTGACGCGCCACGCCGGGCATGCCGACATCATTCGCGAAACCATCGACGGCGCAACGATGTACGAGCTGATGGCCGCCAACGAGGAGTGGCCGGAGACCGACTTCCTCAAGCGGTGGAAGCCGGCCCAGGTCTAGTTCATCGCCGACCGCACGGTTGTTTACGTCCATACTCGACGAATGCGTACACAACCGTGCGCTCGGTGACGGGGTAAACAGGGAAACGTGCAGACCCGAAGCGGTACGGCGGCGTGCGGGGACGTCGAGCTCTTCTACGAAGACCTCGGCGACCCTGCCGACCCGCCTGTCCTGCTGATCATGGGCGTCGGCGCACAACTGCCGATGTGGCCCGACGGTTTCTGCGCCCAGCTGGTCAAATGCGGTTACCGGGTGATCCGCTTCGACCACCGCGACACCGGCCTGTCGACCAAGATGCACGGAACGCGGGCCAAGGGCTCGGTCTATCCGCGAGTGCTGCGCTATGTCGTCGGCCGGAGCAGCCCGGTGCCGTACACGCTGGTCGACCTGGCCGAGGACGTCAAAGGCCTGCTCGACCATCTCGGGATCGAGCGCGCGCACGTCGTCGGCGCGTCCATGGGCGGGATGATCGCCCAGGTGCTGGCCGGCGCCCACGCCGCTCGGGTCCGGTCGCTGGGCCTGATCATGACGAGCGCAGGCACGCCGATGTCGTCGATCCCGAAGTGGCGGGTGATCAGGTTGGCGTTCAACGCTCCACCAAAGAACGCGCCCGTCGAGGACAAGCTCGCGACCGAGGTGCGCAACATCTCGATCATCAACGGCCCGAATTTCCTTCCGCCCGTTGACCAGTTGCGCCGCCGCGTCGAGGAGCTGACCGCCCGCAGCGACTACAAGCAGGGCATGCTGCGCCAGTTCGACGCCATCCTGGGCACCGGCAGCCTGATGCGCTACACCCGACGTATCACTGCGCCGACGGTCGTCGTCCACGGCTCGAAGGATCCGATGGTGCGGCCCCGCAACGGACGCAATGTCGCTCGCGCCATCGACGGCGCACGCTATGTCGTCGTTGACGGCATGGGCCATGACCTGCCCGAGCCGGTGTGGCGGCCCGTCGTCGAGGCGCTAACGGAGAACATGGCCTGATATCGCCAAATGCACTGAGCCCCTTCCCGATAAGTCGAGAAGGGGCTCAGTGTGTGGGAGACAACACGGATCAGCTGTCGCGGTGCCACCCGAACGAGTGATCCCGGTGGTGGTGCCAGAACCAGAAGTCCCAGAAGTCGGGCCGGAAGTCCCGGTACGAATCACGCGAATCGTGGCCGGAGCGGAACTCCGACGAGTAGCCGCCGCTCGGGTGATCCGACGGACCGGGGTCTGCATTGGCGCCTGCGGCCAATCCGATTGCGACACCGCCCAGAATGCCCGCGGCGGCGATCGGACCCGCAACGAACCGGGTGAAGATGCGGGACTTGTTATTAGTGTTCATTTGAATTCTACTGTCAGAGTTGATGTTTGGTTGTTTGTGACCTTGTCACACCACCGAAACTACCCATCCGCGCTCACCGTGGCGCTGTTGTGCTCACGACCCGCGCATTGGGCGATCTCCGCGTTTCGCGCATTGTGCTCAACTGCGTTGCAACGCAGCGCCTTTCGTTTCAGGCAGGGCGGCGGTGCACACTAGGCTGGCCACAACGACGACGGCCATCATGGCGCCGACCGCGGCCACGCCCCACGTCGCCTGCAGCGGGGCGGCGACGATCGTCGGCACTGCGCCGCCGACCAACCCCGCGAGGTTGAGGGACAGACCGGCGCCGCTGTAGCGGTAACGGGTGCCGAAGATCTCTGGGATGAATGCCGCCATCGGGCCGTAGGCGGTTCCCGCGACCGCATAAGTGCCTGCCAATGCCAGCGCGAACAGCACAGCATTGCCTGTGTCCACCAGCGGAAGCACAACGAACGACCACGGAACACCGATTGCGAACGCCGTCATGATGACGCGACGGCGGCCAATGGCGTCAGACAACACGGCGCCCAGCACGTTGAAGACCACCACGACCACACCGCCCAGCAGGCCCACCGACAAGATCAGCTTCGGCGAAAATCCAACGTGGGTATGGGCGTAACTCATCAGGTATGCGTTGGCCATGTAGCCCAACGTGAAGAAGCCGATCATGCTTCCGGCGGCAAGAACCACCTCGCGCCGCTGGCTTCTGAACAAGGCAGCCAGCGGCATCACCCTGGCGGTATCGCGCGCCTTCTGTTCGGCGAATACGGGCGTCTCGGCAACATTGAGCCGGACGTATAGAGCGATGACGATCAACACCGCACTGAACAAAAACGGTATCCGCCAACCCCAATCGATGAAGGCGCGACTGGACTCCCCGATCGTCTGGTTCACCACGAGGAACAGCAGGCTGCTCATGACGAGGCCACTGCCGACGCCCATCTGGGTGAACATGCCGTAGCGGCCGCGGGCTTGCGCCGGTGCGTACTCAGCGGACAGCAGCGCGGCGCCGGCCCATTCGCCGCCGACCGCGAACCCCTGCACCAGGCGCAGCGTCAACAGGATCAGTGGCGCAGCCATACCGATCGACACCGCACCCGGAACCAGACCGACGGCCAGGGTGGACAGTCCCATGATCAGCAAGGTGGCGATCAGGGTCGACTTGCGACCCAGTCGATCGCCGAAGTGCCCGAAGAACGCGGCACCCAATGGACGGGACAGGAACGCTGCGGCGAACGTGGCCATCGACGCGACGGTCCCCACGGTCGTGCCCAGGTGCGGGAAGAACACCTTCGGAAACACCAGCGCGGCAGCGGTGCCGTAGATGTAGAAGTCGTAGTACTCGATGGCGGACCCGACGAAGCTGGCGGCCGCGACGCGCCTCATCGAGGTGCGCTGCGGTTCGATCGAAAGCGTCGCCATTTTCGCTCCTCAAACGTTCATTGCGTCCGAAGCTATGGATCGGCGGCGACGATGGCGCGCTTGTGTGCACTAGCCGTGTAACAAGCGATATTGAGGTTCTGCGCATTGTGCTCAGCCGCGGAGCGCTGTGTGACCCGGTGCACACGGATTCGAAGCATCACGCCGGGTTTTGAGACACTGGCACGATGAGTACGACTAAGCACCGCGAGGTGGCCAAGCTGGACCGGGTGCCGTTGCCGGTCGAGGCCGCCCGCATCGGCGCGACGGGTTGGCAGATAACCCGCACCGGCGCACGGGTCGTCTCCACCCTCGCCGGTAAGGGCTCGCTGCAGCAGAAGATCATCAAGCAGATCCCGAAGGCCTTCTCCGATCTCGGGCCCACCTACGTCAAGTTCGGCCAGATCATCGCGTCCAGCCCGGGCGCGTTCGGCGAACACATGAGCCGCGAGTTCCGCAGCCTGCTCGACGCGGTCCCGCCCGCCGACCCCGACGAAGTGCACAAGCTGTTAACCGAAGAGCTGGGCGACGAGCCGAAGAGCCTGTTCAAGACGTTTGAGGACACGCCGTTCGCGTCCGCGTCGATCGCGCAGGTGCACTACGCGACCCTGCACAGCGGCGAGGAGGTCGTCGTCAAGATCCAGCGGCCCGGCATCCGCCGGCGCGTCGCCGCGGACCTGCAGATCCTCAAGCGCGGGGCGCAGATCGTCGAGCTGGCCAAGCTGGGCCGGCGGCTGTCCGCGCAGGACGTTGTCGCCGACTTCGCCGACAACCTGGCCGAGGAGCTCGACTTCCGGCTCGAGGCACAGTCGATGGACGCCTGGGTGTCGCACATGCACGCCTCGCCGCTGGGCCGCAACATTCGCGTGCCGCAGGTCTACTGGGACCTGACGAGTGAGCGGGTGCTGACGATGGAACGCGTCGGCGGCATCCGCATCGACGACGCCGCTGCCATCCGCAAGGCCGGCTTCGACGGCACCGAGCTGGTGAAGGCCCTGCTGTTCAGCGTCTTCGAGGGCGGGCTGCGGCACGGCCTCTTCCACGGCGACCTGCACGCGGGGAACTTGTACGTCGACGCCGACGGCAAGATCGTGTTCTTCGACTTCGGCATCATGGGCCGCATCGACCCGCGCACGCGGTGGCTCTTAAGGGAGCTGGTGTACGCGCTGCTGGTCAAGAAGGACCACGCCACGGCGGGCAAGATCGTCGTGATGATGGGCGCGGTCGGCACCGTCAAACCCGAGGCACAGGCCGCGAAGGATCTGGAGAAGTTCGCCACCCCGCTGACCATGTCGACGCTGGGCGACATGAGCTATGCCGACATCGGTCGCCAGCTCTCGACGCTGGCCGACGCCTACGACGTCAAGCTGCCGCGCGAGCTGGTGCTGATCGGCAAGCAGTTCCTCTACGTCGAGCGCTACATGAAGCTGCTGGCTCCGAAGTGGCAGATGATGTCCGACCCGCAGCTGACCGGATACTTCGCCAACTTCATGGTCGAGGTATCCCGCGAGCACACCGAGGAAGTCGAGGCGTAAGTGCAGGTTCGCACCGGAACCGCCAAGTCTGGCGATCTGGACATCTACTACGAGGACATGGGCGATCCCAACGACCCGGCCGTCCTGCTCGTCATGGGGCTTGGTGCGCAACTTCTGTTGTGGCGCACGGAGTTCTGCGAGAAGCTCGTCGACCAGGGCCTGCGCGTCATCCGTTAC
>DASRJA010000639.1:0-5060 GCA_035649695.1 Mycobacterium sp. | reverse complement strand
CCAATGTGGCGTGCAGCCCGACGACGTCGGCGATTCCGACGAGCTTGAGTGGCCGGCTGGTTGCGGGACCGTCAGCGACGACGGCCAGTTGCACGGCTGCGGGCAGCTCATGGCGCGCGGCGACCAGGATGCCCATGCCGGCCGACGCAAGAAAGTCGACCGCGCCCAGATCGACGATCACGCCTTGCGGTGAGTCCTTAGCCGCCGCAGCGATCGCCTCCTCGAGCTGCGACGCCGTGAGCATGTCAACCACGCCCGCCACGGACAGCACCTCGATCTCGCCGACCCGCCGGCGCTCGATTGTGCACTGACTGGCTGCTGATTGGCTCGCCACGATTACCTCCGACCAAAAATTGGCTACCACCCGGTTCCCAAAACTACCGGTTGCCAAACATCGGACATCATGCCTGGACGCGCGGTATCTCTGCTGCGATGCGGTCCAGCACGGCCGGGTAGCGGTTGGCTTCGCGATGCCTGCCCGGTTTGCCGCTGCTGACCAGCCCCGCCGACAGCCCCCGTTCCGGATCGGCCCAGATCGCGATGTTGACCAAACCGGTGTGTCCGAACGCCGCAGGCGCGTTGCGGCCGAACGGCCCGAACCGGTTGGACCCCAGCATGTAGCCGGTGCCCCAGCGCAGCGGTGCCAGCCCGGTCGCGAGATCCGGCCGCAGCCTCCTGCACTCCCTCGTCGCCCCGCGCAGGGTCTCTGGTGACAGGATGCGCACGCCGTCCAGTTCTCCTCCACGGCGCAGGATCTCGGCGAACCGGGATAGCTCGTCGGCGGTCGAGACCGTGTTGGACGACGGGACCACACCCGTGAGGAACTGCGGCGTGTTCGAGTACGGGATGATCTGGTGCATTGTGCCGCCCACCGCGGTGCGGAATGCCGCTGCGATGGGTGCCGGCAGCGGCTTGCCCGTCGGATGGCTCGGCGCCACCAGGGCAACGTCGGCCTTCGCGACGCCGTAGTTCGTCCACCGGAAGCCCAAGGGGTCGAGGATTTCGGTGGCAAGGACGTCGCGAATGTTCTTGCCGGTGGCGGCCGAAACGATCTCGCGCACGAGCGGACCCCACGTCAGTGCGTGGTAGATGTGCACCAGTCCCGGCCGATAGATCGGCTTCAGATTGCCGAGCATCTCGCGGGCGTACTCGCTGTCGTCCATGCGCCGCAGGTCGGGCCGTGGCCCGGTGGCAAACGGCACCCCGGCGCTGTGCGTCATCACGTGCCGGATCGTGGTGCGGTCCTTGCCGTGGCTGGTGTAGCTGGGCAGGTAGTCGCAGACCCGGTCGTCGAGCGACAACACGCCACGTTCGGCCAGCATGTGCACGACGGTCGTGGTGATCGCCTTGGCCGAGGAGTACACGCAGAACGGGGTTTCCGTTGTGACAGCGACCTTTTCGGCGTCGGGCGGATCGTCGGGCCCGTTACCCCAGCCGTGGCCGATCGCCCGGTTGAGCACGACCCTGCCGTTGTGCCGCAGGCACAGCTGGATCGCGGGATGCATGCCGGCCGAATACCAGTGCCGCACCGCCTGCCAAATGCGCTCGACCGCCGCGGAATCGACTGCGGAATGGTCTTCGTCGCCCACCGCCGTGACCGCGTCGAGGTCGGCGGGCACCCGGATCCTGCCGTCAGAGGTCATGCCTCGACTCCCGCTCGCTCCGGTACTCGCTCGCAGTCGTCTTCGGGCGCTCACGGGTGCGTCCTGTGCAGCGTCGCCGCCAGATGGTGCTGCAGCGGCTGACCGACGGCGCCCATTCGCAGCGTGTAGGTCAGTTCGTCACCGTCGATCCGGATCGAACGGCTCAGTGCCGTAACGTCTTTGGCCGACGATGTGCGACCGATCGTCGTCGCGGTCAACTCCAGCTCCAGCGTCGTTCCGTCGACCGACAGCGTGCCCTCCTGGATCTCGGTGATGCCGGTCGGATGGGCCAGCACGAGTTCGACACGATCCGGCGACGGCACCCGAAGGAATCCTGTCTCCGCATGCAACGGGCGACCGTCATCGGTGGCCTTCGTCCGCTGGCCGTAGACCAGGAACGGCTTGCCGACGTGACCGAACGTCACTTCCTCGAGATAACTGAACGACTCGATCGTCGGGTATTCGCCTGCGCCCTGCCCCGACCACGTGCCCAGCAGGGGAGCCAGGGCAGCGATGCCGGGATGCAGATCGGCCACGTTCGTCAGGGTACGGACGGAATAGCGCGCATGCGGTCGTGGGTTGCCCGTTGACATGACAGCCACGACGTTCGACCCGCACACGCTGCTCACCGAAAGCCGGCTCGGTGTGCTCGCCACCATCAAGTCCAACGGCCTGCCGCAGCTTTCCCCCGTGACGCCCTACTACGACCGCGAAACCGGTGTCATCTACGTCTCGATGACCGAGGGCCGTGCCAAGACGGCGAACCTGCGCCGTGATCCCCGCGCTGCGCTCGAGGTCACCAGTTCCGACGGGTGGGCGTGGGCGACGGCTGAAGGCGCCGTGACCCTTACCGGGCCGGGTTCCGAACCGCACGGTCCGGAGGTCGAAGCGCTCGTCGACTACTACCGCAGCGCCGCGGGGGAGCACCCGGACTGGGACGAGTATCGCGCCGTGATGGTGTCCGATCGCCGGGTCTTGATGGCGTTGACGGTGGATCGCGTGTACGGCGAAAAGATCCGCTGACCGTTACGGATTGCTCGGTGGGGGTGGCGCAGGCTTGAGAAGGATCTGCCCCAGCTGGCCGAGCACGTCGCCGGGCCCCGCTTGGGCGGGCAGCGGAGCATCGGTCAGTTGCCATGGCTGGCACTCGTTCGTCGTGAACGTCGTATCGGTCGGTGCGATCTCCACGACCTGCGCCTTCTTGGACAACGCATTGTCGATGATATCGGTCCCGTTGACGCGCTTCCAGTAGCACGCGCCGTCGTCGATCGGGCCGGCCGAGCTGTACCTGCCTGGCTGGATGTCCTTGCCGACCGCGTAGGTGCCGTCGGCGTCGATGGTCGTCTTGGGCGCGGGCGGCGGTGCCGGAGCGGGATCGGCCTGGGCGGTCGCGGTGGGCGCGACGCAGCCGACGAGAACGACGGACGCCGCGAACGCGGCTGTTCTGGTCGACCTCATGGCCCCAGAGTAGTCGCTAAGACCTGCTAACGAAAAACCCGCCGCCACAGCGAGGGCTGCAGCGGCGGGTTTTCGTGGGTGAAACTAGCCGGCCATGAACTCGGAGTAGGCCGACGCCAGCTCCGGCGGCAACACCGACACGTTGCACTGGCGCTGGGTGTCCCCGATCGGCGCCAGGATGCCCCGCAGGTCGTAGTACTCCTGCGGGTTGGCGGTGAAGTAGCCGCGCAGAGTGCCGGCCGCCGCGTCACGCGGCTGGCTGAACGCCGCTCCGACGACCTGGTTGGCACCCGGGTGAGCGTTGAGGTAGGCGCGCGCGGAGCCAATCGTCGTACTGACGGTGTTGGACACCCCGGCGGCCGAACAGTCGGGCGCTGCCGTCGCGCTTGGCGCGGCGATGGTTGCTGCAGCGACGCCCCCGAGGACGCAGCCGGCAGCGACACCGGCGATGCGCCGGCGCGCAGTGATACCACTGAATTTCATGATCGTTTTCTTCCTTTGAATTGCGATTCTGTCGCAGATTTCCCCGTCCCCAATGCCAACGTAGCGGATTAGAAAGCGTGCAAATTCACCGCGCAGGCGCGCATCGGCGGCACAGACACGCGTTACAGCCCAATGGGGTGATATCGCACTCAAATTGGGCCGATTTCGCTAAGCCATCAACGAGATCGGGACGGAGATCTTGAAAACTCTCAAAATTTGCCGGGAGCTCTTAATTGATCGTGATTTGCATAGTGATCGAATTGTTATTCAATGGGCGGTAGCCTGCCCGCTGTGACGCCGCCATATCGAGTCATTCAGTGGGGCACCGGCGCGGTCGGCGCCGAGATGATCGCCGCGATGCTCGACCACCGGACCGACCTCGACCTCGTCGGGGCCAAGGTGTACTCCGACGCCAAGCACGGCAAGGACGTCGGCGTGCTCGTCGGACGCGACCCCGTGGGCGTGCTCGCTACGGCCGACACCGCAGAGGCCATCGCGACGGCAGCCGACTGCGTGCTCTACACCCCGCGCACAGCCAACCTGGACGAGGTCTGCGCGATCCTCGCCAGCGGCAAGAACGTCGCCACGACAGCCTTCCTGTTCCACCCACGCCGCCTGCCCCAGCGTGACCGTGACCGCCTGCTGGCCTCCTGTGAGCAGGGCCGAGCCAGCGTGCACGGCAGCGGCCTGAACCCGGGCAACCTGTCCGGTGTGCTGCCGCTGGCGTTGTCAGGGATGAGCCGCCGTATCGACAAGATCACGCTGCAGGAGCGTGCCGACTGGTCGGTGTATGAGAGCACCGGCATCACGTTCGACAACATGGCATTCGGTCAGCCCGTCGAGCAGATCAGCCCGACGACCAACGAGTTCCTGGCGTTCAACAGCTCGATCTTCACCGAGCAGGTGTGGCTGCTCGCCGATGCGCTGAACGCCTGCATCGACGAAGTCACCGCCACCGTCGAGGCCGTCGCCGCCCGCGAAGACCACCAGATCTTCGACCACGTGCTGCGGACGGGTACGACGGCTGGCCAGCGCTGGAACTGGGTCGGCCGCCGCAATGGCGAACCGCTGATCGAGATCGAGACGCTGTGGACCGTGGGCGGCGAGTATCCCGGGCACTGGCCGCGACCGAAGGACGGCTGGACGTTGACCATCGAGGGCGACCCGTCCATGCGCACCCACTTCTTCGCGCTGGCGAGCTTCACCCGTCCGGCAAATATGGAAGAACACGTGCGCTCGGCGAATGTAGCGACCGCAATGCAAGTTCTCAACGCGGTACCCGCAGTGTGCGACGCGGCGCCCGGCTTCGCCACGACGGCGACGCTGCCGCTGGTGCGCAGCCGCACCGGATTCGGCAACGGTTAGGGCGCAGCGCGATTGGTAACCCAGCGATCATGATCGGACAACTTCGCTCGGTGGTGGTCGACTGCAAGGACCCGAAGGGTCTGGCGACGTTCTACGAAGGCCTTCTCGGCG
>DASRJA010000638.1:0-4983 GCA_035649695.1 Mycobacterium sp. | reverse complement strand
CACCCGCGCGGGCGGACGCTTGAAGTCCATCTTGTCGGCGAGCGCCTTGAGCAGCTCGTAGGGATCGCCGGGATGCACGCCGTGCGGCTCCAGGTCGCCCGACACGTAGGCGCGGGCCAGGCCGAGATCGCCGGGCGCGGTGGCCAAGTAGGTGGTGCCCCGCGGCGTCAACAGATCAAGGCCGAGCTCAGCGTCCTCGGGTCCGGCCATGCTGCCGTCGTACGCGGTGAACTTCAGCGGAAGTTGCCCGGCCGCGAAGATCTCGAGGATCTCGGCCAGCGTGAGTCTCCTGACCGGCGCATGGGTCTGATCTTTGAATGTCGTCATCGTCGTTGCACCGCCTTCGCATATAGGTCTAGCAGCCGTGAGTCGGGGTCGTAGGTCTTCTTTACGGTCTTATAAGTCTCCCCGCCGTAGAGGTCGTCAAACTCATCGTGGGAGTAGTAAGCGTCGGAGTACAGCGATTTGTGCCCGTCGAGCGTGCTGACCTTGCGTTCGATCAGCTTGTTTGTATGGCCTTCAGTCGGTCCGACGGGTACCGAGGACCAGAAGCCGACGTTGACGTAGGAGTGGTGCGGGCGGATCGGGTACAGCGGCCAGCGATCGTCACCTCGGAGTCGCAACGGACACAGCCAGATCGGTTCGATGGGGACGTTGGCCAGGAACCAGTCAAGGAACTCGGCGGTGCGCTCGATCGGTACTTCTATGTCCTGCACGACGCGCTCCCGGGGCGGGCGGCCGTTGCGCTTCTCGATGCGGTCGGCGATGTTGAACCGCTGGTCGTAGGCGATCAGCTTCCAGTAGAAGCTGCTGCGCCGGTAGCGCCGCGGCCACAGCCGGCGCAGCCGGGGATTCTGTGCGCCGAACGCCCGCGAGCACCAGAACCAGTCGGTGTCCCACCGCCACAGGTAGTCGTGAATGGTGAGCCGGTCGTGCTTCTCACCGCCGGCGTGCTGGATGGAGCGGTAGTAGATCTGCTGGCCGGTGTAGTCGCTGACGGGGCCGGGTGTGCTTGTTTGAATTCCGACCGTCAAGTAGCCCTCTGTGGCGCTGAACACCACCCCGTCGAGGTAATCAACCGGTGTGCCGTCGTACCCGCCGGTCTCGATGATGCGGTCCATCGCGGCGACGAGGTCGTCCAACGAGTGAAACCTCAAGTGCCGCAGCGCCACAAACGGCTTTACAGACTCCAGCTTGATCCTCAATCGGACCGAATATCCCAGTGTCCCATAGGAATTCGGGAACGCATGGAATAGATCCGAGCAGAGGTCGCGGCTTGCGGTGACCACGTCGCCGGTACCGGTGAGGATGTCCATCTCCAGCACGGACTCATGCGGCAGGCCGTTACGGAACGAAGTCGACTCGATGCCCAGCCCAGTGACCGCCCCACCCGGCGTGATCGTCTTCAGCTGCGGCACCACCAGCGGGGCAAGGCCGTACGGGAGGGTGGCCGCGACGAGGTCCTCATAGGTGCACATGCCGGCGACGTCGGCGGTGCGGTTGGCGGGATCGACGGCGATGACGCCCGTCAGCCCCGAGACGTCAAGCCCCTTGCTCGTCGTCTTGGCCCGCGCCCGGAACAGGTTCGACGTAGGTTTGGCCAGCCGGACGGTGGCGTTCGGAGGAATGGCCCGGTAGCTCGCGAGAAGCTGCTGCACGCCCGCAGCGTGAGCAGCCCGTGCGTCGCTCCCCTCAACTGACACGGATATACGCTAGTCCGCGGCCGCAGCCGATGCGACCGCACAACACGACAGGAGAGCTATCTCATGGGACAGGTCAGCGCGTCCAGCACCGTCTTGATTGACGCCTCACCGGAAGTGGTGTTGGCGGCGGTGGCGGATTATGCGACCGTGCGGCCGAAGATTCTGTCCTCGCAGTACAGCGATTACAAGGTGCTCGAGGGCGGGCAGGGCGCAGGCACCGTCGCCAGCTGGAAACTGCAAGCGACGAAGTCGCGCGTGCGTGACGTCAAGGCCAACGTCGACGTGGCGGGCCACACCGTGATCGAGAAAGACGCCAATTCGTCGATGATCACCAACTGGACCGTCGCTCCGGCGGGGCCGGGTTCGTCGGTCACGGTCAAGACGTCGTGGCAGGGCGCGGGCGGCATCGGCGGCTTCTTCGAGAAGACGTTCGCGCCGCTGGGGTTGCGCAAGATCCAGGGCGAGGTGCTGGAAAATCTCAAGAAGGCCGTGGAGGACCGGTAAGCGGTCCGACATTGGGCAGCGAGCAGGGCTAGTTGGTCCGCGGCGGCTGGGTGCCAAGGAAGCCCGCGATACCGCGGACGACGGCGTCGGCGTACTTCTGACGGCCCTCGGGGGTCTTCATCAACCCGGAGTCGACGGGATTCTTCATGTTGCCGCACTCAACGAGGATCGACGGGTACTGAGCCAGGTTCAGGCCGGCGATGTCCGACCGCGGGTCGAGGCCGTTCGAGCCGGTGTAGGTGGACGGCACAAATCCTGACGCGGCGAGCTGATCACGCATGGTCTGGGCGAACTGGACGGACGGCCCTGCCTGTGTCTGGTTCAGCGGCGGAGACGAGTAGAGGACGTGGAAGCCGCGGCCGGTGGGCGGGCCCCCGTCGCCGTGGATGCTGACGACGGCGTTGGGTTGCAGCGCGTTTGCCATCGCGGCGCGTTCGTCGACGCACGGGCCGAGGCCGGTGTCGTTGCCGCGCGACATCGCGGTGCGCACGCCGAGGGCGGTCAGCGCCTGGCGGATGCGCAGCGTGGTGTCCCAGGTGAAGGTGTGTTCGGGATAGCCGTCGTCGGTCGAGGTCCCACTCTCCTGGCAATTCTTGGTGCCGCCGCGGCCGGTGGGCACCTGTCTGCCGATGGAGTCGTCGTTGGAGCCGTTGTGGCCGGGGTCGAGGAACACGATCATGCCGGCGATATTCGCCGGGGCCGCCGAGGCCGGGCTGACGAGCGTCGATGCGGCGACGAGCAGACCGGCGGCTATCGCGGCGGCGACACGCAGGCTGGCAGGCACGGCCGCCACCGTAGCGTGCCTGGCGACTAGGCTGAAAGACCAAACCGCCGCTTGTGGATGAGCGCAACCAAGTCGAGACCAAGACGCAAGGGGACTGTCATGCAACCCGGAGGCACGCCCGACATGTCGGCACTCCTCGCTCAGGCTCAGCAAGTGCAGCAGCAGTTGATGGAGGCGCAGGAAGCGCTGGCCGCTGCCGAGGTGCACGGGCAGGCCGGCGGCGGTCTGGTGCAGGTCACCATGAAGGGCAGCGGTGAAGTGGTGGCAGTGTCGATCGACCCGAAGATCGTCGACCCCTCCGATGTCGAGACGCTGCAGGATCTGATCGTCGGCGCGATCACCGACGCCTCCAAGCAGGTCACCATCCTGGCGCACGATCGGCTCGGGCCGCTCGCCGGCGGCATGGGTGGCCTGGGTCTGCCGGAGCTGTGACTTGTTCGAAGGCCCCGTCCAGGATCTGATCGACGAGCTCGGCAAGCTGCCCGGTATCGGGCCGAAGAGCGCACAGCGGATCGCTTTTCACTTGTTGAGCGTCGAGCCGCCGGACATCGACCGTCTGACCGCAGTGTTGAACAAGGTTCGCGACGGCGTGAAGTTCTGCGCGGTGTGCGGCAACGTTTCCGACGAGGACCGCTGCCGAATCTGTTCAGATGCGCGTCGGGACCCCTCTGTGGTGTGTGTGGTCGAGGAGCCGAAGGATGTGCAGGCCGTCGAGCGCACCCGCGAGTTCCGCGGCCGCTACCACGTCCTGGGTGGGGCATTGGATCCGCTGTCCGGCGTTGGGCCAGAACAACTTCGGATCCGTGAGCTGTTGAATCGGATTGGCGAACGCGTCGACGGCGTGGACGTCACCGAGGTGATCATCGCGACGGATCCCAACACTGAGGGCGAGGCGACCGCGACGTATCTGGTCCGGATGCTGCGCGACATCCCCGGCCTCACCGTGACGAGAATCGCGTCGGGCCTGCCGATGGGCGGCGACCTGGAATTCGCCGACGAACTGACGCTTGGCCGGGCCCTGGCCGGCCGCCGCGCAATGGCTTAGGTTTGCGCTCATGGCGGACGACGAGTTCAGGGTCCTGGTTGAGCTGGGCAGCGATGACGATCCACTTTCCCTGTGGGAGAAGCTACGGTCGCTGGATCTGGACGACGACGCTCAGGAGCGACTCGGCTCGCGGGTGACGATCACGCGTGACGGCGACCGGATGATTCTCTACACAGCGACGCTGTCCGACGCCGAGGAGGCGGAACGCACCGTCCAGGCGCTCGTCGCCGAGGATGACCTGAGCGCCGAATACTCGATCGCTCGGTGGAACGGCGACGAGCAGGAATGGGAGGACCCGGCCGACGGCGATCCGGTGCCCGACGATGCTCCCGAGGTTGCGGTTCCCGACCCGAGCTACGTCATTCTCGATGCGTACAAGCCGGAGTTTCTGCGCGACTTAGGTCTGTAGACGCCGCGAAACTGGAGTTGTTGCGGGGCCCTTCTCGTAATTCCACGCAATAAGTGCAGTCTCGCGGAGGTGTCGGCCCGTGGTGCCAGCATCTCGGCATGAGGAAGGTCTTTCTCGGCAGCGAGGCCGTGGGGCAGGGGGCGCTCACCGCGCACGAGTTGCGGCGCTGGAATCAGCGGATCTTCCGCGACGTGTACGTCCCAAAGCAACACAAGCTATCACTCAGTGACCGTATCGAGGGTGCCTGGTTGCGATCCGGCCGCCAAGGAGTCGTCGCGGGCTTGGCCGCATCCGCGTTGCATGGCGCCCAATGGATCGACGATGACGTTCCCATCGAGCTGATCTGGGATAACACCCGCTCGCCAAGCGGATTGGTGGTCCGCAACGAGACGTTGGACGACGACGAGATCACCCGGGTCGCGGGCGTTCCCGTGACAACCCGTCTGAGGACGGCGTTCGACCTGGGCCGACTCCTAGATCGCGATCAAGCGGTGGCGCGCCTCGACGCACTGATGTGGGCGCAGATCTTCTCCGTCGA
>DASRJA010000637.1:0-7002 GCA_035649695.1 Mycobacterium sp. | reverse complement strand
GCCCATGGCGCCCCGACCCTGGGGCCGTTGCTGCCGGCGACCCGCACGGTGCCGATCGTGTTCCCGGTCGCCTCCGATCCGGTCGCCGCCGGCTTCGTCGAGAGCTTGGCGCGGCCGGGCGGCAACGCCACCGGTTTCATGAGTGTCGAATTCAGCATGAGCGGAAAACGCCTTGAATTGCTCAAGGAGATCGCACCCAGCACAAGACGAGTGGCGGTTATTCGCGATCCTGGTGTGCCAGCCGGTATTGGTCGGCACCAATGCCAATCTCTAAAGCAGCGACCCCGGGCAACGGCGCGCGGCGGGCCGGACCGGTGTCGCCCATCAGCGTGTCGTAGCTGTTGTCCACGAGCGTCGTGATGACCACCTCGTCGACCGGTTCCAAAGCGATGGGGTCCACCGCCGTTCCCGCCGCCGGCCGCGGGAGGGTCGCCGCAACCGCGGTGGGCGAGCCGCCACCATCACACATAAACCCATGCTGCGCCCCGGCGGCCTGGGGGCCAACGCCCCGACGCCGGCACTGGGCATTAATTCGTGCAGCCGCAGGCGATTCGCTGCCCCGGTACGCGGGTCTTTCGTGCTCGCGCACGCCGACAGCGTTGTTCAGGCTCCCCGGCCGTAGGAACCAAGCACCGCAGGCCACGACAATGGTGTTGAGCTACCTGGGGAACGTGCGGCATCAGCCTTCCGCTTTGAGGGCCGGACGGCGGCTCGACGGTGGACCGCTCGCTTCACTACCGGAGGGTCACGCTCGCCGACTGCTCAGGATCGCCGCGCTGCCATCCTGGCTGCGGGTCCTCACCCACCCGCCCGTCGATGACCGCACGACCGACGAAAGATTCCGGCCGCATCAGGAGAACCGACGGCACAGTCGAGTCGTGCAACCTGAGGTAGAAGTGGCCGATTCCCGCCAGACCGAGCATCAGGTTGGGTGTCACACCTTCGCGAGTTCCGCACGGCCACATGCGGTTCGGCGCTGCAAAGCGCTCGATGCCATGTTCCGCGACGCGAATCGCGAGGGCTCGATGCTCCGCGCCTTCGGAGCCCAGGCTCTCCTCGGCGTACAAAAGCACTTCGGCATTTCCGGAAAGACCGTGACAGAGTGAGTAATTCGCGCCAGGCTTGGCCAGACTCACGGCAACCGCGTCGCGGGTGGTCGCGATCGCGGCGACAGCCTCGGTCAGGCATGAGTCGTCATCGCGGAGGCGATACGCGCGTAACCGGGTCAGTCCGATACCGGGTGCGCCGTGGCACCACTGGGTGGTGAAAACCGGGGGAACCTGACCGCGGCGCCGTCCGGTGTCGTGTCGGAAGTCCGGCCAGTTGCGGGTCTCCGGATCGAAATGGGCTCGCTCGTAGGCGAATGCAGCCTCCGCTGCATGCAGGTACCGGGCGTCTCCGGTGTTGTGGAATAGCTCGCCGAGGGCGTAGCCGACGCCGGCCGCGCCGTGTGAAAGACCGGTAAGAGGCCGTCTCGCACGCACATCTGACCGGGGGTGGTAGCGCCCGTCTTCCGTCACCGTTGCGATGAGTTCGTCGCCCAACTTTGTGGCGTGTTCCATGAGGCCGTCGTCATCGAGCAGCTTCGCCAGGATCAGGAGGGCGACGATGCCTCCGGCCCGCCCGGACAACAGGTCGAAGCCGAGTTCGGAAGCTAGGCGATGTGCACGGTCGGCCACATCGGCCGCTCGCTCGAGCAATTGACTGTCCCGGACCAACATACCGATCCGGGCCGCGGCCAAGGCGATTCCTAGCCGTCCGTCGTAGAGTCCCGGCCCGATGTCTTCGGCGCTGTCAGCGCGCCCCAGTGCGTGTTCGATGGCGCCCATCGCGGTCCCGGCGAATGCGTCACCTCCCGCGACGGCGTGCAGTTCGGCGAGGAACAGGGCGACTCCGCTCGACCCGCTGTAGAGATCGCCGCCGAGCGCGGCCACCGTCTCACGGAAACCTGCCTGACCGTTGCCAAATACGCGAACACCGAGCCAATTGCAGCGGCCTTCGTGCCAGATCGCAGTATCCGCCAAGCGCGCCCCGATACCCCGCGCGACGCCGAGGTAGTCGACCGTCATTCGGACACCGCCTGGTAGGTGTCGGCCGAGCCGGGATTGAGGTAGGGCCGTTCGGTGGTGATGCCCGCAGCAGCGAACGCGGCGATCACCGAGTCGCGTCGCGCCGAGGTCGATCGGCGGCCGTCCTCGCGCGCGTTTAGGATCCCTTCAGCGAAAAGCCGACAGCGGTGCATGCCGAAGCTGTCACCGGTGCCAGGATCTTCGGCAAGCGCCAGACCCGGCGCAAGGCGTTTGGTGAACGCCGGGGTGCCTGGCACCAATGACGCGGCCAGCTCCGCATGGATCCCCGCAACGATCTCGGCGATCGCCGGGTAGCACCGCTTCGGACCATAGAGCACCGCTGCGTCGCAGCGTGTGTAGCGACGGGCATCGTTGATTGTTTTGAGACGAAACGGAATATCGGCAGCGTTGAGTCGCGTGGTCACCAACTCCACAAGTTGCGGCGCGGATTCGGCGATAACGTTCCAGTACAGCCTGACCACCGGATCGACGTCGCGCGACTTCATTCCGTGGTTGCCGAGCGCCAGATAGAACCCGGGTGACCGCCTCGGCAACTCCTTGGACTGCCGGATCGACACGGACACCCCGGGCTCGGGCAACGCCCCATCAGTCAGACAGAGTTGCTCATACTTGATCCAGACAAGCAGCCCACTCCGTTCGACCACAACGCGATCCGCATCGACGGCGTGAACGTGCCACCCCGGTTCGAGCGAGCCCACGCCCGTGTTCGCAGCGGACAGTCTGGCGACGAAATCCGCCCGCACCGACACCCCCCGATGTCCTCCGACACTTAGGATTCCCGCCGGGACAGGGGCCCCTGGACAATAGAAGTTGCGATATAGCTGCAGCTGCAGGGAATACAACAGATACTCCCGCGCGTCCGACGGGCTAATCGCTGCCCGGATTGTATTGGACAACTGAGGATTTCGCTCTCCGAACCACGAAAAGGAGGTGGCAGAGTGTATGCGAACGGCAGCCACCCCCGCGTCCATCAGCGCCGAATAGTCGTTCATCGCTTCTCGCCACCGACGCGTCCGATGGTGTCCGACGTCAGGCCGAACATGTGCGCGGCGGCCACGCCCGGTCGCTCGAAGACGTTGTACGCCGCCTGCAGGTGCAGGACGATGTCGGTGGTCAGGTTCGCCGAATCCTGGGCGATCTCGAGCGCTGTCTGCACCAGCCTTGCCGCGGCGAAGCGGACGACGACCGGAAGCAACGCGTCGGCGGATACGCCGAGACGGCGTCGCTTGACGTAGACGTCCCAGCACGCGCGGATCGCGGGCTGGATTCCGTCTAGCGGACACCGTGCCAGCTCAGCGGACTGCTCGGTCGGAGCAGATCCAGTCACCGGGATGGACGTCAACCAAAGGCTCATATAGTCGCCGAGCGCAGATCCAATATCCCATCGCGGATCGCCAAGGCAGGCCAGCTCCCAATCGATCAACTTCAGCCGCGGACGGTCGATGCCCCTCGACGACGTCGTCCGCACGAAATTCTTGAACCGCACGTCTTGATGTATGAGGTTGGTAGCCGACCAGTCTGCGTTGAGCTCATCAAGATGGAACCCGAATCCATAGGTGCCCTGGATGATTCGGATAAGGTCGAGAGTGACCCGCGACGACTCGGCGAGCATACGCGGACCCGGTCGGTGTAGAGACAGCACCGAAGGACGCTGCCGTCGGTACCCAACCTGACCGGTCTGCGCGACGGGCAGCTCATGCAGGTCGGCGAGGATCGCGCCCACGGCCGAAGCTGTCCGGATCGGGGGACGGCGCCGGTGTCGGTGATAGTTGGCCAGGTCTTCGGCGTCGCGCAAGTACTCGACGACGAGGACCCGGGCGTCGGCGTCGTACCCGTGGAACTGCGGCAGGTGCGGTCCCATGGACCGGGTAGCAGAAAGCGCACGGTACGCCTCACCTTCGTGAGCGGCGGCTGTCCCTTCTGGCGTGGCGCCTTGTTTCAACACGTAACTCGCCGCGTTCGTGCACTCGGCGACGAAGGTGCGATTCCGGCCCGACAGCTCGTGGACGACCAGGTCGCTGTCGACGATGGACCGTGTGCTCACCAGGCCACGGGCCAACAGATAGTCGGGGACGTCAATCGCGCTTAACGGCGTCACGTGGGCACTCAATTGACGCGCCCCAACAATCAGGCCTATTCCTCACACGCGGGGCAGGTGTCACCACACGTCGCGCCGTGATCTTCCTCCGAGTGTCCGCACTCGAGGCTGAACCATTCGTCAACGCGCCTCAATCGTCGTGCCTGCGCGCGAAGGGCTTCCGCGGCCAGCGAGGCGCCACCCAGCGCCAGATGCCTGTTGACGATCGATCCCTGAAGGAATCGCGCCTGAACCTCAGTAGAAACCGTCCGCACGAAGCGCAGTTCGAGGGTTCTGGGCACCCACACCCGGGTGCCGCCGTCGTTGGGTAATTGGCTGGTGTGCAGAATCTGGTCCGCAGGAATATCGACGTAACTGCTGAGCGTCCTGCTCAGGTAAAGGCGGTAATGGTCGGGTTGCGTCGAGTCGCCGAGAAAGCCGCGGAGCACCGCAACGCTCGGCGGCCCGGCCGTCGGATCGGGCACCAGAGCCCGGACGATGGGGTCCTGCTCACGCTTAGCCATCGCAGACCGCCCTCAAAAGAGCATGTGAACACGGGATACGCAGCGGGAATGCTACCCGCCGAAGGGCGGCCGTGACGTCACATTCGCCAAGCGCGCCCAGAGGATTCGAACCCTAATCAAACCGAACAACTTGAGTAGCTCACTACCCGGGCATCGGCAATGGGGTCAATGGGCTCTCTTTATCGTCGCTTGCCAATCAGCGGCCGGTTGCAAAATCGCGCCAATACCTCCAGACTGAACTTCGCCAATTCGGTATCCTGCAATCCGGTGTACCCCTGTCTGGCAGGACCGAATACAATTCGATCAGTTGAAACGGCGTGAGTTCATCACGCTGCTCGGCGGCGCGGCGGCTTGGCCGTTCGCGGCGCGCGCGCAGCAGTCGGCGATGCCGGTGATCGGGCTCCTGCATAGCGCGTCGTCTGACGGGACTACTGACCAACTGCGCGGCTTTCGCCTGGGCCTGAAAGAGACTGGTTATGTCGAGGGCGAGAACGTAGCGATCGTGTACCGTTTCGCCGAGAACTGTATCGATCGGTTGCCGGAGCTGGCGGCCGAATTGGTCCACCGGCGGGTCGCCGTGATCGCTACGGCCGGCCACGATTCGGCGTTCGCTGCCAAGGCGGCGACGACGACGATTCCGAGGCTGTTCATCGCCGGCACAGACCCGGTCGAACTTGGTCTGGTTGCGAGCCTTGCAAGGCCGGGCGGCAACGCGACGGGTATCAATTTTCTTGGGGCCGAATTGACGGCAAAACGGCTGGAACTCCTGCGCGAGATGGTCCCCGGAGCGGCCCGCGTCGCCGTGCTCGTCAATCCGGCCAGTCCGGCGACGATCCCCTTACGGGAAGTGGAAGCGGCTGCCCGCGCCATGGGTCTGCAGCTCCAGGTGCTCAACGCCAGCACCAGCCGCGAGATCGATGCGGCCTTCGCAACCCTCATGCGCGAGCGGCCCGACGCCCTCTTCGTCGGCGGCGACACCTTTTTCAACAGTCGGCGGGTGCAACTTGCCAATCTGGCGGTGCGCCACGTGGTCCCCGCGACATATACGTTGCGTGACTTTCCCGAAATCGGCGGGCTGATGAGCTACGGAACCAACCTTTCGGATTCCTATCGTCAAGTCGGCGTCTATGCCGGTCGCATCCTCAAGGGTGCGAAACCGGCGGACTTGCCGGTGGTACAGGCGACCAAGTTCGAGCTCGTGATCAACCTCCAGACCGCAAGGATGCTCGGCCTCTCGGTGCCGCCGACGCTGCTCGCCACCGCCGACGAGCTGATCGAATGAGGCGGCGTGAGTTCATCACCCTTCTTGGCGGCGTGGCGGCGGCAGACGCGCTCGCTACGCTGCGGCGGGCCGGCGCGCAGGCCCAGGCGCTGCGGGTCGGGACCTGCGGTACGCAACCGCGCGCGCGATCGTTCCTTCAGGGCTTCGACGTGCGCATGAGGGAGCTTGGACACATCGAGGGCACGAATTACACGATGGACTATATCGACCTGCAAGGCAGGCCCGACCGCTACGGCGATGCCATGCAGCAACTGGTCGCCCGCAAGGCGGACGTCCTCGTTGCTTTCGGGCCCGAGGATTGCCTGAAGGCGGCGCTGGCTGCGACCCAGACGATTCCGATCGTCATGGTCGCGATCGACTTCGACCCGGTCTCGCTCGGCTATGTGACCAGCCTGGCGCGGCCGACCGGCAACGTCACCGGCATCATCCTCGAGCAGATCGAGCTCGCCAAGAAGCGCCTGCAATTGGTGAAAGATGCCTTTCCGGCGATCGGCAAGGCTATGGCGTTCTGGGATCGTCTGTCGGCGGACCAGTGGCACGCGACCCGCGACAACGCCGCGACGTTCGGATTCGATCTCGCCGGCATCGAGCTCACCGACTATCCCTACGACTACGCGCGGGCCCTGGCGCAGGCCCCGCCAGACCATCGCGGCTTTCTCTTCGTCATGACGTCGCCGCTGTTCGCGCGCGACCGCGATCGGATCGTGCAGTTCACGCTGCTCAATCGGCTGCCGTCGATGGGGGTGTTCCGCGAACACGTCGATCAGGGGGGACTGGCGTCGTACGGGCCGAGTCGCACCGCGATGTCGCGGCGGACCGCCGACTACGTCCACCGCATCGCGCGGGGAGCGAAACCGGGCGACCTACCGATCGAGCGGCCGACCATCTTCGAGCTCGTCATCAATCTGCGGACCGCGAAGGCGCTCGGCCTGGAGTTTTCGCAGGCCATGCTGCTGCGTGCCGACGAGGTGATCGAATGAGACGGCGCGAGTTCATCACGCTCCTCGGCGGCGCGGCGGTGGCAGCGTG
>DASRJA010000636.1:0-4386 GCA_035649695.1 Mycobacterium sp. | reverse complement strand
GTGCTCTTGCGGATACCGCTGGCCGATAACACGTGCACAACCGCGTTGTAGCCGTACAGGTCGTAGATGTCCTTACGCAGCCGCCTCGCAATGATCCCGAGGTCGACTTCGGCCTCCACCACCACACGCCCCGACACGATGTGAAGACCGCCAGCGAAGCGCAGCAAGGAGGCGACCTCGGCGCGGCGAGCGCTCACCGAGTTGACCAGAAGCCGGCTCAGCTCGTCCTTGACCTCGGCCGTCATCGCCACGGGTCGTCACCTCTCGGTCCGTTCACTGTCGGAGTCGGCACGGTCGGCTCCTGGATGTTGGGCGTCGACGTCAGCCCGCGCACACGTACATCCTCCAGAGCCGCGGCCAACCTCGCCGGGTCATGTAAAGGTGTACCAGGTCTGGACACGTCAGCAAACTCAACACGGGCCTCGAGAATGTTCGCCGTGCGGCGCAACTGCTCACGTTCGCGTTCGCCGGGCACTCTGCTGGAGTCGACGATGATGTCGTGCACGGTGAACCCCGGCGCGTGTTGCGCCAGCACATGGATGTGCCGTTCCACCGAGAAGCCAGCCGTCTCCCCCGGCTCGGCCACCAGGTTCAGCACCAACGCGCGCCGCGCCGTCGTCGCCTGCAGAGCCGCGACCAGCTGTGGCACCAGCACGTGCGGAATCACGCTGGTAAACCACGAACCGGGGCCCAACACCACCAGGTCGGCCGACATGATCGCGTCCACGGCCTGCCTCGTGGCGGGCGGGTCCGCAGGCAACAGCCGCACCCGCCGCACCTGCCCGACGGTGGTGGCGATCGCCACCTGCCCACGGATCACCCGGAACATTCGCGGATCCGACTCGAGACCCGACACGTCGGCCTCGATGCTCAACCCCATCGGGCACATCGGCAACACCCTGCCCTTGACCCCGAGGATGCGGCCCAGCTCGTCGAGCGCCGCCACCGGATCGGCCAGCACCTCGTTGAGCCCCGCCAGCATCAGATTGCCGATGGGATGGCCAGCCAGCGCTCCGCTTCCGCCGAACCGGTGCTGAAAGATGGTCGCCCACAGCCGGCCATGTGGGCTGTCAGATGCTAACGCCGCCAACGCCATTCGTAGATCACCCGGCGGCACTACATCCAGCTCGCTGCGCAGCCGCCCCGAGGATCCGCCGTCGTCGGCGACGGTGACCACCGCCGTGACATGCGGGGTGAGCCGACGGGCCGCCGACAACGTGGCATACAGCCCGTGTCCGCCACCGAGCGCGACGATCCGTGCGCTCATTCGCGGCCCAGATCCCGGTGCAATACCCGTACCGTGAGCTCATCGTCCTGTAGTCGCGCCGCCAGTGCCTCGGCCATCGCGACACTGCGGTGCTTGCCGCCGGTGCAGCCGATGGCAACGGTCATGTAGCGCTTCCCTTCCCGCCGATAGCCGTCGATCACGACGTCCAGCAGCTGATGGTAGGTGTCCAAGAACTCCGCGGCGCCCGGCTGACCGAGCACGTAGTCGCGCACCGCCGGGTGCTGACCGGTGTGCGGACGCAGCTCATCCACCCAATGCGGATTCGGCAGGAACCGCACATCCATCACCGTGTCGGCGTCCATCGGTAACCCGTACTTATACCCAAACGACTCGACGGTGACACTGGTCTGCGCAATCGTCTCGCCGCCGAATGCCCGCTCGATGCTTTCGCGCAGCGCCGGTACGGACAGCGTCGACGTGTCGATCACCAGGTCCGCCGCGGCGCGTATCGGCGCCAGCATCTGCCGTTCCGCGGCAATGCCTTCGGCCAGAGTCTGGTTGCCCTGCAACGGATGACTGCGCCGGTTCTGCTCGTAGCGGCGCACCAGGATGTCGTCGGACGCCTCGAGAAATAACACCCGTGGGCTGATGTTGCGGGTGGCCAGATCGTTTCGCACCACGTCTAGATCGCCGGTGAAACCCCGCGACCGCGCATCCATCACCACCGCCAACTGGGTGATGCGGGAGCCTGCCGCGAGCCCCAGCTCGACCATCTGGGCGATCAGCTCGGGTGGCAGGTTGTCTGCGACATACCAGCCGAGGTCCTCCAGTACCTTCGCCGCGGTGCCTCGCCCCGCGCCAGACAACCCCGTGACCAGGACCACGTCAATGCCCGATTCACCATCGCCGGCGCCGTCGCGCAATTCCTCGTGCATGCCCTGGTTCGTCATCCTGATGCCCTGGTCTGATCATTGCCGATAACGGGCTCCGGCGCTTCGGAATCGGGCGCTACGCCGAGCGCGTCCAGCACCGCCCTGGCTGTTGCCACGCCGATGCCGGGCACCGCGGTGATCTCCTCGACGCTGGCCTGCTTCAACCGCGTCAGCGAGCCGAAGTGCGTGACCAGCGCCTTGCGCCGGTGCTCCCCCAGTCCGCGGACCGAGTCCAGTGCCGACGCCGTCATCCGCTTCGAGCGCTTGCTGCGGTGGTAGGCGATCGCGAACCGGTGTGCTTCGTCACGAACCCGCTGCAGCAGGTAAAGCCCCTCGCTGTTGCGCGGCATGATGACGGGATCCGGCTCCGACGGCACCCACACCTCCTCCAACCGCTTGGCCAGCCCGATGACCGCGACGTCGCTCACCCCGAGATCGTCGAGGGCCGCCTGGGCCGCGTTGACTTGCGGTGCGCCGCCATCGACGACGTACAAGTTTGGCGGGTAGGCGAACTTACGCGATTTCCCTTCCGGGGCAAGCTCAGTCGGGTGCTGGGTGTCGTGCAGGTGCCGGTAGAACCGTCGCCGCGTCACCTCGGCGATCGATGCGACATCGTCCGAGCGGCCGTCCCCCGCGGCATCTTTGATCGCGTAGTGGCGGTAGTCGGATTTGCGCGGCAGCCCGTCCTCGAACACCACCAACGACGCCACCACATCGGTGCCCATGACGTGGCTGATGTCCACACACTCGATGCGTAGCGGCGCTTCCGCCAAACCTAGTGCATCCTGAATGCTTTGCAGCGCAGCTGTTCTCGCGGTGAAGTCCCCGGCGCGCTTGAGTTTGTGCTGGTTCAGTGCATCCTGGGCGTTACGCTTCACCGTTTCGGCAAGTGCGCGCTTGTCGCCGCGGCGCGGCACCCTCAGCGACACCCGGGACCCTCGCAGCTGAGACAGCCAGGTCTCGAGCTGGTCGGCATTGGCCGGCAGACATGGCACGAGTACCTGCCGGGGTACCGGGCTCAGCGACTCGTCGGCGGCGCCGTCAAGCTCGACCTGATCGCCGTAAAACTGTGTCAGGAACTGCTCGACGAGATGCTCCTGACTGGATTCGCCTGGCTCACCTGATTTTTCGACGATCCACCCGCGCTGGCCGCGCACCCGGCCGCCGCGGACATGGAACACCTGCACAGCCGCTTCGAGTTCGTCGTCGGCGAACGCGACGACGTCGGCGTCGGTGCCGTCACCGAACACCACGGCCTGTTTCTCCAACGCGCGCTTGAGGGCGGAAATGTTGTCGCGCAACCGTGCCGCCCGCTCGAAGTCCAGCTCCGCGGATGCCTGGTTCATCTGGTGTTCCATGTCGCGGGCCAACCGGTCCGTCTTGCCGGCGAGGAAATCGCAGAAGTCATTGACGATCTGCCGGTGCTCCTCAGCGGTGACTCGTTCGATACAAGGCGCCGAACATTTGTCGATGTAGCCCAGCAGGCACGGCCGCCCGATCTGCCTATGCCGCTTGAAAACTCCCGCGGAACACGTGCGTGCCGGGAACACCCGGGTCAACAGGTCGAGGGTTTCCCGGATGGCCCACGCATGCGAATACGGCCCGAAGTAGCGGACGCCCTTGCGTCGCGCCCCGCGGTACACCATCAACCGCGGATACTCCTCGTTCAAGGTCACCGCCAAGACGGGATACGACTTGTCGTCGCGGTAGCGGATATTGAACCGCGGGTCGAACTCCTTGATCCAGTTGTATTCCAGCTGCAGCGCCTCGACTTCGGTGTTGACCACCGTCCACTCGACGCTGCCCGCCGTCATCACCATTTGCCGGGTGCGCGGCGCCAGGCTGGAGATGTCGGCAAAGTAGGACGTCAGCCGGCTGCGGAGGCTCTTGGCCTTGCCGACATAGATCACCCGGCCGTGCGGATCACGGAACCGGTAGACGCCCGGCTGGACGGGAATCGACCCGGGAGCAGGCCGGTACGTCGCTGGATCGGGCACGGATTCCAGGTTACTGCCGACCGGTGACCCGACTTGCGTAGCTTCCACGAGTACTTCCCCCGACGTGCCAAAAAGCAGAGCTGGACCAGTTCGCCGTCGCCGCCGACGGCCGCCCCCCGTGCGGCGGAACTGCGGATGTTTCCCTACGATCGGTCCGTACCGGCTCGCATCCTGGCCGCTTGGCGACAGGGGGTTCAACGATGCCGACCCCTGCTCCCTCCACTGTGCG
>DASRJA010000635.1:0-11294 GCA_035649695.1 Mycobacterium sp. | reverse complement strand
GGACCTCGTGCTGGAGTCGGAGTACCGCGGCTAGGTATTCGCGATCTTCTTGGCAAGCCGACGTGACTGCTTGCCCACATAGCCGATCAGCGCCGGGCGCCTGCTGAAGCCGATGAACCACAGTCCGCGGGCGGCCGGTCGATCCCATCCGGCGCGCGGTTCCCCACGTTCGTCGAGCACGCCGAGGTGACCGACCATCGGGTCCAGCCCGTTGTGATAGCCGGTCGCACAAATCACCGCGTCGGGCTTGAGCCCACGGCCGTCCACCAGCCGGACGCTCTCGCCGTCAAAGCCCTGGACACCTGCCACCACTTCGATCGACCGGTCGCGGATCGCGTCGATCACTTCGAGGTCAACGAGTGACGGCACGGCTCCGGCCCGGGCCAGCCGACCGAACGGGCCCTCGTCGGGAAGCGGCAAACCGAATTCACTGAGATCGCCGATGAATCGGCGCCGAGCCTTCAACGCGAGCGCGTCTGCCAACCGGATCGGCGCGTGAAACAGCGGCAGGGAGATGACCTCGCCAGGCAGCCCGCCAGGGCCGCCCCGCAGCATGATGTTCGGCGGGGTGCGGACCGCCATCCACACTTTGGCCGCCCCTCCCGTCGCCAGATCATGGGCGATCTCCATCCCTGACGAGCCGGAACCGACGACCAATACCCGCTTGTCCCGAAACGTCTCGGTATTGCGGTATTGCGACGAGTGCAGAACCTCACCACCGAAGCCGCCACGATTGAGCCAGTCCGGCATGAAGGGCGTGTGCATGAGCCCGGTTGCGACGACGACGTGGCGCGCGTCGATGTCTCCCGTCGATGCGCCCAGCCGCCAACCGCCGCCGTCCCCTGGGTCGATCCTGTGCACTGTGGTGTTCAGCCGCACCTGTACATCAGCTTCGCGGGCATGCCCTTCGAAGTGTTCGATGACCTGATCGCGGGTTGGGAAGGTCGGGGTGCCCTTGGGGTAGCGCCGGCCCGGCAAATGCGAGAACTGCCGGCCGGTGTTGAGCTTCAATCGGTCATATCGAGCACGCCACGACGCGACCATCTGGGATGCACGGTCGATGACCAACGGGCGAACGCCACGCTCCTGCAGACTGATCGCCGTCGCGATTCCGGCCGGGCCCGCACCGATGACTGCTACCTCATGCTCGCCCATATCCTCGTCCAACGATCCCGACCGTCGGATCGTTCAGCGTTGCCCAGAGCAAACGCCATGCCGATCGCAGTCGCATCGCTTTCAATATCAGAGCAATCTCGTTGTAATCCGTATGACGGACAGAACCAGTTCTTTTTTGAAAAATCATTGATATGTGGAGAATCATTTTTTGTTATCCAAAATTGACGCCCCCGATGACATAGCTATTGAGCTGGGTATATCGTGGGCGAGTGCCTCGCACCGACGAAAACGGGCGGCACCTTATGGCGCTGCTGAATTACCTTCTGGACGGCCGGATCCACGAACCAGGAGATCTATCAGGCGCTCAAGGTCTCCAGTAGCACGTATTACCGCCGGATCAGGCAAGACGACTATCCCAACGCTGACGAGCTCCATAAAATCGCGGATCGGTTCCACCTCAGCTTCACCGATCTCCAGGTCCGGCTGGGATTCGTCACTCGGGAGGATGTAGAGGGCTACGTCGGGGCTCAGCGCCTCTTGGTCCCGGCCGCCCCGCGCGCAGAAGCCCACGTAGCGATCTAGGAGCTATCGGGCCCGCGGATGCGCACCCGCCCAGACCTCGCGAAGCGCGTTCACCGTGACCATGGTGTAGATCTGCGTCGTCGTCACTGATGCGTGCCCGAGCAGCTCCTGGACCACGCGGACGTCGGCGCCGCCATCGAGCAGGTGGGTGGCGAACGAGTGCCGTAGCACGTGTGGCGACACCGCTGCCTTGATGCCAGCCCGTTCGGCGGAGTCCTGCAGTACTTGCCAGGCGCTCTGCCGCGACAGCCGACCGCCGCGCGCGTTGAGGAAGATCGCCGGCGTCCCCCTGCCGCGGCGGGCCAACTCGGGGCGGCCGCGCACCAGGTACGCGTCGAGCGCCGTGACCGCGGGCCGGCCGATCGGCACCAGCCGCTGCTTACCGCCCTTGCCGCGCAACAGCACCGACCGGGCGTGGGTGTCGATGTCGTCGACGTCGAGCCCGACCGCCTCGGAGATCCGGGCGCCCGTCGAATACAGCAGCTCCAGCAGCGCACGGTTGCGTAGCGTCAGCGGGCCATCCGCCTCGCTGTCGCCGCCGGCAGCATCCAACAACGCGAGCACCTCGTCGATGGTCAGACTCTTGGGCAGCCGACGGCTCGGCGTCGGCGGCTTGACCTCCCGCGCCACGTCGACCTCCGTGAGGCCCTCGGATGCCGCGAAGCGGTGCAGGCCCCGCACGGCGACCACGGCGCGGGCCGCCGAAACCGCGGACAGCGGTGCGGTTTTCGTGTCTGGATCGCCGCGGCGCAGTGACACCAGGAAGTCGCTCACATCGGTTTCGGTGACCTTGGACAGATCGTCGATGTCCCGCGTTGTCAGGTGTTCGGCGTAGCGACGCAGGTCCCGGCGGTAGGAACTCAAGGTGTTCGCCGCCACGCCGCGTTCGATGGTCAGGTGGTCCAGGTAACCCTGCAGCTGGTCGTCGAGGGCTGAGCGGAAGGTCGTCATTTGTGGGCCTGCCGAGCGGCGAAGGCCTTGGACCTATCAATCCACGGGGCGTCGACGGTGCGTAGCGATGACGGATCCTCGACGTCGTGTGCGGCCAGAATGCCGGCTATCGCAATGGAATTGACGATTTTCCCGTCAAGCACCATGCGCCTGGCCTCTTCGAGAGAAAACCACTTCACTTGCAGGTCGGCTTCCTCGTCGTGGGCGTCGGGGCGTCCGACATCGGTGATGCCGGTCGCGAGGTATACCCGCACACTCTCGTCGCTGAAGCCTGGCGCCGACACCAAATCGACCAGCACCCGCCATTCGGTGGCCTCCAGTCCAGCCTCTTCTATGAGTTCCCGCGCAGCGGTGATGTGCGGCGGTTCACCGCCGAGGTCGAGCAAGCCCGCGGGCAGTTCCCACAACCGTCGACCGACGGGATGGCGGTATTGATAGACCATGACGACGTTCTTGTCATCGTCCAAAGCGAGGACGGCAACGGCGCCGTAGTGCTCGATCACTTCCCGCTTCGCGACGTTGCCGTGGGGCATCCGCACGTCGTCAACGCGAAGGGCGAAAATCTTTCCGACGTAGAGAGTTTCGGAATCGACCGTATCGAAGTCGTGTTCAGCCACGGGTCGCGGGTTCTTGCAGCAGTTGCGCGACATTGTCGGGACGCTCTACGCCATTCGCGCGCTGCTCCGGGATATCCATGCCCGGCAATCGTTCCTCGGCCTTGTATTCCAGCGACGCGCCGATGAACGCGACGAACAGCGGATGCGGGCGGGTGGGCCGGCTCTTGAGCTCCGGATGCGCTTGCGTGCCGACGATGAAGGGATGGACATCGGCGGCGTATTCGACGAACTCGACCAGATGCCCGTCCGGCGACGTGCCAGAGAACTTCAACCCGCTTTCGGCGATGCGGTCGCGATATTCGTTGTTCACCTCGTAGCGGTGACGGTGCCGCTCGGATACCTCCGTCGCGTCATACGCCTGGGCCACAATGGAATTCGGCTCCAGCACGGCCGGATAAGCGCCCAGCCGCATGGTGCCGCCCAGGTCGGCCTCACCTGCGACCGCGTCGCGTTGATCAGCCATCGTGGAGATCACGGGATCCGGCGTCTTCGGATCGAACTCTGCGGAGTTCGCGGCAATCAGTCCCACCGAACGGGCCGCCTCGATGACGATGCACTGCAATCCAAGGCACAGGCCGAGCACCGGCAATCCCCGCTTGCGGGCGTAGGAGATGGCGCCGATCTTCCCCTCAATGCCGCGAATCCCGAAGCCGCCGGGAATCAGCACACCATGCACATCGCTCAGTGCGGCAGCGGCACCGGTTTCGGTTTCGCAGTCATCCGAGGCCACCCAACGCATCTCGACCTTGGCGCGGTGTTTGAAGCCACCGGCCCGCAGTGCCTCGGCGACCGACAGATATGCATCCGAGAGGTCAATATACTTGCCCACCAGAGCGATTCGCACAGTCTCCTGGGGATCGTGCACGCGCTCGAGCAGGTCGTTCCATTGGGTCCAGTCGACGTCGCGGAACGGCAGATTCAGCCGGCGCACCACGTAGGCGTCCAGCTCCTCGCGGTGCAGCACCTTGGGAATGTCGTAGATCGACGGCGCGTCCGGAGTCGATATCACGCCGTCGATGTCGACGTCGCACATCAGCGCGATCTTGTTCTTCAGCGGTTCGGGCACGTCGCGATCGCATCGCAGGATCAGCGCATCCGGCGTTATACCGATGCTGCGCAGCGCGGCCACCGAGTGCTGGGTGGGCTTGGTCTTGAGCTCACCGGAGGGCGCCATGTACGGCACCAGCGAGCAGTGCAGGAAGAAGCAATTCTCGCGGCCGACCTCGTGTCGGACCTGGCGCGCCGCTTCGAGGAAGGGCAGCGACTCGATATCACCGACCGTGCCGCCGATTTCGGTGATCACCACGTCGGGCCGATTGCCGTCGGAGTCGGGTGCGGCCATCGCAAGGATGCGGCTCTTGATCTCGTCGGTGATATGCGGGATGACCTGGACGGTGTCGCCGAGGTACTCGCCGCGGCGCTCCTTGGCGATCACCGACGAATACACTTGTCCCGTGGTGACGTTGGCCGAGCCGGACAGGTTTCGGTCAAGGAAACGCTCGTAGTGCCCGACGTCGAGGTCGGTCTCGGCGCCGTCTTCGGTGACGAACACCTCGCCGTGTTGAAACGGGTTCATGGTGCCGGGGTCGACGTTGAGGTAGGGGTCCAGCTTCTGCATCGTCACCTGCAGGCCCCGCGCCGTCAGCAGCTGGCCGAGGCTCGACGCCGTCAGGCCCTTGCCGAGTGAAGAAACCACGCCGCCCGTTACGAAGAGGTGCTTGGTGGCGGTTTGCGGGTGCTTGCGTAGCGCTGGCAAGAGCAACCTCCGTGACGACGGGCAGGGCTGATACTTTCCAGGCTGGGACCTGTTTGGGGCCTGCCGACCCACGGAACCCCACCTTAACACCGACGCCGACAAGCCGTCGCTGACACGCCACTCGGTGGGCCCCCGCGTGCTCGGGGGCCCACGCGTAGCGAGGGGCCTATTGCGGCAGCGTTACCGATGAGGCGCCCTGGCCGATGCCGTACTGCGCCGGCCGGCGACCGTTGACGACGTCGCCCAGGGCCAGCACGGCTGTGAGCCGGCCGGACTCGGCGTCGACGTCGTCGACGGTGCTGACCGCAGCGCTCAACCCGCCGTCGGACCTTGTCACCGCGACCGCAGCGGTGCCGGAGGCAGAGCCGTCCCGGCCCACGAGGACCGTGCCGGAGCCGTGCGGGGCCATGCCCGCCGCGAACCGTGCAACCGTGGCACCGCGGTTTCCGGCGTCATCACCCAGTCCCCCGCCGGTGACGATCAGCGCGGTGTTGGCGGGCCCGATGCGCTGGTTGCCGTACGTGATGAAGCCGGTGTCGCGCAGCGCGGCCAGCACGGTGTCGCGCTGGGCGTCGTCGACCGGTTGAGCCTTCGAATCCTTGTTGATCAGCACCGCAATTCCGAGAAGATCGCCCGCCTGCGAACCCTGGTCGACCGACGCGGTGTTCAGCTGTTTTCCGGCCGGCACGATCGGTGAGTTCACCACCGACAGCAGTTTTTCCGCGGAGTTGGCGTCGACGAACTCCTGCGTCAACGCCACTGTGCCGGTGACCGTCCCACCTGCCTGCCCCACCATCCGCGACAGTGCGTCGACGTCGTCGTCGTTGGCGTCGGGGGTGCGGAACACCACCACAGATTTGCCCGTCAGCGTGTCGTGCAGGATCCGCGGCGCCATCTGCGCATCGAATTCACCTGCAGCGTTGAGCTTTTCGTTCAGCGCGTTCTTTTCGTCGGTGAGTGTGTTGATCTGGGTCTGCAGCTCGTGTTTGTCGTCACGCAGACCGGACAGCAGCGTGTTGGACAGCAGGCCCGAACCGAGCACGACGCCGACGGCGAGTGCCAGGAACACCGCGGCGAGCGAAATCGCGTGTGAGCGTAGCGAAATCATTGGGGACCCGCTAGGAGACCCAGCCCTGAACCCACAGCGAGAATCGGTTCCAGTAATCGGTGATCCAGTCGAGCACCGCCACGTCGGTGCGCGACACCCACAATGCGACGATCACCGCGATCAGCATCGCGAGCACAAGCATTGCGATGGCGCCGCCGGACACCCGGCTGCGATACAGCGTCGCAACGGCTTTGGCGTCGACCAGTTTCTCGCCGACCTTGAGCCGGGTCAGGAATGTCGACGGGTTGCTCTGCTGCCGTGACCGATCGAAGAACTCCTCGATGCTGGCGGTGTGGCCGGCGGTGACGATCAGCGACGCGCCGTGGTGATCGCACAGCAGTAGCGCCAGGTCGGCTGCCGAGCCCGCGGCGGGAAATGTCATCGCACCGACTCCCAGATCCTGAATGCGCTCGAGGCCTGCGGCGTGGCCGTCGGCGTCGGCGGGCAGTACCACCTGGGCACCGCATCGCAGGGTCTCGGTGCTGATCTTCTCGGGGTCGCCGACGATGAGCTGCGGCCGGTACCCCGCCTTGCGGAGCACGTCGGCGCCACTGCCGACACCGACCAATACGGGTTGATATTCCTTGATGAACGGCTTGAGCGCCTTGAGGTCGATGGTGGCGTCGTGGTCGTCGGCGACGATGATCACGTGCCTGCGGTTGACGTCGACATCGATGTCGGGGATGCCGATCCCGTCGATCAACAGCGGGCTCTCACTGCGAATGAACTCGATGGTGTTGCCCGCGAACGCCTCAAGGTGGGCCACCAGGCCGCTCTTGGCCTCGTGCATCAACTCGTGGATCTCGTGGTCGGTTCGTTCGGTGCCCAAGATCAGCCGACGGTCGCCGACGTACACGCCGCCTTCGTGGAGGCGCACCCGCGCCCCGTCTTTGACCTTCTTGAAGACCTCTGGGCCCGTCTCGTCGATCAGCGTGACGCCGTTGGCGACGAGCACCTCGGGTCCGAGGTTGGGGTACCGGCCGGAAATCGACGGCGACGCGTTGACGACCGCGGCGACGTTGGCCTCGACGAGCGCGTCCGCGGTGATCCGGTCCAGATCCAGAGCGTCAATGACGACGATGTCACCGGGAGTGACACGTCGCAGCAGCCGATCGATGTCGCGGTCAACCCGGGCGGTGCCGGTGATGCCCGGCCGTGAGTTGGCAGTACGGGATAGCAGCGCTGACATCTTCATGGGCCGATTCTGTCGAGGATCGCCTGCCATCGCAGGGAGGCGCGCCGTAACATCAGCCCCAGAAGTCCCTTTTGTCACATTCGCAACACGATGCCTCACGTCTGTGCTGGTAGGGCGATCGCGTCGGTGACCTAATCTGCGCGGTCGTTTTGCGCTGCGTCGAGCAGCTCGCGGGCGTGCGCCCGGCCGCTGTCGGACTCCCCCAGCCCGGCCAACATGCGTGCCAGTTCGGCGACGCGGTCGTCGTCGTCGAGGCGGCGCACCCCGCTGGAGTTGTTCCGGCCGCCGCTGTCGACGACGAGGTGGACGTCGGCATAGGCGGCCACTTGCGGCAGATGCGTGACGACAATGACCTGGTGTGAGCGCGCCAACCGGGCCAACCGCCGTCCGATCTGCACCGCGGCCCGACCTCCGACCCCGGCGTCGACTTCGTCGAAGACCATCGTGGTGCCCTCGGCCGAAGCGGCCAGCACCACCTCCAGCGCCAGCATGACCCGGGACAGTTCACCGCCCGAGGCGCTTTTGCTGAGGGGCAACATGTCGGTTCCGCGGTGCGCGGCGAAGCCGAACTCGACAGCGTCGACGCCATCATGGCCGGCGTGGACCGTCGCGCCCGAGGGCAAGGTGAGCGGGGCGGAGTCGTCGGCTCGGGCCGAAAGGTGGTCGACCGACACCGTGAACCCGGCGTCGGCCATGGCCAGCCCGGCGAGTTCGGCCGTCACCGCTTTCGCCAGACCCTTCGCGGCCTTGGTCCGCGACTTGGTGAGTTCCGTTGCGGCGCTGACGACCTTGGCCTCGAGTTCGTCGACACGTCGCTCGAGTTCGGCCAGCGCCTCCTCGGAGACGTCGAGCTGAGCGAGGCGTTCCCGCGATTCGTGGGCCCACTGCAGCACACCGTCGATGTCCGCAGCGTATTTGCGGGTGAGCGTCCGCAGCTCGCCCTGCCGAGCCAGCTTGGTCTCCAAAGTGCTGGCGTCGCTGGGCAATTCGGCCAGATAGTCGCCGAGTTCGGTCGACACGTCGGTGATGACGGCCAAAGCGCCGGCGAGCTGCTCCGCCAGCGCCCGCAGGGCCGAGTCATCGGTGCCCTCCAACGCCGACTTCGCGTGTCCGATGCCGTTGGTGGCCGACATGTCCGATGGATCGTCGTCCAGGCCGGAGAGCGCCGCGCGTGCGGTTTGCGCGGCCTCGCGCAGCGCGTCGAGTTCCGACAGCCGGCGGATGTCGGCGACGAGCGCATCGTCCTCACCCGGTTCCGGTGCGACGGTGTCGATCTCGTTGAGTCCGAACTTGAGCCGGTCGGCCTCTTGGGCCATTTCCCGCGCGCATTGTTTGCGGTCGGTCAGATCGTGGCGTGCCTCGAGCCAGTCGTCGCGCACCCGCCGATACCGCTTCAGGTGCGACTCGACATCGGCAAAGCGGTCCAGGGCCGCCCGTTGTTCCTCCGGTCGCATCAGCCGGAGTTGATCGTTCTGGCCGTGCAACGCGAGCAGCTCGGTGGTGAACGTGCCCAGCGATTTTGCGGGCACACTACGTCCACCGAGGTAGGCCCGCGACGGCCCGTCACGGCTGACAGATCGTGCGGCGATGACGCTGCCGTCGTCGTCGCGGTCCGCTCCCGAAGACTCGAGGATCTCGTCGACGCGCTCGGCCACGCCCTCGCCGAGTTCCGTTGTGGTGAAACGTCCTTCGACTACCGCACGATCGGAGCCGGAGCGCACCCGGGTGGCGTCGGCGCGGGCGCCGCCAAGCAGGTGTAGACCGGTGACGACCATCGTCTTGCCCGTGCCCGTCTCGCCGGTCAACACGGTGAACCCGCGATCGAACTCGGCGGTCGCGGTGCTGATGGCGCCGAGGGACTCGATACGGATTTCGGATAACACTACTGTCCGCGCCACCCCGTGACCGGCAACCGGAACTTGCGCACGAGTCGATCGGTGAACGGTGCGCTGTCCAGGCGCACCCACTTGAGCGGGGTGCCGCAGCGCGTCACCTCCAACCGGCCGCCCGCAGGCACGATCATCTCGCGGCGCCCGTCGCAGAACACCAGCGCGGCATGACCATCCGCCTCGATCTCGATGGCGATAGCGGCGTTCGGACTCGTCACCATCGGCCGCGCGAACAACGCGTGAGCGTTGTTGGGCACCACCAGAATTGCTTCCAGATCGGGCCAGACGATCGGCCCGCCTGCGGAGAACGCCCACGCGGTCGACCCGGTCGGCGTCGCCACCAACACCCCGTCGCAGCCGAACGACGAGACTGGTCGACCGTCGACCTCGAGCACCGCCCCCAGCACCCCGAGGCGGGGTCCTTTCTCCAGGCTGGCTTCGTTCAGCGCCCAACCGCGGTCCACGGTTTGGCCGTCCACGCGTACCACCACGTCAAGCGTCATGCGCTCCTCGACGCGGTAGTCGCGCTTGATGACGTGCTCGAGCACCGTATCGATGTGGTCGGCCTCGGCCTCGGCAAGAAACCCGATGCGGCCGAGATTGACGCCCAACACCGGTATTTCGACGTTGCGGGCCAGCTCGGCAGCACGCAGGAACGTTCCGTCGCCGCCGAGGACGAGGACGAGTTCGCAGCCTTCGGCAGCGCGCTCGTCGGCGTCGACCACTTCGATCTCGACACCGAGCGCACGCATGTCGTCGGGCGCCAGGTGCACCGGCCCGCGGTCGACGGCTTCGGCGGAGAGCACGCGCAGCCCAATGCCGTTGTCGCCCAGCACTTTCTCCACTCGACGAGCGACCTCGGTGGCCTCGTCGCGCCCCGTGTGCACCACCAGCAGGATGTGGCGTTCGCACGTCATTGCGGGCCCTCTTCGACGGCCTGGCGTACTGCCTGCTCAAGCTGTACGCCCTGCAGCGGGCTCTCAGTACTGGCGCGCAGGTGCAGAAAGTACTCGACGTTTCCGGACGGGCCTGGCAACGGGCTGGCGGTGACACCGACGGTGTGCCACCGGAGTTCAGCGGCGCGCCGCGCGACGGTAAGCACGGCATCTGCGCGCAGCCCGGGGTCCGACACGACTCCACCTGCGCCGACTCGATCTTTACCGACCTCAAACTGTGGCTTCACCATAGGAACGATATCCGCGTCGTCTGACGCGCAGGCAGTCAGCGCGGGCAGCACCGTCGCCAACGAGATGAACGACAGATCGGCGACCACCAGGTCAACGGGTCCGTCGATCGCGTCGAGCGTCAAATCACGGACGTTGGTGCGTTCGAGCACCACCACCCGCGGGTCGTTGCGCAGTGACCACGCCAGCTGGCCGTAGCCGACGTCGACGGCGACGACCTCGCGGGCGCCCCGGTCGAGCAGCACCTCGGTGAAGCCTCCGGTGGAAGCTCCTGCGTCCAGGCAGCGACGGGTGTCGATCGCGAGGCCGAACACGTCGAGGGCGCCCATCAACTTATGCGCACCACGGGACACCCAGGACCGCCCGTCATCGCGCTCTACCGTGAGGGCGGCGCTGATCGAGATGGCTGTTGCGGGTTTAGCCGCGGGCATGCCGTCGATGCTGACGCGGCCCGCCCCGATCAACTCGGCGGCCTGCTGCCGCGAGCGCGCAAGACCGCGCCGCACCAGCTCGGCGTCAACACGAGCGCGCCGCGTCACGTGCGGTTAGCCCTTCTCGACCGATTCCAGCGCACGCACCAGCAGGTCGTGGGCCTCCTCAAGTCGCGCCGCGATGGTGTCGATGTCAGATTCGGCGAGCTCGTCGAAGGTGGAGCCCTCCTGCGCGGGGTCGGGCACATCTGCCAGCAGTTCTGCAATCTGGGCGCGGATCTGGTCCGGGTCGGTACTCATCTCGCTGTTCACGCTAGCCGATTTGGCGGGCTGATCATGGACCAGCGGTCCATGGCCTGTCGCGCGGTGTCGTCACCGGCCATCAGGACAACGCGCCGCCCGTCGAGCTGGGCGTTCCAGACCGCACTGGCGGTGGCGCGGACCACCGATAGCGGGTCGCCCGGG
>DASRJA010000634.1:0-6691 GCA_035649695.1 Mycobacterium sp. | reverse complement strand
CGCGGCTTATCTACTAGGACGAAGTTCACCCGTGCACGCTATCGCGTGCGATTTACTCCGGCTTCTGGCCGTTGTTCTGGGCGGCGATCGCGGCGTCGATGTCGAACTCCTTGACGCGCTGCACGAGCTCTTCGAGCGCCGCCGGAGGCAGGGCACCAGCCTGGTTGAACACCAGCTTGCCCTTCTTGAAGACCATCAAAGTCGGGATCGAGCGGATATCGGCAGCCGCGGCGAGCTGCTGCTCGGCCTCGGTGTCGACCTTCGCGTAGACGACGTCAGGGTGCTCCTCCGACGAGGCCGCGAAGGTCGGCGCGAATTGCTTACATGGGCCGCACCACGACGCCCAGAAATCCACCAGCACGATGTCGTTGTCCGTGATGGTGTCGTTGAACTCTTCGGCGGTGATGTCTCGCGTAGCCACGATCTTCCTAACGCTGTGGTAAATCAGGATGTTCCCACCATATTGGCAGTGCAAACTGCCCGGCGGGGATCAGCGGAAGTCCTTGAACGCGTCCAACAGGCGGCTGCGGAACGCCGGATCCAGCTCGTCGTCGCGGATCTTGCCCACCGTTTGTACGGTTTCGCGGAACTGCTGCAGGTAGTTCTCGCAGCCGTCGCAGTCGAGCAAGTGCATGTCGAAGCGGGCGCGGGTGGCCAGGTCGAGTGACCCGTCGAGGTAGGCGGTGACGAGCTCGACAAGTTCGTTGCAGTCCATTGCGTCGCGGCCTGTCATGAGGCGTCCTTCAAATAGTCTTCGAGCACCTGGCGAACCGCGGCCCTGCCGCGGTGCAACAACACCCGTTGGTTGGCAAGGCTGACGTCGAGCAGTTCGCAGACCTCGCTGGAGTCGAATCCGAGCATGTCGCGCAGCGTGACGACGATCCGTTGACGTTCCGGCAACTTGTCGAGTTCGCGGCGGGCGACATCGACCAGTTCATTGCCGAGGACTGAGCCCTCGGGGGTGTCCGGGAACGGTGAGGGTTCCTCGCCTTGTTTCCAATGTCCCGGGTAGGGGTCGCCTGCGGTTCGGAAGCGCGCCGGGTCGACCGTGCCGCCGGTGAACGCCGCGACCGCCGCGTCGGCATCGCGGCGTTCGCGTAGCCCGCGCCGTTTGGCGATGTTGATCATCACCGCGAAAAGCCAAGTGCGCAAAGAGGATCGGCCTTCGAAGTTGTCGATGCCCTTCAGCAGCGCGATCCAAGTTTCCTGTACGACCTCCTCGGCGATCTCCCGGCTGGGTACATATCCGCGGGCCACCCGCAGCATGGATGGGGTGTGCTGGTCGATGAGTTGGGCGAACGTGGCCTCATCGCCGTCACGCAGCGCGGCGATCAACGTCGATTCATCGACTGTTTCGGTCACCACAGTCACGGTAGCCGCTCACCGGTATTCGGGGTTGGCAAAGTCGTAGCGACATCCGGCATCCCAGCCTGATCGGATGTTTCCGTGGGCGGGAACGCCTCCGTTTGACTTCAACATCCGGGCTAGATGCATCAGATTCCACGTCATGAAGGTGGTGTTCCGGTTGGTGAAGTCGTTCTCCGGCCCGCCGGATCCGGGATCCAGGTACGACGGTCCTGGCCCGGCTTCGCCGATCCACCCCGCGTCGGCCTGTGGCGGGATCGTGTAGCCGATGTGCTGCAACGTGTAGAGCACGTTCTGCGCACAGTGTTTGACGCCGTCCTCGTTGCCTGTAATCAAACATCCACCGACCCGGCCGTAGTACAGATACTGGCCGGCGTCGTTCAGCAAGTGCGATCCCCCGTACAGCCGCTCGTGCACCTGCTTCATCACAGAGCTGTTGTCCCCCAACCAGATCGGGCCTGCGAGCACCAGAATGTCGGCCGCCAGCACCTTGTCGAAGATGGCGGGCCAGTCGTCGGTGGCCCAGCCGTGCTCGCGCATGTCCGGCCACACCCCGGTGGCGATGTCGTGGTCGACGGCGCGGATGACCTCCACCTCGACGCCATGCTTCTGCATGATTCCGGTGCTGATGTCGACGAGTCCCTGGGTGTTGCTGATCTCGGGCGACCGCTTCAACGTGCAGTTGATGAACAGGGCCCGAAGGCCGCTGAAGTCGCTGTTGAAGGCTGTCATCACAATTCCTTTCGACCGCGTTGGAAGAAGTCGGCGATGTCCAACGCAAGCGCGTCGACATCGTGTGCGGGGTCCAGCGGGTACACCGCCCCGAATGGCGCGTTCCAGAACGGGCCGATGCGCGCAGTCCATGGCGCGACGTATGCGTAGGGGGTCGGGTGGTAATCGTCGCCGGCGGAGACGCCGTAGTTGACCTCGTCCTCGGCGGCCGCGACGTCGAAGTGCTCAGGCCCGAGCACCGGGTGCGCCTCGGGCAGAACCTTCTTGATCGCGTGCCCGCCTGCGTAGTGACTGCGGTGGATCCAGTCCGCCGCGGCGGTGTCGAGCCTTAAGAAGGCGTCGGTCGGCAGCGGGTCGACGATCTCGTACACGCCGTCGGGCGGCGCGGCCGCAACGCCGGCGGCGGCGGCGAGCGCGTCGACCGGACCAGCTAGCGGTGCGGCGCCGTCGGGCCATACCAGCTCGGTGCCGTGCACCGCGAGCGGAAAGGAAACACCCGCGAAGCCGTTGGGTCGCACGGCAAGGCGGATGGTGCCCGACGCACGGTACTGCGGTCCGGCGATCAGGCTCTCGGCTACTCCGCGCAGCTGGCAGCGGGTATCGACGTAGACCTCGTCGAAACCATCGGACATTCTGACTCCTTCCCGCCCTGTAGTGCCCGGATCGGGTCCTAGCGTTACACGCCATCGACCCATTGCGGCCGCGAAACTGTACAGCCGCTTCTCAGTAAACGAGAAGCAAAGGCGCAGAAGCGATTTAACAGGCACGGATTATCATTGCAATGTGGCGGGGGTTGATCGGCGCACCGTGTTGGCCGCGATCGCGGCCGGAGTCGTCGCGGGTGTCGCCAGGCCACCGGCGGCAGGCGCTGTCCGGCTGGTGGTTCCGCTGGCCCGGGTGCCGGCGCCCGTCGGCGTGCTGATAAGGCTGCCGGGCGACGGAAACCAGTTGGCCCTCACGGTGGACGACGGCGCCAGCAGTCCGGTCGTCGCAGCGTTCGGCCAGTTCTGCCGTGACACCGGAACCCGGCTGACCTTCTTCGTCAACGGCGCCAACGCGTCGTGGACGGACAACGCCGCGGCGCTGCGGCCCATGGTGGACTCCGGCCAGCTTCAGATGGGCAACCACACCTGGTCTCATCCGTACCTCAACCGGATCAGCCTGACTGCAGTCCACGGCCAAATCCAGCGCAACGCCGACTTCCTGCGCAACACGTATGGCACCGACGGCACTCCCTATTTCCGGCCGCCCTTTGGCGTGCACACCGGCGACACCGATCGAGTGGCCGCCGATCTGGGATACACGACCGTCACGTTATGGAGCGGCACCATCGGCGATTCGCTCCCGGAAAGCGAGGCCAACCTCGTCGCGGCCGCGACACGCTCGTTCGCGCCGCAGCAGATTGTGTTGGCGCACGCCAACCTGCCGACCATCACCCACTGCTACGACCAACTGAGCCAGCTCATCGCCAGCCGCAATCTGCAGACCGTGACACTGTCCGACGTGTTCAGCTGAGCGCCTTTTCGAACCAATGGTCGGCGTACGGCTCGTCGTTGAACGGCGCCACTTCGCGATACCCGGACGTCTGATACATCCGGATCGCTTCGGTCAACACGTCCTTGGTCTCCAGCCGCATCAGTTGAACGCCGTGGTCGCGACCGCGGTCCTCGAGTTCGAGCAGCAGACGGCGGCCGAGCCCCAGCCCGCGAACGGAGGGCGCCACCCACATCCGCTTCACCAGGCCGACGCCGTCGGGATAGAAGATCAACGCACCGCAGCCGACGGGCTCGCCGTGTAGGGACGCGACAAGCAAAAGCCCTGCGGGCGGTGTCATTTCGGCGTCCGCGACCGGGCTGATCGCGGGGTCATAGCCAGCCGGGAAGCGAACGGCGAGTTCGTCGTAGTAGGTCTTGAGGCAGAACCGAGCGTCTCGGTGGCGCGGATCGCACTCACGGACCTGAACCGTGGAGGCGATCAGCAGGCGTTCCACTTCGGCCATGGCCGTGACCAGTTTCGTGCGCTGCCGATCGTTGAGCGGTTGCAGGATCGCTGCGGCGGCGTCGTCGGAGCGCCGGTCCAATGCCGCGAGTTCGCCCCGTCCGGTCTTGGTGAGTCGAGCGATGCGGACGCGCCCGTCCGTCGGGCTCGGTTCGACGACGACGTGTCCGCCGGTTTCCAGCGCCCGCAGCAGCCGGCTCACGTAGCCGGAGTCGAGGTCGAGGCGTTCCCGCAGTGAGCGGATGTCGCAGCCGTCGACCCCGATCTCCCAGAGCAAGCGGTTCTGACCAAGCGAGCGGTTGCTGGCCAGGAAGTTCTCGTTGAGCACGCCGATGCGCTGCGTAACGGTGCGGTTGAACCGTCGGACCTGCGCCACCATCTTCGCGGTCATATCTCTGACCTTAGTCAGAGATCGGTGCGTTCTGAATCCTGTTTTTCCAAGATCTGCGTGGCGAGGTCCGCCGCGCGATCGCCGTTGGCCAGGAACTCGTCGCGCTTCTTTGGCCACCAGAACAACTCGATCAATAGCGCCACCAGATAAATAAACGAGGCCACGACGTTGCCCCATGAGCCGAATACAGCGTCATAGACAGTCGTCGCGACGCCGACGACGAGTACGAGGGGCACTATCCATCGAAACGGCCGGGCCTGTTCAGCCGCCGCGTGCATGCCTACGTTGTAGTCGACGACCGCCTGGGCCAGCCGGGGATCGCCGATGCGCTCGCCGGCTCGGACGGTGCGAACCACGGCCACGCGTTCGTCGCCGGACAGTTCCTTGGCGCCTGGCCAGTACCGTGCCATTCGCCGGGGTAACCAGATGCCGTAGATGAGTCCGGTGATGAAGACTGTGAGAATGCCAGCCAGCAGGAGTCCGGAATCAATCCACGCCAGAGCGCCCAAAGGAATTCCGAGAGCGGCGCTGAGCGTCAGCGCGCGACGAAAAAAACCGCCTCGCCACACAGACGCCGGGACCGTCACCACAGTCCGATTGTGACGACAGTTGTCGCTCAGAGGTGGGCAAACTGCAATACCCAGAGCGCAATCCCCGCCGAACCCAGGGGACGTTGCCGGCTGCGTTTGCTGTGGGCCGAGGTTAAGCGCTTGAAAGATGGTAAATAGCAACGAATTTCAAGATCATTGTGTGAATGCGTCTTGCGGCTGGCTCAACCTCACCGGCATAGCGAGGCACGTACCCGGATTGGTTCAACGGAAGGGCTTCGATTACATGATCAAGAAGCTTGCAGCAGCCACGGGGGTCGCTGCGAGTCTCGCCGCAGTCTCGATCGCCATCGCTCAGGCCGCACCGAATTCCCACGGCACTGATAACGCGAACGACCACGCCCAGGAACGGGGCATCAGCGTTGCGGGCGTGGCGGGTAATGGCCCGGCAGCAGTGATCGGCGCAGTCCAGGGGTTCGCGCCGGAGGCTGCGCAGAACGGGTTGGCCAATGCGGCGTCGCATGTGCCTGCCGCGCCGACCACCACGACCGAGGCAGCGGCGCCCTAACCAAAGCCGCTAGACGGTAAATCCGAGCGCGCGCAACTGTTCGCGGCCATCCTCGGTGATCTTGTCGGGGCCCCACGGCGGGTTCCACACCCAGTTGATCTTCAACTCGTTGACGAGCCCGCTGCCGATCAACGCGGTGCGCGATTGATCCTCGATAACGTCAGTGAGCGGACAGGCCGCCGAGGTCAGCGTCATGTCGATCAGCGCGACATTGCCCTGCTCCCCTTTTTCCACATTCATGTCGTAGACGAGGCCGAGGTCGACGACGTTGATCCCGAGTTCAGGGTCGACGACGTCGCGCATCGCCTCCTCGAGGTCGGCGAGCAGTTCGTCGTTAGGCACTGCGGTGTCGCTCATCTGGCGTCTCCTCACTGGCTTGCGCAAGGGCGTCCTTGAAAGCCATCCAGCCCAGCAGCGCGCATTTCACCCGCGCCGGGTACTTCGCGACACCGGCGAACGCGATGCCGTCTCCGATTACATCCTCGTCGCCCTCGACCGTGCCGCGCGAGGACACCATCTCGGTGAACGCCGCGACGGTCTTGAGCGCATCGCCTACACTTTGGCCGATCACCTGGTCGGTCAGCACCGACGTCGAGGCCTGGCTGATCGAGCAGCCCTGCCCGTCATAGGAAATGTCGGTCACTGTTTCGCCGTCGTCGCTCAATGCGACCCGGAGCGTGACTTCATCGCCGCACGTCGGATTCACCTGAAACGACTGCGCGTGAAACGGCTCACGCAGCCCCCGGTGATGCGGGTGCTTGTAGTGATCGAGGATCACTTCCTGATAGAGCTGCTCCAGCCGCACTTACGACCTGCCAAAGAATTCGACAGCGTGCCGGACGCCGGCCACCAGTCGGTCGACCTCGTCGTGCGTGTTGTACACCGCGAACGAGGCGCGGGCCGTCGCGGCGATGCCGAAACGGCGGTGCAGGGGCCAGGCGCAGTGATGTCCGACCCGCACGGCCACGCCGTCGTCGTCGAGCACCTGCCCCACATCGTGGGCATGGACCCCGTCGACCACGAAGGCCACCGGCGATCCCCGGTCCTGCATCGTCGTCGGCCCGATGATCTGCACCCCGTCGATGGCGA
>DASRJA010000633.1:0-10011 GCA_035649695.1 Mycobacterium sp. | reverse complement strand
CGACTTTTGTGCGGGTTGGCGCGATGGCGCCGGACGCGGTCGCCGACATGGTCTGCGACACCGTCCGCGCCAATGCTGACGCGTCGCTGCTGACTCTGGCGGCAAAGGCGCACGGAAATCCTTTTCTGGTCAGCGAACTCGTGGGGGGTTTGGGCGAGGAGGGTCGGCTGACTGTCAGCGGCGGGCGTGCGGTGGCCGCCGGAGACGGACTGCCGCGTCGTCTGAGCGCTACCATGCAGCAGCGGCTGGACCTGCTGTCCAACGATGCCGGCGAGATGGTGCGGGTAGCCGCGCTGTTACCCGACCGGTTCTCGGCTGGGCTGTTGGCCGCGATGCTCGACCGCCCGCCGGTGTCGTTGCTGTCGGGGCTCGAGGAGGCGGTGCGCGCGGATCTGCTCGTGGAAGACGGTGAGCGGCTGAGGTTTCGGCACGACTTACTGCGTGAAGCCACGCGGCAGTCAATTCCGCAGTCGCTGCGCCGCGCGATGGAGCGCCAATGCGCGTCGATCATGCTGGGTATGGGCGCGGCGCCGGCCGAGGTGGCCACTCAGCTGGCGCGCAGCGCCGAACCGGGCGACCGGGAGGCTGTCAGTGCGCTGCGGCAGGCCGCCCGATCGGTTAGTCGCAGCGATGCGGGTACGGCGGCGGACTTGAGCAAGCGCGCGTTGGAACTGTTGCCCGGCCAAGACCCTCAGCATGGACGACTGGTCGCTGAAACGGTGGAGCTGCTCAACCGGGCCAGGCGCTACGAGGAGGCGGAAGAATTGGCCGTCGCGGCGCTCTCGGAGGCGGCATCGCCCGAAGCGGAGGCCGAGATCCGCTTGCGCGTCATGACGCTCACTAAGCACAGCACCCAACGGCGCGTGGAGGAGAATCGCCGAGCGCTGCAGTTGGGCGAGATCAACGAGGTCACTCGGGCGCGGCATCTGGCCTGGCTGGCCTACAACCTGGCGTTGCACGACCAAACAGGGGAACGACGCCCGGCAGCAGACGAGGCTGCCGAGGCTGCCGAGGGAACGGGGGATCTCGAGGCCACAATCCTGGCCGACGTCACCCTGGCCTTGCTCGACGCTGCTGACGGGTATCCAGGACGGGCCCTACACCCCCTCGAGAAGGCTTGTGCGCTCGCCCGCACGAGCTATGCGACCGCAGCTCGTGACCTGGCCGCACAGCACTACGCGCTCCTGCTGGCGGCTGTCGGCCGGGTGGACGAGGCGACGGCCCAGATCGCCAGTGGCACAGCGCAAGTCCGCCAGGAAGGCAACGCAATGGCCGTAAATATATGGGCCGTCGATGCCGGGCTCGTCCACCTGGCTGCGGGCCGGTTGTCTGCGGCCCGAACCGCGGTTGAATTCTTGCCTCCCGCAGAGCCGGCGCCGACCGACACAGACATGCTCCGTGTGATGATTCTGGCTGAGGTGGCGGCGCGCACCGATGACCGAACCCTGTTGCAGCAGATGGTAAATAGCGCGCGCGAGGCCTACTCCGCTCGCTCATCTCTTCTGGGTCGGACAGCGGCGCACGTGCTGGCGCTGGCGGCATGGCAGCGCGGCGACGTCCATGACGCGATGCGCTGGTTCGGCGACGTCAGCCTGGTCGGGCCACCAGTCGGGCCGGCGACCCTAGATCGGGCGGTCTTCTGTGCGCGGATTGCGTCTGCCGGCGGCGACGCCGGCCTTCGCGCACGTGTCCTGCAGGTCACTGACCTGCTCGAACGCGAGCGGCCCGCGAACCCGCTCTTCTCCGGCATCGCAGCGTATGTCCGCGGCATCCTCGAACGCGATGCCGCAGTTTTGGTGGCTGCCGCCGAGTCGCTTCAATCGTCCTCGCGGCCACTACTTTACGCCGCAGCCGCCGAGGACGCCGGCGACGAACTCGCGCGCATCGGCCGCGGTGATGAGGCTCTCAGTCAGCTCAATGCCGCATTCGACACCTACACGCGCCACGAAGCGCTCGCCGATGCACGCCGCGTCGGCCGCCAGCTGCGCACGCTCGGCGTACAGCGCCGCATCGTCGGCCAACAGCGGGCAAGAACGGGCTGGGATAGTCTCACCGACTCCGAGCTCAGAGTTGTGAACCTAATCGCGGGGGGCGCGACAAACCGCGACGTCGCGACCCAGCTGCACCTATCCGTTCATACGGTGAAAACCCATGTCCACAACGCGTTCGCCAAGCTGGGCATCACCTCCCGAGAACAATTGGCGCCGCTCATGCGAGGGGCTGACTGACGCCTGGCTAGCCGGGCTCGTATAGCGGTACATCCACACGGCCCTAAACATCAATCCGTGGTCGATGGTTCTTCGCTGCCCCTGCGACCACCGTGGAGGTCGACAACCAATCACTTTTTCGACCGACAGCACCGCAGTTCGGATTCAGCGGCTGCTCCGGTCGACCAATGAAGGAGAACCATCCGATGTTCAGCCATCCCATCCAGGAGAAGGCCTACGGCGAGGTCGCAGCCGCGCTTCCGTTCGCGATTGATCCGTCGAAGATCACCGTGGAGCCGGGGGTGTCCTACCTGCCGAGCCCAATCAAGTTGCACGACTACGCCGTCGGCGTCATGGCCGCATTCGGCTCGGTCGTCGAACATCTCGGCCGCATTCGCGGCCTGCCGGCCCAGACCATGACCCTGAACCGCCGGCTGTGCGGGTTTCATCTCAACGAGCTGCAGACCCAATTCCTCAACGGCTACGCACTCACGCTGGACACCTGGCCGATGGCCGCCGACAACGGGACCTACCGCACAAAGGATGGCCGTTATGTGCAGATGATCGGGCTTTTCCCGCACTTGGCCAAGGGGCTGACGGCCCGACTGCAGTGCGCGGACACCCCGGAGGCGATCCAGGCCGCGGTCGAGAAGTACACCGCGCAGGAACTCGAGGATGAGTTCGCCGGGCTGAATCTGGCGCTGGGCATGGTGCGTACCCCGCAGGAATGGCTCGCCCACCCGCAGGGACAAGCGACGGCCAAGCTGCCCGTGTTCGGCATCCACCAACAGGGCACGACGAAGAACCGCGCGCTGGGAACCGCCAAATTCCGCCCGCTGGAAGGCGTGCGGGTGGTCGACCTGACCAACGTCGTCGCCGGTCCCACTGCGGGTTTCGCGTTGGCCGAGCAGGGCGCGGACGTCATCCTGGTCCATTCGCCCCACGGCGACTGGGTGACCCCAATCTGGATGAGCGTCAACTGGGGCAAGAAGTCCATCCTGACCGACATCAAGAGTCCCGACGGCAAGAAGCGGTTCATCGATTTGCTGGCCAGCGCGGACGTGCTGATCAGCAGCCAGCGCCCCGGTGCACTCGATCGTCTTGGTCTCAGCGAGGCCGAGCTGCGGGAAATCAATCCCAACCTCGTTTACGGGTCCGAGTCGTTCGCCCCTCCTGGTACGCCGTGGGCCGGGCGCCGCGGATTTGAGCAGATTGCGCAGGCGGTCACCGGCACCATGCACGTGCATTCCGAGGGTCTCGGGCTGGACGCTCCCACGGTCACCGGGGGCCTGATGAACGACCACATCACCGGCTATCTGCTGGCCATTGCGGTGGTGGCGGCACTGGCCGAGCGGGAAGAGAAAGGCGGCTTCTGGCACGTCGACGCGTCGCTCATGCGCACTTCGATGCTGGGCAACCAGCTCGTCGGGCCGGTCGACGACGAACCCTATGCGCCGGTCACTGTGCAGGACCTGATCGAGTACGGGGTGGACCAGGACAGCCCGTGGGGCACGTTCACACGGTTCACTCCACCGGTCGGGTTCAGCCACACGCCGTCGATGGCGCTGCGAACGCCCCCGTGGCCGGGCACTCACCCCGACACCATCGGGTGGGATGCGGACCCGGTCGGCGACGAGGCACCCGAGGTGCCGCACTATCCCTCAAAGTTGGCGCGCGAAGGTGGCATTCGCAATCTGGTGCCCAACTTCGGCATCGAGGATCGCGGGGACGGCGGCGGCGTCGTCGGCCTCGTTTCCAAGCCGGAGGCCCTCGAAGCACAACTGAAAAAGTGGGCAGCAGCCGACGTTTCGGCCTGAGGCCGCCTGTCGCCTAGACGAGCCCCGGACCCTTGGTATTTGGGTCCGGGGCTCGTTGACGTGAGTGCAACGTCACGTGCCCGGCTAGCACTACATCCACAAGGCGCTAAACATCAATCCTCGGTCGATAGTGCTCTGCCGTGAACGCGAGGACCGTTGTAGCCGTGAGTCAGATGAGCACACGGAAAAGAGTGAACGATGCTGAGCGCAATCAATGGAATGCTGGCAATGCTGCCGGTGGCGTTCGGGATCGCCGGCTATGTGTTGGTGTCCCGATGACAGCACAGTTGCATAGCCCTGTTGCCGAATCGGCACGCAGCACTGTCGATCCCGACACGCATGCATGCGGCGCGGACGGTGGCGAGCTGATCGCCCGGTACCAATCTGACGTGATCCCACTGCGTGAGCCGCTCTACCGCCAGGCAATGCGCATGACGCGCAATCACGCTGACGCCGAAGACCTCGTCCAGGACACCCTGATGAAGGCCTACGCGGGCCTGCATACGTTCCAACAGGACAACAACCTTCGCGGCTGGCTGTTCCGGATCATGAGGAACGCGTATATCACCACCTACCGCAAGGAACGGCGGCGCCCGGTGCACTACATGCCCGGCCACTTCACCGAGGAGTTGCAGGTCACTGCCATTCATGAGTCAACAACTGGAACACGGTCCGCCGAACAGCACGCATTGGAGAGGTTGGGCGACAATAAAATCCGGGAAGCCATGTGCGCGCTACCCGACCAGTTCCGCATGGCCGTCTACTACGCCGACGTCGAAGGCTTCAGTACCAAAGAGATAGCCGATCACATGCAAACCCCGGTGGGCACGGTGACGTCCCGGCTGCACCGCGGACGGCGTCTCCTGCGTGACCTCCTGGCCGACGTCGCCGAACAACGCGGGGACACCACGGTTGACGATGCGGCGTAGCGCCACTGAGCTCGGCGCCAAACCGCACAGATGAGCCCTCCTACGGTGGGGGCATTGTCATTACGCCGAAGAGGCCACCTTGCGGGTCGGCCACGACGGCGGCTCGGCCAACTGCTGCGCCCACGTCTCGCGGCAGCAGCTGCGTCCAGGGAATGTCGAACGGGTCCACGGCGATCCGGCCGCCGTGCGCGACCGCCTTGTGTGCTGTGGCGTCGGCGTCGTCGACCGCGAAGTAGTTGTGCCAATGGTTGGGTATTCCGTGCATGGGCGGTTGCACGCAGCCGGCGACGTCGTGGCCCGCGACCTTGAGCGAGTGGTATTTCGTACCCGAAGGGGTGTCCACGCTTACGTGGGTCACGCCGAGCACTGCTTCATAGAACGCGATCGCCGTATCGGGTTTGTCGGTGAGCAGCTCGTTCCAAAAGAGTGCGCCGGGTTCGTTGACCAGTGTCGCGCCGATGTGGCGACTGGCCTGCCACAGCCCCACGAGCGCGCCGGTCGGGTCGGTGACCCAGGTCATCCGGCCGGCGTCGCCGACGTCGCAGGGCTCCGTGAGGACCTGCCCGCCTGCCGGTGCGATTGTTTCTGACGTCGCGTTGACATCGTCGACGGCGATGTAGGTGTTCCATCTCGGTGACATCGCATCGGATGCTGTCGGCGGGATCGGCGCGATCGCCGCAACCGCTTCCCCTCTCAACGTCGCCATTGAGTAGATGCCGTCCTGCGGAAGCAGCTGGTCGTCGAAGCTCCAGCCGAGCAGCGATCCGTAGAACTCCTTGGCGGCGGACTGGTCGCTGGTCTGCAGCTCGACCCAATTCGGGGTGCCTTGCAGGTATTCGATTTGCTTCGGCATGATCCAACCTCTCGTTAATGACTGATGCACGGGCAGGCGGCTACATCAGGTGGCGCCGCACCTCGAAGGTGAGACAAAGTTCGGCGACATCCCTTGGCCGCGAAAGGGATCGGCCGGTGTGCTTCTCGATGCGACGCAAACGCTGGCGCACGGTATTCGGATGGCAGAACAGTCGGTCGGCCGTGACGTTTATCGACGCGTCATTGTCCTGCCACACCCGAAACGTTTCGAACAATGCCTCTCGCTCCGCCTCGGGAAGGTCGCTGAATCGCTCCAATACGGTGCCAGCCGATTTGATCATCATCGCTGGCGCGCTCACCGCTGCGGTGGCCAGGATGGAGCCGTCGAACACGGCGATCGACGATGTGGAATCGGTCGGGCTGCGCAACATCACCCTTGCCACATGCAGGGCTCGTGGCGTATCGCGCAGGTCCGCGAACGTCGCACTCACCCCCACCCGCGCCGTTGTCAGCCGGGATAGCAGGGAAACAACCATGCCGAGCTTTCGGTCCGACGCTATATGCACGATCCCGACCTGCACATCCGGCAGCAGCCGCCACGCCGAAAAGATGTCAAGGCTACGTAACTTCGAGTCGATCTCGGCGAGCGGCTCATCGCCCACAGTGGGAACGTCTGCGGCGACGACCACAAACGGACCATTCATCGGCAGCCGGAGACGGCCGGCGACCTCCCGCAGACTCCACTCGTCGAGCGCACGCCCCTCAATCAGCGCGTCAATCAAATTCGAACGTTCGGACGCTTCAGCCAGAAACTGCCGCTTCTGCGCCCCGCAATGATCCGCGACGTCCGCACTGGCTGTCCGTTCGCGCTGGCCGTTGCGTTGCACCGACGTCGCGACGTTGTTGCCCTCGTCCGGAATTCGAGTGTCCACCGGCCATTTTTCGTATGTCGCAGGATCGGCAGCGGCGGCGACGATCGTGATCTCGCCGTCGGCTTCGAAGCGCCACAATCCGGCGGTGATCGCAGGCACGCATCGACGCATCTCCCCGGCCACAGCGCCGAATACTGCTGAAGGTCCGACTCCCCGCGCCACCATCATGGCCAATCTGCGCAACACGGCCTGCTCGGCGACGAGCCGCCGACCATCGGCGTGCGACCTACCCTCATCCAGGTTCTCGTCGAATTCGGCGGCGAATTCCCCAGCGGCCAAGAGTCCGTCCAGCGAACCCTCATCAATTGTGAGGTCACTCAGTTCACCGACGTTCGCCGGGCTGGCGCATGCGTCTGGATCGTCAGTGCCACTGGCAGACTCGATGACCGAGGTAGACGAGTGGGCGGTCATCGCGACACCAACACATACCCAGCGGCGACGAACACCACCGGCAGCATCGCCAGCATTCCAAACGCTGTACTCATCATTGTTCACCCTTTCCCTCGTCTACTCACTGGTGCGGTGACGCCCAGTGAGGGCGATCGACAACGGTTTGTTGTAAGGGTGATCATCACGGTCCCGTAAGGCCGTTAACATCCGTAAGCCCCGCAGTGCTAATCCACAGTCGTGCCCTGGTTGAGTGGTTGCGGCTACGCCAGGGCACGGGTGCTGGGTCAGTCAGCAAGGACGCGGTGCAGTTGCCCGCGCGACTGGATGTCGAGCTTGGTGAAGACTTTCTGCAGGTGATACTCCACAGTGCGGGTGCTGATGAACAGCCGCGCGCCGATCTCGGGGTTGGAATGTCCATCGCGGGCCAGCCGCGCGATGTTGGCTTCCTGCGCGGTCAACATCTGCGGGTCGGTAGCAACGGTCCGCTTGCGCCGGGTCTCGCCGGTGGCCTCGAGTTCGCGACGCGCCCGCCCGCCGAATCCCTCCATGTCCATCGCCTCAAACATGTCGAGGGCGACGCGAAGCTCGGCGCGCGCGTCGCTGGGCCGGCGCTCGCGGCGCAGCCATTCACCGTAAAGCAGATGTGCGCGAGCCAGATCCGGGCGCAGCTGGGTACGGCCAAGCCGCTTGATGGATTCCCTGAACAGATCCTCGGCGGCTGGTCCGTCGGTAACGAGTGCCCGGCACCGGGCCTCCACGCCGCAGGCCCAATCAGTGCCGCTGGCACTGGTTACCCGGGCAAGCTTGCCAACGGCATCGGCGGCAAGGTCCGCCTCTCCACAGCGCACGGCCGCCTCGGCGACTTCAAGAGCCTGCCAGGCACCGCGAACAGACAGTCGGCTGCGTGACGACGATGACAGACGATGACTCGCGGACCGCACGGATGCCGCGATTACTTCTTGGTAGTTGCCGACAGCGTTGTTTGCCATTGCGCTCGTATAGTCCGCCATCGTTAACCCCAACCAGTCTCTTCGACGGTTAAGGTCACTCCGCGCGGCGTCGATCAGATCGGTCACTTCGCCGGGTCGGCCGCGCATCGCGGCCACCAGTAGAGCCGCGTACGGCCCGATACTGCTGCCGGTCGCCTCTACGGCGGCCTGTACCTCCTGGCTCAGAGCAGCGGCGGCGCTGAGCTCGCCTGCGAACGCGAGCCAGAACACCTTCGATGTCAGGGCCATCGGAAGCTCGCTGAGCGCACCAAGGCTTCGGGCAAGCTCGAGATAGCGGTCCGACAGCACCTGCCAGCGGTGGTGGTCCCACAAGTGCTGGGCGGCTAGGAAGTTGGCGAGTAACTGCTCGTGCAGCTCCATCTCGGGCGACATGCCGGTGCTGAACTCATCGAACGCCCTGCGTAGGATTGGCGCTCCCGCTTGATATCCCTGGGTGTAGTGGGCGGCGAAGCCATCCAGCAGCAGGTCAGCGGCATTAGGTGTGCGCGTTGGCCGCGGAGCGGCCGCGGCGGCCTGCGCAACCTGCAGTCCCACGACACCGCGTGACACGTCGTCGCTGAAAAACACGGCACTCATAGCGCGCAGGTAGGTCGACCTGGCCAGCCCCGCGTCGATGGACTCCAGCCGCTGGGCGGCTTTCAGTAGCAGCAGTGCCGCGTCACCGCCCCGAGTGGTGGTGTACGCCAGCTCGGCTTCGATCAGCTCAATCCGTGCCTGCTGAAAACCGCTGGGCGCCTGAGCTTTTGCGAGCGACACCAAGTCACGCGCCGCATCGAGCCCGCCAGCTTGAGCCTGCGCCGATGCAGCGCTGAGGGCCCGTTCGGCGCGCTGTTCGCGGTCCAGCGTCAACTCGGTCGCCCGATGCAAAAACGCTGCCGCCGCGGCCAATCCGCCCCGCGCTTGGGCCCGCGCCGCCGAACGCTCCAATTCGGCGGCCACCTTTTCGTCGGGTCCGGCCGCGGCATGCGCGCGGTGCCACGCATGACGATCGGGGTCGTGTTGGGCGTCGGTGACCTGCGCCAAGGCATCGTGGACCAGCCGCCGGTCATGCAGCGAGGCCGTGGTGTAGACCACCGAACGCACCAACGGATGCCGAAACAACACTCGGGTGCCGAACTCCACAAGACCGACCTCGATGGCAGGCTCAGCGGCCTCGGCGTCGAGGCCCAACTGCGCGGCAGCCCGCCAGACCAAACCCGCATCGCCGAGCGGATCGGCCGCCGCGATCAATAACAGCCTGCGGGTCGGCTCGGGCAGCATCTGCAGCCGCGTCCGAAAGCTCTCGGCCACCCCACCGGGCAGCCGCACCGCGGCAGGCAACCCGAAACCGCCCGCCCATTGCTGCGTCGTCAGCGCCCGCGGCCACTCCAACAACGCCAGCGGATTCCCTCGGGTTTCGATCACCAGCTGATCACGCGCCCAGCGATCCAGCGGAGCGGTCACCTCGGCATCTAGCAGCGCGTGCGCATCGGCGGCGTCCAATCCTGCCACTGAAAGCTCCGACAGCCCAGCCACATCCGGCGTGGGGACGCGCGCGGCGAACACCAACCCCACCGATTCGGCCTCCAACCGGCGCGCCACAAACCCGAGGGCCTGTGCTGAAGCGCGATCCAGCCACTGCTCATCGTCGATGATGCACACGAGCGGCTTCTGCTCGGCGGCGTGGGCCAGCAGGCCCAGCGCGGCCAAGCCAACCAGAAACCGATCCGGCGCCGGTCCCGAACCTGTCCCGAACACGACCCGCAACGCATCACCCTGGGGCTGCGGTAAGTCGTTTAGGCCGGCCACCAGCGGCATGCACAATTGATGTAATCCGGCAAACGCCAGCTCCATCTCCGACTCCACGCCGGCGGTCTGTAGTACCCGGCAGTCCGTTGCCCGCCCTACCAGGTACTGGAGTAGCGCCGTCTTGC
>DASRJA010000632.1:0-3132 GCA_035649695.1 Mycobacterium sp. | reverse complement strand
CGGACTGAAAGCCCGCGGTAAACACGGCGGCATCATCGCCTGTGCCCTGGCGCATCGCGCCACCCGCGTCGCCTATGCCCTGGTCCGGGACCGCAGCCGTTACGAGTCCGCCCGCTGGACCTAAAGCATCGCGTGTTGGCTGTCCTCGGTCCTGGGCCATCGGCGCCGGCGGCGCAGGAGCTGTCCAGCGTGCACCGCCCGCAGCGACAGCGAGGACGAACGACGTGGACAGCGACGAGCACCGGCGCATGCTGACCGCCGAGGAAACAACTCCTCACCCACACAAACCGCCCCAACACCGACACACCCCAACAAACCGGGGGCCGCCCGGGTTGCTAACGCCGCACACCCGTTACCCGGACTTGACACGACCTACAGCCAGCTAGTCGACGCGGGTGGCGTGCACCTCCCAGAACGGCATGTGCACTCGACCGTCGACCAGCCACGGTTCGATGACCCGCAGCCGCTCCAGCAACGGATTCATCTCTTCGGCCATATCCGGGTTGCGCGCGGCCATCATCTCGAAGGTCTCGACGCTGACGTTTCCCTGGTACGTCGTCGGCCCGAGATAGGTGATGTCCCAGCCGGCGTCCGGAAACACCTGGCGGAAATCATCTTCTGAGAGCGATCGCGGCATCTTGAAGCCGTTCACGTTGTGCGCGCCGAACTCGAACATGTACAGCCGCGCGCCGGGCTTGGTGGCGCGATGCAGCGCCCGCGCATAGGACTTCTGCAACTCGGGCTCGGTGCTGAATACGTGATAGAACGCGCAGTCGACGACGGTGTCGAACCGGTCGTCGAGTCCCTCGAGCTTGGTCGCGTCGGCGACCCGGAAGTCCACCTTTACCCCGGCCTTTTGCGCGTTTTGCTCGGCGCGGTCGATGGCGGCGGGCGACGCGTCGATGCCGGTGGCCGACAACCCCTTTGACGCGTAATAAATCGCGTGGTGTCCGGGGCCGGTGCCGGGGTCGAGCACCTCGCCCTTGACGGCGCCCAGCGCGACGAGTTGCTGAACCACTGGCTGTGGACCGCCGATGTCCCACGGTGTGGCGGCGGGCAATCCGTGCGCCGTCCGCTCGTCGCGGTACATCTCTTCGAAGCGATTGGGATCTACAGGAGCAGTCATAGCCGCGAGGATAGACCCGCTAACTTAATGCGCCGGTGAGCGCGGAAATCGCCTGCATTCAAGCCCAACGCGGCCGTGTCCTCGGGGCAACACGGCTTATTACCGTGAATCAGGTCGACGATGTCCGCTGCCCCGACCGGTGGGCTGCAGTAATAGCCCTGGACGAATTCGCAGCCATAGTCGCGGAGCCGGTCGGCCGTTTCTTCGTTTTCGACTCCTTCTGCGACCGTCGTCACGCCGAGTTCATGCGAAAGGTCGATCACGGCGCGGACGATCGCCGCGGATCGCGGGTCGACAAGTATTCGGTGTGATGAACTGCCTATCGAGCTTCACTTCATCAATCGGGAGGTCGCGCAGGTACGACAACGCCGAGTAGCCACTGCCGAAATCATCGATAGCCACCCGGATTCCGCGCGCTCGCATGTCGTCGAGCACCGTACGTGTTCGGTCTACATTGTCGACCAGGAGGTCTTCGGTGATCTCAACTGTCAGCGATCTCGCGCTCATATCGCGGTCGACGAGCGCGCGCTCGATCCGGCCAGGGAGGTCGAGGTCTCCGAGCGACGGGGCGGAGATATTTACCGCAATCGGCACCTCGACGCCGCGTGCACGCCAATCCGCGGCATCGTCCAGCGCACCGGCCAACACGAGTTCGGTCACCGACCGGATAAGGCCATGGCGGCGGACCAACGGCAGAAAGTGGTCAGGGCCGAGCATGCCAAGCTCGGGATGCGGCCACCGCACCAGTGCCTCCACCCCGACGATCGCGCCGTCGCGCAGGTCGAACTTGGGTTGATAGACCAGCGTCAGGTCCACGTTGTCGATCGCGCTGCGCAATTGGTCTAGAAGTCGGGCACCGTCGCCGCCGCAGTCGTTTCCATCGGGTCGGTGCATTTCGGGAGTGAACGTGTGCACGTCACCCGAGCGCGAGCGCTTTGCCGCATACATCGCGGTGTCGGCGCGTTTCAGCAAGGTGTCAGTCGAAATCTTCGCGTCGGCCGTCACCATGGCCAGGCCGACGCTGGGCCGCATCAACAGGTCGTGCCCGTCGACCACGAACCGTTCGTCGAAAGCCTGAACAACCCGGTGCGCAATGAGCCGAGACTGGTGCGCCCTTCCTTCCAACAGGACCGCGAACTCGTCGCCGCCCAGCCGGGCCACCGTGTCGCCTGTCCGCACGCAGTCGACCAACCGTTGCGCCACCTGTACGAGCAGCGCGTCACCGGCTGGATGCCCGAGGCTGTCGTTGACGCTCTTGAAATCGTTGAGATCCAGTGATACCACCGCCACCGACTGGTCATCCCGCTGGTGAAGTTGCAACGCGTGCGTCAGCCGATCGTGAAACAGGACTCGGTTCGCTAAGCCCGAGAGGATCGCGCAAAGCCTGATCGGCAACCACCTCAAGCAGACGCCGATTGTGGCGTACCACGACGAACTGCCGCGCCAGCACGGCCGTCATCAAGAACGCCGACGACGCGAAGATCGCGGTCAATCCCGGTTCGAAAAGGTACCGCGGAATGCACATTGCGGCGGCCACCGCGAGCGGCGCATATGGCAGCCACTGTGCGGGGCGCGGCGGCACCCACGTCTCGGCTTCTTCAGCTTGTGGCGTCCGACGGCCGACCAGTGCGGCCATGGCGAGTAACGCCAGCGCCGCTGCGCATCCCACATCCGTTAGGCCACCGCCGGAATAGGCGCCATGCATAGTGAGGTAGACAAACGCGCTGTCGGACAATGCATTCAGCAGACTGCCTGCGGTCAGCAGCATCAGCGTGAGGCGCTGGCCGGTACGTGCTTTGGCAAGCACCAACAAAGCCACCGACACCACCACGATGTCGCTGACGGGATAGGCCAACGAAAGGCCGAGTGCGAAACGGCTCCCGGCACCCGCATTCCAGACATCTTCGAGAACGAGGACCCACGAGATCTCGAAGAGCGCGGCGGTGATGATGAGGCTGTCGAGCAAGAGGCGGGTTCGAGACTCAGTCGAGTACCCGGTGGGAAAC
>DASRJA010000631.1:0-10871 GCA_035649695.1 Mycobacterium sp. | reverse complement strand
TGCCATCGAAGTCGATCGTGTGGACCTTCTTGAAATTCGCGAATGTGCCTGTGGTGGTGTTGCGTTCGATCGCGTCGGGCTCCCACGACTCCCACAGCTTGGTGACCACTTCCATGTACTCGCTGGCCCTCGCGTACCGATCGTCGTGTTCGTACAACTTGTCCATACCGAAGTTCTGTGCCGAGCGGTCCTCGCCGGAGGTGACGACGTTCCAGCCGAACCGTCCGCGGGCGATGTGGTCGATGGTGCTGCACAGCCGCGCCAATAGGAACGGCGGATAAAAGGTGGTCGACATCGTCGGGATCACGCCTAGGCGGCTGGTGGCATTGGCCATCAGCACGGCCAGCGGAACAGGGTCGTGTTTGGGGTTAACCCCGTGCTTGAGGTCGTGCTCCATCGTGCCGCCGTAGGCGGTCGACACCATGAGCTTGTCCTCAAGCAGGACGTAGTCGAACCTGCCACGCTCGAGATCGCGAGCGATTTCCACGTAGAAGTCCCCGGTGAAATCGCGGCCGCCGTCACCCCAGTTGCCGTTCCATTCGTCGGCGACGAAGTTCAGAAACCAGCCCAAATGGAACATGTCGGTCATGCCCTCAATGCAAGTAGGCAGCCGTTACCCCGCCGTGTCCTGGCGGTACCGCCAGCATTAAGCCGCGAGCGGCTATGTCACTCCGCTTGATAGCGCGGGAACACCCCAACCGGGGCGGGAAGCGCGGTTCCCGGCGCCAACCGGCTTCCGATCGCAGCGAACGTCCGCTGATCGTCGGTCTGCCCGAGCAGGTCGAGCAGCTTGCCCGTCGACTCCGGCATCACCGGCTGCGAAAGCAATGTGGCGATCCGGACCGTCTCCAGGGTCGTGTACAGCACCGTGCGGAACCGCTCCTCATCGGTCTTGCGCAGCACCCACGGCTCCTGTGCGGAGAAGTACTTGTTGGCCGCGCCCAGTACCGACCAGATCGATTCCAGGGCGAGATGCATTGCGGTGGCGTCGTAATGGCTCCGCACACGGTCCATCAACGCATCGGCCGCCTCCAGCAGTGCCTTGTCGTCGGCGGTGAATTCGCTTGGCTCCGGCACGATTCCGTCCAGATTCTTCGCCACCATGGACAGCGAGCGTTGCGCGAGATTGCCCAACTCGTTGGCCAGGTCTGCGTTGATGCGGCCGATGATCGCCTCTTCGCTGTAGCTGCCGTCCTGCCCGAACGGCACCTCGCGCAAGAAGAAGTAGCGCACCTGGTCCACCCCGAACGTGTCGATCAGGTTCAGCGGGTCGACAACGTTGCCCACCGACTTGCTCATCTTCTCACCCTTGTTGAGCAGGAAGCCGTGCACAAAGACCTTGCGTGGCAACTCGATTCCCGCCGACATCAGAAATGCCGGCCAGTAGACCGTGTGAAACCGGATGATGTCCTTGCCGATCATGTGCAGATCGGCTGGCCAGAACCGCTTGAACAAGTCCGACGACGTGTCCGGAAAACCCACGCCCGTCAGATAATTCGTCAGCGCGTCCACCCACACGTACATCACGTGGTCGGGGTGGTCGGGCACCGGCACGCCCCAGTCGAACGTAGTCCGCGAGATCGACAAGTCGCGCAGCCCGCCGGAGACGAAGCTGACCACCTCGTTGCGGCGCACATCGGGCTCGATGAACTCCGGGTGCGCCTTGTAGAGCGCCAGCAGCTTGTCCGCATAGGCCGACAGCTTGAAGAAGTACGTCTGCTCCTCGGTCCACGTCACCGGGGCGCCGGTCTCGGTGGCGATCCGCACGCCGTCGGCGCCAACGGTCGTTTCGGCCTCGGTGAAAAACCGCTCGTCGCGTATCGAGTACCAGCCCTTGTACGCGTCCAGGTAGATGTCGCCGGCCTCGTTCATCCGGCGCCAGATCTCCTTGGACGCCTCGTAGTGGTCGGCATCCGAGGTGCGGATGAACCGATCGAAGGAGATGTTGAGCCGCTCTTGCATCCGCTGGAACACGTCGGAATTGCGCCGCGCCAGCTCGGCCGCCGGGATGCCCTCGGCCGCCGCCGTCTCGGCCATCTTCTGTCCGTGCACGTCGGTGCCGGTCAGGAAGCGCACGTCGAACCCGTCGAGTCGCTTGAACCGCGCGATCGCGTCGGTCGCGATGTACTCGTAGGCATGCCCGACGTGCGGATCGCCGTTGGGATAGGCGATGGCTGTCGTGATGTAGTACGGCTCGCTCATTTGTCCTCACCTTATTGTGTTGGCGTGGATCAGAAGCGCCCGGCGCCGCCCGCACCGGAGCCACTGAGCCCGCTGATCGACGCCCACACCCACCTCGACGCATGCGGGGCCACCGACGCCGCGAGCGTGACGGCGATCGTCGACCGCGCCGCGGCCGTCGGCGTGCAAGCCGTCGTCACGATCGCCGACGACCTGGATTCCGCCCGCTGGGTGACCGAGGCGGCCGATTGGGACGATCGCGTCTACGCCGCCGTCGCGCTGCACCCGACGCGCGCCAATGCGCTCACCGACGAAGCCAAGACCGTCATCGAGCGGCTGGCCGAACACCCGCGCGTCGTCGCGGTCGGCGAAACCGGCATGGACATGTACTGGCCCGGCAAGCTGGACGGCTGCGCCGAGCCCGCCGCCCAGAAGGACGCCTTCGCCTGGCACATCGACCTCGCCAAGCGCATCGGCAAGCCGCTGATGATCCACAATCGCGACGCCGACGCCCAAGTGCTCGACGTCCTCCAAGCCGAGGGCGCACCCGACACGGTGATCTTTCACTGCTTCTCGTCGGACGCGGCCATGGCCCGCACCTGTGTGGCCAGCGGCTGGCTGCTCAGCCTGTCTGGAACCGTCAGCTTCAAGAACGCTAAGGCGCTGCGGGAGGCGGCTGCCCTGATCCCGCCTGACCAGCTGCTCGTGGAGACCGATGCGCCGTTTTTGACCCCGCACCCGTATCGTGGTGCCCCGAACGAGCCGTACTGCCTGCCCTACACGGTGAGGGCGCTCGCCGAAGTCGTCGACCGCCCGGCAGAAGACATTGCCCAGGCAAGTACTACGGCGGCCATCCGGGCTTATGGGCTGGCGAGTTGCCGCCCCTTGACCTAACCGTTACCGTTCGGTGATCGAACGGGGGGAACCGGCCTAGCCGTCAACCGTCCGATAGTCGGGGATAGACCACATTTTGAATACTTTGAATAAGCTCCACGAGGCGCGCTCGCCGTTGCTTCGGCTGCTGGTCGGTGCGACGTTGCTCGCGCTGACCTTCGCAGGCGGATACGCCGTTGCCGCGCACAAGACCGTCAAACTGACCGTCGACGGCTCCGAGATGACAGTTGCCACGATGAAGTCGCGTGTGATCGATGTGGTCAAGGAGAACGGCTTCGACGTCGGCGACCGCGACGACCTCTACCCAGCCGCAAACGAGCAAGTGCGTCAGTCCGACTCGATCGTGCTGCGCCGCAGCCGGCCCCTGCAGATCTCGCTCGACGGCGAGAACAGCAGGCAGGTGTGGACGACGGCGTCGACAGTCGACGAGGCGCTGGCCCAGCTGAAGATGACCGACAAGGCACCGGCAGCCGCATCGCGCGGCAGTCGCGTCCCACTGGCGGGTATGTCCCTTCCCGTTGTCAGCGCAAAGACGGTGCAGCTCAACGACGCTGGCGCGACCCGGACAATCCATCTTGCGGCGCCGAACGTCGCCGGACTGCTCGAGGCTGCGGGTGTGCCCCTTAAGCAGAACGACACCGTGGTCCCCCCCGCATGGTCGCCGGTGGTCGACAACATGCAGGTCCAGGTGACCCGGATCCGCATCGACAAGGTGACCCAGCGCCTCCCGCTGCCACCGAACAACCAGCAAATCCCCGACGCCACCATGAACATGAGCCGTCAGGTGGTCGACGACCCCGGGATGCCCGGCACACAGGACGTCACATTCGCCGTCTCGACGGTCAATGGAGTCGAGACCGGAAGGTTGCCAGTAGCCAATGTCGTTATCGCGCCGGCCCGCGACGGGGTGCTCCGCGTCGGCGCGAAACCGGGGACGGAAGTTCCTCCGGTAACAAATGGAGCTGTCTGGGACTCGCTGTCGAAGTGCGAAGCCGGAGGTAATTGGGCCATCAACACCGGCAACGGGTTCTACGGTGGCGTCCAATTTGATCAAAACACCTGGGAACGACAAGGCGGTCTGAGGTATGCTCCGAGGGCGGATCTGGCGACAAGAGAAGAACAGATCGCGATTGCTGAGGTCACTCGGGCGCGACAAGGTTGGGGCGCGTGGCCCGTGTGTAGCGGGAGGACTGGAGCGCGCTGACTATTCGACTGCTCGGGCGGACCGAGATACGACACCTGGCGAAAGAGATTGACTTCAGGCCGCGCAAATCTTTCGGCCAGAACTTCGTCCACGACGCCAACACCGTTCGCCGTATCGTTTCGGCCTCCGGCGTCAATCGTCATGACCACGTCCTCGAGGTGGGTCCAGGGCTTGGGTCGTTGACCCTGGCGCTGCTCGACCGCGGCGCGAGAGTGACCGCCGTCGAGATCGATCCGATTCTGGCCCGGCAGCTTCCGAAGACCATCGCCGAGCATTCGCACAGCGAGATCAACCGGCTGGCCGTGCTCAACCGCGACATCCTGACGCTGCACCCGCCAGACGTGGAGGAGCAGCCGACGGCCCTGGTGGCCAACCTGCCGTACAACGTCGCCGTTCCCGCCCTATTGCATCTACTCGCCGAGTTTCCGACGATCCGCACCGTCATGGTGATGGTGCAGGCCGAGGTCGCCGAGCGGCTCGCCGCCGAACCCGGTGGCAAGGAGTACGGCGTGCCCAGCGTCAAGGTGCGGTTCTTCGGCAACGTCCGGCGCTACGGCATGGTGTCTCCGACAGTGTTCTGGCCGATTCCACGCGTGTATTCGGGACTGGTGCGTATCGACCGCCACGAGGCCTCGCCGTGGCCGACCGACGCTGATTTCCGCACCAAGGTGTTCGAGCTGATCGATGTGGCGTTTTCGCAGCGCCGCAAGACATCGCGCAACGCGTTCGCCGAGTGGGCGGGTTCGGGCAACGAGTCCGCCAACCGGCTGCTGGCGGCCAGCATCGACCCGGCCCGCCGCGGCGAGACGCTGTCGGTCGCGGACTTCGTCCGGCTGCTGCAGCGCTCCGGAGAATGGGAACCCAAGCCCACGGAGCCGCAGGAGCCGCAACCGCAGCCCCAGGAGCAGCCGGCGCAGCAGTCGCAGATCCGCGCCATCTAGTCTGGCCCGAGGGGATCGGCGGCTTTGAGTCGTCGGGGGAATCGGGCCTGGTGAACAGCGTGTGGTCGTGAGTTTGTCGGTGTCGTTTCGTAACGTTTGCGGCATGTCCGAGCGCCGGTTTCGTCGCACGCCTGGCGGGGTGTGCTCGCTGGGTTTGCACCTGGTGTGGTGCCCGAAGTATCGGCGTCGGATTCTGGGTGGCCGCGTCGCGGTCCGGTGTGGCGAGCTGCTGGAACAGATCGCCGGCGAGCACGGCTGGGAGATCGTGGCTAAGGAAGTCATGCCCGATCACGTGCACCTGTTCGTGTGGTCGGGTCAACCGATGCCCCAGCACAGGTGGTTGGGGCGTTCAAGGGCCGCACCGCACGGGTGCTGCGTTCGGAGTTTCCGTGTCTGCGAGGGTTGGCGAAGGTGTTGTGGTCGCCGTCCTGTTTCGCCGCCTCGGTGGGCTACGTCTCGGAGTCGACGGTGCGCCGCTACATCGAGCACCAATGGGACGCGGTGGCATCGTGAGGCGGGCCTACGTTTTCAGGCTGCGGCCGACCGCGCGCCAGCACGCCGCGTTGGCGGCGTGCGTGGACGCGCACCGCGAACTCTACAACGCGGCGCTGCAGGAACGGCGCGACGCATGGTCACACAGCAGGACCCGCATCTACTACGGGGATCAGTCGGCGCAGCTGACTGCGATCCGGGCAGCGCGCCCGGATATGGACGTGTGGTCGTTTTCCAGCCAGCAGGCCACGCTGCGCCGGTTGAACAAGGCGTTCGCGGGGTTCTTCCGCAGAGTGAAGACAGCCAAACCCGGCGTCAAACCGGGGTTTCCGCGGTTTAAGGGCAAGGCTCGGTTCGACAGCGTGGAGTGGCCCAAAGACGGCGACGGTGCCCGCTGGCTGCGTGAGCAGAAGCGGGTGTATCTGCAAGGCATCGGCCAGGTCAAGGTCCACCTACACCGCCAAGTTGTGGGGCGGGTCAAGACGATCCAGGTCAAGCGTTGCGGCCGGCACTGGCTGCTTGTTTTGTCCTGTGAGGACGTGCCGACCAATCCGCTGCCGGCCACCGGCCGCCAGGCCGGTATCGACGTCGGGATCGCGAGTTTCGCCACCACCAGCGAAGGTGAGTGCGTCGATAATCCGCGATGGGGGCGAGCTGCTGACGACCGGCTGACCGCCGCGCAGCAGCGGCTACAGTGCGCAAAACGGCGGTCGAAGAACCGCGACCGTAAACGAGAAACGGTCGCGGCGCGGCATCGTAAGATCGCCAACCAGCGCAAGGACTTTCACCACAAACAGGCCCGCCAACTCGTAGCGCGCTTTGACCTGTTGGTGGTGGAGGATCTGAAGATCGCCAACATGCTGCGGCGGGCCAAGGTGCCCGACCCGGACAACCCGAAGCAGTTCCTCAAGAACGGTGCCCGGGCGAAGTCCGGGCTGAATCGAAGCATAAGTGACGCCGGCTGGGGCCGGTTCGTCTCAATACTGCGCGCCAAAGCGGAAGAGGCTGGGCGTATCTGGATTGAGGTCGACCCTCGGCACACGTCGGACGGCTGCGAAAAATGCGGGTATGCAGCCGCCGAAAACCGCGTCACCCAAGCGGAGTTCGTCTGCCAGCGATGCTCGCATCGCGCCCAGGCTGACGAACACGCCGCGCGCAACATCCTTCGGGCTGGACTGGCCCTTCGCGCGCAAGCCGCGTGAGAAGAAGCCGGTCGGCTTCAGCCGCCGGAGAAGTCACCAACGGTGTCTCCGCGACGACGAACGGGGGGTAATTGCCGGTGAAGCCGACTCGCTCGCGGGCCATCTCCAGCACCCTGCGGGGGTGTGACGTCGACGATCGACGTGCACGCCCAGTTGAAGAAGTACATCCAGCCCGCGACATACGCGGCCTTCTCGCCGAGAAACTCGCGCGCATAGGAAACGAACGATCCCGACGAAGGACGGTGTAGCACAAGCTCACCCAGGGCACGCAGGATGAAGAAGACGAACAGACCGCACACCGCGTACACGATGAACAAGCCGGGCCCCGCGGTGTGCAGCCGGCCGCCGGCGCCCATGAACAGGCCGGTGCCGATAGCGCCGCCGATGGCGATCATCTGCAGCTGTCTCGGTTTCAAACCTTTGTGGTAGCCCTCGTCCTCATGAGCTAGCGCAGATGTGTCGTACTCGATAGCGGATCCCATTGGCCAGAGGTTAGGTGCGGCGACACGGACCCGAAACTCGGAGACCGTAAAAGTTTGGTTACGTAGGCATTTAGCTCATGTTTATCGCAGTGCGCGGGTGATCAACGAGACGAATTCGCGGCAGGATTGATAGCGATTCTGTGGGCTTTTCGACATGGCCTTGGCCAGGATCGAATCGAAAACGCGTGGCAGCCAAGTAATCTCACGTGATCGGCGTGGAGGAGTGCTACTTAGATGAGCCTTGATCAAGCCTAGCTGGGTAGTTGCTGTGAACGGTGGTGAACCGGTGATGAGTTCGACGGCGGTGCATGCCAGCGCGTACTCGTCGGTGGCCTCACTCGGTGCGTGGCCGGTGAGCAGTTCCGGCGCCGAATACGGCAGGGACGCCTCGATGTGGGTGGCGTGATATCCGATATCGGAGGTGATCGAAAGGGCGACGCCGAAATCGATGAGCACAGCTCCGTTTTGGGAAAAGTCCGGGTGGACAAGAATATTGGTGGGTTTGACGTCACAGTGCACGATGCCGCGATTGTGTATGTAGTCCAGGGCATCGGCGATCTGTGACAGCGCGGCAAGCCGATCGGGCAGTGTCGATAGCTTGGCGGCCGTACCGCCGGGGACAAGCTCCATCGAAAGCCAACCCGGCCCGCGCTCGTACATCCGAACGATGTGCGCGTGGTCGAGCTGGTGGGCGAACTCGAATTCACGACGCAGACGCTCGAGTTGCGCCTGATGGCGATGGCGCTCGTCGAGCACTTTCAACGCGACCGCACGATCGGGACCGGCGGAGTCATGGGCTTGGTACACCGTCGCGGACCCACCGTGGCCGAGCACCGCTTCGACGACGTATCCCTCGAACCGGTCGCCGGGCGAAAGCACCCTCACAGCCTATGGTTAGCCCGGGCGGTTACCTGGCGAGATGGCTCGCTACGGCCGCCCTTCTGACCACTTCCGTACGTGTCCTGTTCATCCCGGCGATAGTGTCGTGCCGTGTCCGCGTCCGACGGAAGTACCGCGTCCGAGTGGGTTCCCACCGGGTCGGTCACCGTGCGGGTGCCGGGCAAGGTCAATCTGTATCTGGGCGTCGGTGATCGTCGAGACGACGGCTACCACGAGCTGACGACCATCTTTCATGCCGTGTCGCTGCTCGACGAGGTCATCGTGCGCAACGCCGACGTGCTGTCGTTGGAGATGGCGGGCGAGGGTGTGGAGTCGCTGCCCACCGACGAACGCAACCTGGCCTGGCGGGCGGCGGAGTTGATGGCCGAGCACGTCGGGCGGTCGCCGGACGTGGCGATCTCCATCGAGAAGTCGATCCCCGTTGCGGGCGGGATGGCCGGCGGCAGCGCCGACGCGGCGGCCGTGCTGGTGGCGATGAACACGCTGTGGGAGCTCGGCGTGCCGCGCCGCGACCTGCACGCGCTGGCCGCCCAGCTGGGCAGCGATGTGCCGTTCGCATTGCATGGCGGCACCGCGCTGGGTACCGGCCGTGGTGAGGAGCTCGCCACGGTGCTCGCCCGCAGCACCTTCCACTGGGTGCTGGCCTTCGCCGAGGGCGGCCTGTCCACGCCCGCGGTATTCAGTGAGATCGACCGGTTGCGCGACAAAGGCCGGGGCCAGCCGCCGCGGCTCGACGATCCGGAGCCGGTGCTGGCCGCGTTGGCCTCGGGTGATCCCGCCGAATTGGCCCCGCTGCTCGGCAACGACCTGCAACCGGCGGCGCTGAGCCTGGACCCGGGGCTGCGGCGCACGCTTCGCGCGGGGGCCGACGCGGGCGCGCTCGCCGGGATTGTGTCGGGGTCCGGGCCGACGTGTGCGTTCCTGTGCATGTCGGCGGCCGCCGCAGTCGACGTGGGCGCGGAGCTGGCAGGCGCCGGCGTGTGCCGCACTGTGAGGGTCGCCAGCGGGCCCGTTCACGGCGCCCGAGTGGTGCCTGCGCCGTCGACGTCGGTTTGATCACGTCTGGGTGTGACCCAGGTCGCAATTATCGCTTCAGTTTGGCGGTTACTTAAGAGTTGCTTAAGATGATCGGCGGTGAAAGCTAGCGGTCAGGAATCGGGCGCGACCTTTTCAGCCTCCGGTAACCCCGGCGGTGGATTGGTCGGATATATAGACGAGACCCCGATTCGAGACCTAACCGCTCCCCAATTGTGTGCGCGCCTCCGCGAAAGCGCCCTCTATCAGCGGGAGCATTACTCTCAGGCATTTGCTCTGGGACCGTCTAGGAGGATGTCGTGAGCAGATTCACCGAGAAGATGTACCGCAATGCCCGCACCGTGACGACGGGCATGGTCACCGGTGAACCCCACGAACCCGTCCGCCACACCTGGGGCGAGGTCCACGAGCGCGCGCGCTGCATCGCGGGCGGGCTGGCCGCCGCGGGCATCGGCCACGGCGACGCCGTCGGCGTGCTGGCCGGCTTCCCGGTCGAGATCGCCCCGACCGCGCAGGGCCTGTGGATGCGCGGCGCCAGCCTGACCATGCTGCACCAGCCCACGCCGCGCACCGACCTGGTGATCTGGGCCGAGGACACCATGACCGTCATCGGCATGATCGAGGCCAAGGCCGTCATCGTCTCCGAGCCGTTCACTGCGGCGATCCCCGTGCTCGAGGAGAAGGGCATCAAGGTCCTTCAGATCGCCGATCTGCTGACGTCGGATCCGATCGACCCCGTCGACGTCGGCGAGGACGACCTGGCGCTGATGCAGCTGACGTCCGGCTCGACCGGCTCGCCGAAGGCCGTCCAGATCACGCACCGCAACATCCACTCCAACGCCGAGGCGATGTTCATCGGCGCCGAGTACGACGTCGACAAGGACGTCATGGTCAGCTGGCTGCCCTGCTTCCACGACATGGGCATGGTCGGCTTCCTGACCATCCCGATGTACTTCGGCGCCGAGCTGGTGAAGGTCACGCCGATGGACTTCCTGCGCGACACCCTGCTGTGGGCCAAGCTCATCGACAAGTACAAGGGCACCATGACCGCGGCGCCCAACTTCGCGTACGCGCTGTTCGCCAAGCGGTTGCGCAAGCAAGCTGAGCCGGGTCAGTTCGACCTGTCGACGCTGCGGTTCGCGCTGTCGGGCGCCGAGCCCGTCGAGCCCGCCGACGTCGAGGACCTGCTGGACGCCGGCAAGCCGTTCGGTCTGCGGCCCGATGCGATCCTGCCCGCCTACGGCATGGCCGAGACCACGCTGGCGGTGTCGTTCTCCCCGTGCAACGCCGGTCTGGTGGTCGACGAGGTCGACGCCGACCTGCTGGCCGCGCTGCGTCGCGCCGTCCCCGCCACGAAGGGCAACACTCGCCGGCTGGCCTCGTTGGGCCCGCTACTGAAGGACCTCGAGGCCCGCATCATCGACGAGCACGGCAATGTGATGCCGCCGCGGGGCGTCGGCGTGATCGAGCTACGCGGTGAGTCGCTGACGCCCGGTTACATCACCATGGGCGGCTTCATCCCCGCGCAGGACGAGCACGG